>JAYVXO010000145.1:0-40596 GCA_043785105.1 Fimbriiglobus sp.
CACCCCCACGGGTTGCGCAACCCGTGGGGGTGAACCCCACGGCACGTCGAGGCCGGCACTCAATTCGACCCGTGCGCGGGATATCACCACGGCTTTTCCATCATGTTCACAATTTGTCGGGCAATCTGCTGGGCGGCCATTTTAGCACCCGAGTCCGTGCTGCCGCCCAGTTCCGGCAACACTCGGCCATAGCCGTTGATCGTGATCGGCGGCGCTACGGCGTCGGGCGGCGGTGGCAACGGGGCTTCGCGGTTCGGGTCGAACGGGTTGCTTGGTGCTTCTTGGAACGTCGGCTTACGGCTGCCGGTCAGATTCCGTCCGGTCCGGTTGTCCCGCCAGACCACTTGGCACGCGATGACCACGTCGTATTCCCGAATGAAGTTCAGCGGCGTGCGGTTTTGTGGCGTTTTCGTAATGTTGGTGACGGTCCCAATCAGTTCCGTGTCGGCACGGGTCGGATCGGAGATGACACGAATCGGCGATTTTCGAGCGTTCAATTCCCGGACGATTTCTTCCGTGATGTCCACCTCGACCCCGCGATACGGGTTCGTGTGAAACGTGGTGTTCTTGAAGACCGGAATGGACACGGAGCGAAGGTTCGGATCAAACGGCGGCACGGTCGAGTAGCCGAACAGCGAGAAGTTGCCCCCCGACTGACACCCGATCGCCGACAGGCACACGGCAAGGACGATGACAGCGAGGCAATACCGTGAGTGGTACATCAAGGCTCTGCTGGTATCCGAAATAGGGTCTAATCTCATCATAAAGCTCAATGATAAAACGATGTAATCGGTCGGCTTGGGTGAGCGTCACAAAAGCGGACGGAAAATAGTTCCTGGTTTGGTGGCCCCGTTAGGGGTCATGGAATGTAGCCACGGGTGGAGCGCTTCGCGGAACCCGTGGTAGTAGTAACCTCCAAACGCAACTGCCCTGAAGGGGCAGCGGAATTCCGTCGCCCCTTCAGGGCGAGTAGTTATGTGGGGGTCGCTGTCCACGGGTTCCGCTTTGCTTCACCCCGGTGCCCCTTCAGGGCACAAAACCAGTTTATTTACCTGTACTCACTCTCAACGAGGGTTGCTGATGTCCGGTGGGAGCGCTTGCGGCACTGCGCCATCTTTCGGGTTCGGGGCGATCGGCAATGGATCAGCCGACGCACTCGGGTCGTTCGGCTTCCCGGTCAACCGACCCCATTGGTTTCGCATGAAATCGACGGGATCGTTCGTCGGTGGCTTGGCGATACCCCGTTCGGCTTCCATCTGCTTGCGGACCACTTCGAGGGCGTCCATGCGTTGCTTGGACACGTCGGCGAACTTCGTGCCTGGGTGCTGTCGGGTGACGAGTTCGTAGTAGAAGTAGGCGGACGCGGGGTGGCGGGTCCGTTCGTAATACTCGGCCATCTTGAAATACTTTTCGGCAAGCTGCATTCGCACGGCCATCTTCTGCCGCGTCATCTGCGCGGACTTCTCCGGGTCGGTCGCATAGCCCGGCATCGTCGCTTCGGCGTGGTGAATCAGTTGCAACGCCTCCGCCGCCTTGCCCGCGTCGTAAACCGCCCCGCCGGTGCTGTTGTTCTTCGCCATGATCGCCATGTCGAGCGCGGCGGGGCGAAGCTTGCTATCTTTGTGCATCTCGACAAGCTGGCTGAAGTAGTGGTCCGATTCGTCGAACCGACCGCGATAGAAATTCACGTAGCCAAGCCAGAACAAGGCACGGTCCGCGTTGGGGCCGATGCCGTCGTGGGTTTGGACGTTATCAAGTGTTTTGAGTGCTTCGCCTTCGGTGTCGAAGAGGGGCCGTTTGCTATCGAGCACGTTCGGCATACTCGGGCGTTCTTGCCACCACGGCACCTTCTTGCCGGACTGCTCCGCTTCGATTTCCGCGAGCGTGTCTTTCTCCAGCCACTCGTAGGCGATGGCGTACATCTGGTTGCACGCGCGTTCGCGGTAGGCCCCGAACGTGAAGTCTTGCAACAAGCGGTTGTACGACGCGACGGCCGCCGGGTATTTCTTCTGCTCACGCAGGCTCTCGGCTTCCATGTAGCGGGCTTTTTCGGCTAGCAACGCGGCGTTTTGGGTGTTGTCGGCGATGTCCGCGAAGAGTGTTTGGGCTTTGTGATGCTCGCCCATATTGAACAACTCTTCCGCAGCGGCAAATTTTTGCTCGGCGTTGGCGTCGTTGTAGGAGCTGGTGAGCAACGACCGCGCCGCGTTGTACGTCTTTTGACGCGCCGTCGTCAGTTGCTGGCACCCCGTGGAAGCGACCACGAACGCGGCCACCAGTACGCCGAGTTTTGCCCGGTACAGTTTTGCCCGGTACAGTTTTGCCCGGTACGGGTTTGCCCAGTATGCAGCGGCCCAAACTTGTCGAGCGTTGAACATGGCGTTGGTTCCCCTCGCGTTCACAACCCCATCCTCGGTTCGCACTCGGTTTCGGTCACGATCCGTCGAGATACCCGAGTAATCGTGGTCGGCGACCCAGCACATAACTCACCGTTTGGCCTAACGTCTGGCGCACTTCACGCCGGATAGCACTGGGTAGCGTCGGTTCGCCGGTTGCCAACGTTCGCAACCCATTCCACGCACCCTGTGAAAGCGGTCGATGGTCACGGCTTGCGGGCAGACACTCGGAACAAATCACGCCACCAACTGCCGGGCTGAACCCCACCCGATCTTCCCCACGGGCTACACCCGAGAGATCCCGTTCGCACCCGGCGCAGGTATCGAGTCGCGGCATATAACCCAGCTCTCGGAGCCAAACAAGCTCAAACGCCGAGACGCGCCCTGCCCGATCGACCGGGGGTTGTGCGAACGCCCGAATCGTGTCCAACGCGGCATCAAATAACCCAGGATGGGGGTCGTAATCTTGCGTCGTGTCCAGGAGTTCGGCGACGTAATAACCCACATAAAGTGCGTTCAAATCGGTCCGCAAATGCCCGAAGCGTTCCGCGACTTGGGCTTCAATCAACAAATCCAACCCCCCGCTTTTCCGGATGAACACGACGTGACAAACCGACAGCAAATCAAACGCCACTTCAAAGTTCGACCGCAACCGCCGCCCCCCCTTTGCCAGCGCCCGCACCTTGCCGAACTCGCGCGTCCACAACGTCGCAATGCGGCTAGTCTCGCTCCAATCCGTCCCCCGCACGACCAACGCCAACGCCTGCTCCGTGGGCGGCATGTTCCTTCTCGTGGTGAAGTGAAGAACCCGAACCAACCGTAGTTCCAGCTTGCTATACCGACAAAGACAGCGGGTCTGGCAGATTTTCGGGCGAAATTGTCGGGCCTCGCAGAGCCTCGACCACGACCTACAAGAGCCGAGCGCATCAGCCGGATCGTGTATTCGGATGACCCATGACGTGGCTACTTCGGTCACTCCGGCTTCCGTACTACGGGGATTTTGCCCCGGAGCAGTTTGTCGAGTTCGACGCGGATTTCTTTGGTGTCGGCGGACTTGATGATGGCGGCGTTGGCCTTGTCGAGGAGGTCGCGTTCGAGGTGCGGTTTCACTTTGCTGATGAACTTGTGCAGCATGTCGCCAACAGCTTTTGCGGCGATGCCATCAAGACCGGCGGTGTGTTCGACGACGAGGTTCGTGTAGTGCAAATCGGCTTCGGTCACGCGGACACGTAACACGGCAACTGGCAGAATTTGCCCCGGTTGCTTTTCGAGACGGGACGTTAATTCACAGACGACCCGCAACGCCACCCAACAGCGTGCCCGTGTTTCACCGCTGTATATTCGCACGCCGGATTTCCACAACTGTTGCTCGTAAAACGTCCGCACGTTCATGCCGATAAGTGCTTCAAACGTGGTCTTGCCGGTTTCCGGGGACACAATATCGCGGATTCCCAAAGCGAGCGATTCGTTCGGGTTAATGGCCTCAATGCGGACTTTTTGCCAGTGACCATCGTTCCGCATGGCCCGATTGGGTTCGGGCTTCAGCTTGTGCCACTTCATCCCGACCAGCACGTCCCGTTGCTTGCCCCAATCGTGCGCGGTTTCGGCCATCGGTGTGGGGATATTCGCCAGCAACAAACCGCGTAAGAGTTGCGTGAGATGTTCAGCCTCAACCGGAACCATCGCGGGGGCGTCTGGCTTGGCGGACACGCACGGAGTACCGGCTAGCAAGAGCAGCAGCGTGAAAATGGCAGTGCGAATCATGGTGAACTCTTGGGGTGGACGATAACCGGACTCGCAAACCGGGGAAACTGGCTTCCCGTTTACATTATCCTCTTCCTGTCCAGTCGCGCTCAAACAAGAATCGTGCAATTTGCTAAACCGACAGCGAGTGCGGTCGTCAAAAGTAGTTCGCCGATTCGACGCCACAATTTGTACCGAAGTTCGCACGTCCCCTTCCGCATTTTGCAACATCCCTATAATTCCCAACCACTATCTGCCCACGACCTGCTGCGCGAGGTTCCGGATGCACGATCGCATTGCTTACCATGGTTACACGTTTGACGATGTTCTGCTGGAGCCAGGCTACAGCGAAATTGTGCCGAAAGATGCCGACGTTCGGACGCAATTGACGCGGAACGTCGGCATCAACATCCCGATAATTTCGTCGCCGATGGACACCGTCACGGAAAGTGAACTGGCCATTGCCCTTGCCCAAGAGGGCGGCATCGGGATTATTCACAAAAATCTCAACATCGTTGCCCAGACCCGTGAAGTGGACAAAGTGAAGCGGAGCGAAAACGGCGTCATCACGGACCCGATCACGTTGCCGCCGGACGCCACCGTCGGCACCGCCCGGCAGATTATGCAGCAGCACCACATTAGCGGCGTGCCAATCACGACGGGCGATGAGAAGTTTTTGCGTGGCATCTTAACGCGACGCGATTTGAAATTCCTGACGGACAACAACCAGAAGCTCGAAGAGGTGATGACGAAAAAAAACCTCGTCACCGCACCCGAGAACACCACGTTGAACGACGCGGAGATGATCTTAACTAAAAATAAAGTGGAGAAACTTCTCCTGGTGGACGATGAATATCGACTGAAGGGGTTAATCACGATCAAGGACATCGAGAAGAACGAAAACTTCCCGAACGCCTGTAAAGATTCTCGGGGCCGACTGCGGGCCGGGGCCGCGATTGGCGTGTTTGATTTTGAACGGGCCGATTCACTGATTCGGGCTGGTGTGGATGTCATTGTCGTGGATTCGGCCCACGGACACAGCCGCAACGTGGTCGAGACGGTGCGCGAGTTGAAGAAACGGCATGCGATCGACATTATCGCGGGGAACATTGCTACCATCGAAGGTGCGAAAGCACTGGCGGATGCGGGTGCGGACGGCATCAAGGTCGGCATCGGCCCAGGGTCGATCTGCACGACGCGGATTGTCTCGGGCGTGGGCGTGCCGCAACTGTCGGCCATTGCGAACGCGGCGAAAGCGTTGAAGGGAAGCGGCATCCCCCTGATCGGCGACGGGGGGGTCCGGTATTCCGGCGACATTACGAAGGCGATTGCTGCGGGGGCGTAC
Source organism: Fimbriiglobus sp. (assembly GCA_043785105.1). Classification (GTDB taxonomy): domain Bacteria; phylum Planctomycetota; class Planctomycetia; order Gemmatales; family Gemmataceae; genus Fimbriiglobus. The sequence goes on from JAYVXO010000145.1 coordinate 5,485, forward strand.
TCGGTGATGATCGGCGGCCTGTTCGCCGGGCTTGCCGAGAGTCCTGGGCAGATGATTATTTATCGCGGTCGGAGCTTTAAGTCTTACCGCGGTATGGGATCCCTGGGGGCGATGTCTGCTGGGTCAGCGGACCGTTACCAACAGGGTGAGAAGGTTGCACCCGGAACCAACGGCAAGTTGGTTCCCGAAGGGGTTGAAGGTCGAGTCCCCTACAAAGGTGCCCTAGCACCGTTCGTGTTCCAACTCGTGGGCGGCCTCCGCGCCGGGATGGGCTACGTCGGTTCACGGAACTTGGAAGAGCTTCGCACCAACGCGCGGTTCATTCAAATTACTGGGGCAACGGTTCAGGAGAGCCACCCGCATGACATCGCAATTACGCAAGAATCACCGAACTACTCCGCCGCCGCGTACACGGCTTCGGATGGGGATTAGTCTCGCCGTTGTCGCGGTCGGCGTGTTCAGCGCCGCCGCGCAACCGCCGGGGCCGATCATCCCACCGGCACCCAATTTTCAGCCGTACCCAACCGTGCCGCCTAGCACGTCGCCGCCGATGGTGCAACCACCGTCGGCACCGTCCTCGTTGCCGCGATTGGTCCCGGCAGATGCGCCGAACCCGTACAACCCGAGTCCACAAGGTCGGACGGTGACGTTCCAAAAGCCGGCGGGCAGAGATGTCACGGTGCCCACGGTTCTCGGCACGATGCCTGCACCCCCGGCCCCGATCGGCGTGCAACCTCGGCAACTTCTGCCGGCGGACCGCCCGGTGGTGGCGCAAACCCCACCCGAAGACCAAAAAGATAAACCCAAAAGTGACCCGACGACGGTCGCACAGCCGATCCAAACCAGCATCACCCGCGAAAAAGCGTTTCGCCTGATGTCCGATGCCGAACTCAACAAGCGGATCGCGGATGAACTGGTGCAAGAAGCGCGTGACCGGAAAATCGACTCCAAACCAAGTAACTTTGCACCGCCCGCAGTGACACCCCTCGTGCCAGTCGGTACGGTGTACCAATCGAAAACGGCGTCGTACCCGCTGGCCCAAACATTACTGGAACCCAAGTATGTGGTTCACCGACGGCTGCTGTTTGAAGAGAAAAACTCCGAGCGGCACGGCTGGGATTTAGGCTTCGTTCAGCCGGTCGTGTCCGCCGCGTTCTTCTACAAGGACGTGTTCATGTGGCCGACGCATCTCGCCTCGCACCTGTGGGAACGTTACGACACCAGTGCCGGCAAATGCCTACCGGGTAGCCCCGTGCCCTACTTCCTGTACCCGCCCGAAGTGGACATCCTCGGACTAGGAACGGGTGCGTCCGTGCTAGTCGGAGCCGCGTTCATCTTCCCGTAAAATTGACACACGGGTAGCGACACTTTGCCGCTACCCGTGTGCGTGTTGCTTACAATGTTGGCATGTCAACTTACACCGCTCCGGCCTGGGTCGAACCCCGCACCGCCTACCTTCACATCCCGTTCTGTGGTCACCATTGCGGGTATTGCGATTTCGCGGTGACGGCGGGGCAAGATCACCTCATCGAACTTTATCTCGACGCCCTGGAAATCGAACTCCGTTTGCTTGGTCAACCGCGATCGGTCGAGAGCCTTTTCATCGGTGGCGGAACGCCGACGTACTTGAGTGCGAAGCAACTGGATCGGTTATTAACGTCGCTCAACACGTGGTTACCGTTAACTGGTCACGCCCCGGAGTTCAGTATTGAATCGACGCCCGAAAGCCTGGATGCTGAGAAGGTGCGCGTGCTGGCGGCCCACGGCGTGAACCGGGTCAGCATCGGCGTGCAGTCGTTTCAGTCGCACTTGCTGAAGTCACTCGATCGCCAGCACGGCGTCGAACAGATTCCCCAAGCCGTCGAAGCGGTTCGACAATTCATTCCGATGCTGTCGTTCGACCTGATCTTTGCCGCACCAGGCCAGACGCTGAGTGAATGGGAAGCCGACCTGAACGCGGCGCTGGCGTTTGAACCGGACCACCTTTCGACTTACGGGCTGACGTATGAAAAGGGCACGCCGCTTTGGAAGCAACGGTCACGGGGCCAAGTCATTGCGGTGCCCGAAGAAGCCGAGTTGGCGATGTATCAGCACGCCATTGCACGGCTCACGGCAACCGGGTTTGAACACTACGAAATCTCGAACTTCGCCCGCCCCGGTCGGCGGTCCGTTCACAACCAACGCTACTGGGCCAACGAAGCCTACTACGGCTTCGGCGTCGGCGCAGCACGGTACATTAACGGTTGTCGTGAGCTAAATACTCGGGACACGAAGCACTACATCCGCACGGTGTTGGCCGGTGAAAACCCGACGTTTCAGCAGGAAACACTCGCGCCACGGGAGCGAGCCTTCGAGACAATCGCCACCCAACTCCGTCGTTGTGACGGCATTCAACGCAAATTATTCCGTGAGCAGACAGGCTATGAGCTAAACGACTTGGTCAGCGAGCGGTTGCAAAACTTGATCGCCACCGGGTTGCTTCACGACACCGGGTTGTCAGTGGCGCTCACACCGTCCGGCAAGTGCCTCGCGGATGGCGTGATCGAAGATTTGTTGAAAGCGTTTTGAGAGCGAGATGAGTTTTTCCTACTTTCAGGTGTCAGCGTATGCGACGTGTCGGCAATGTGTTTCTCGCCGCCAATGCGGTTGTCACGGCGGATGTCACGCTCGGGGATTGGGTTAGTCTGTGGTACGGCGCCGTGGTGCGCGGGGATGTCGCGCCGATCACCATTGGCGAAGGGTCGAACATTCAGGACGGTGCCATCGTGCATTGCGATTACGGCGTGCCGAATGTGATTGAAGCGGGCGTCGTCGTCGGCCACGCGGCGGTGTTGCACGGCACGCGAGTGGGGGCTGGAACGCTCGTGGGCATTGGTGCCAAGTTGCTTTCCAGTTGTGACATCGGCGAAGAGTGCATCATCGCTGCCGGGGCCGTCGTGCCACCGTTCGCGGTGATCCCGCCCCGTTCCGTAGTGATGGGCGTACCAGGGAAAGTCGTGCGGGCCGCAACCGCCGAAGAAATTGCCAAGACCAAAACCATCGCCGCCCGTTACCGCGAAATGGCCCAACGCTACGCCGCCGGCAACGTGACGTGGCCGTATGGCAAGCCGGAGTGAACTTGGATTGTGTTACAACCTTGTTGGGCCATCCCGTTTTTTGAACAGAAGCGGCAAAGTCAGAGGTTTCATCTCCAAAATATTATGGCTTCCTTGGATCAACTTCCTTCATGAGTTCCTCCACAGCATCGTCGAGGAAGTAATACTGCTCCGGTTTCCCGTCCTTATTTTCACGAACGCTCGTTGTACGAAGGTAGTCTCCTTTGTAGCGAATGACACCCTTCGCATCGATCAGGTAGAGTGTCGGCCAACTTTGGACGTTCCACTTGGTGACAACTGGGCCATCGACGCCATCCCAGACCGATGGCCATGTAATCCCCGCTTTCCCGCCGACCTTCTGGGCTACCTCCCGATCCTTGTCGGCATTCACCCCGAAGATGGCGAACGGTTTGCCTTCGTATCGTTTCACCAGAGCCTGCTCCTTCGGCACATCGCCCATACACGGCCCACACCATGTCGCCCAGAAAGCAACTAGCACAACCTTGCCTCGCGTGTCACTCAATTTGATTGTCTTGTCGGCGAGATCCTGACCCGTCAACTCAGGTGCAATACTCCCAATTCCGAGATTCCTGATTATGAACAACTCCTTGTTCGCCGCATCACCTAAGTTTGAAAAGGTGTGCTTCAAGTCGAAGTATTGGTCAACAACTTCTTGCAAAAGTTTCACAGCCTCAGTCTCATATGGCTCCCGCTCTTTCGGCGAATGCACTGGTCTGCGGTCGGCTTCACTTTGCAAGGACATTGCGAGGCTGTAGCGCGCGTAGCCTTGGACACTGCGGTGAGGGCTTTTCTCAATTGCCGTCCTTAAGACAGTGTCGATAGCCGGGAAATTGTGCATATGTGACAGTGAGCGGCAAACTCTCGCCATCTGTTCATCCGTGATCCAATTCGCAATGACCAACTCGGCGGTTCGATTCGATTCCTCTCGGGATGGGTGACGGCTGACTAGCCATAGATATACATCGAGTACGATTGGGTCTTTTGGGTACTCGCGGGCCAGTTTCAGCATCTTTTCGCAAGCAGCGTCTGGTGATTTTTCACCGCTGTAGTCCTTCGAGACACGTTTTTTTGCGTCATCCGTCTTGGCTTCTTGATAAGCTTTGCTGTAGGCTTCACGAGTTTTGGACGCCCATTTCTCAGTCTCGCGGAACTTCTCCTTTGGTGTTGTGGAATCTGGTCCGTCCGCTAGCAACAGAGCTGGCGTTAAAGCACATAGCAGAAGGAACATGCCGCGGATCAGCGAGAGTTGCATGTCAAGTCCTCATTGTGATGGAAACTGAAGCGAACCTTTGGTCGTAGTGATTTGAATATCGAAGTTAAACTTTAGACGCCCATCGGATTGAAAGCAACGATTTCCCATTTCAGATTTGACTTGCCTTTGTACAGTTGTGCAGTGAACCGGACAGACGATACAATCAATCGACATTCAGTCGGGGAAGTATTGACACACTCAGTTCCCAGTTTTGGCTTCTTCGGTGTCGATCAACTCCAGCAATCTCGTCGCACGATCGCGGTGGGCGGCATCGGGTAGCAGCTTTCGTAGTGATGATCGGGCGTCGTCCCATTGCCGCATTTGCAACTGGCAGATGCCGAGGTTCATGAGCGCGGATCGCCCGAGGATGTCGGGGTCGAAGCCTTCGCGGGTGTCGTACTGGTGGGTGCGGCCCATTTCTAGCAAGCGGTTCAATGCGAACGCGGCCCGTGGGAAATCGTCGGCGGCAAACCGCTCCGTTGCGATGGCCCACAACACCGGCGGCGAGTTCTGGCACCAGCGTTCGGCCCATGTCAGCGATTCCTCACGCTTCACAGAACTCCGCGATTGCTCCGGCGAAACCGTCAGCAGATACTCCAGCAACGACCCGATCGCAGCCGGGGGAACGGTGTTGGTCTCGAACATCGTTCGGACCACATCCGCCGCATCGGCAAGGATTTGATGGCCGGCGGGGTCATTTAGCAGCAACAAGTTTCGACCCAGTTCGATTTGTAAATCCAGTTGTGCCGGTCGGTCGCGGAGTTCCGCTTCCAGCAGTTGCACGGACCAACGGATTTTGTCGGGCGTCGGGACCGACAAATAAGCGTAGCGGTGAATCGTCACGTCGAGTTGCTTGATCTCCAGTCCCAATCGTGGCGCTAGTGTCAAAAGTGGCGTGACGAACTTCGGGTGAATGCGGCCTTGGTAACGGATTTCGTCGCGTCGTTGGAACAAGCGGGGTTGCCAGTTGGCCGTTCCGAACGCGGGTCGGTCGGGACTTAACTCTTGTTGAACCCGGAGTTCGTAGGCGAGCACGTTGGTCTGGGTCATCGCTTGCGTTACGGCATCCAGGCCGCGCGGATTGAACGATTCGTCCGGGTTCATCCAAAGTATCCAGTCGTGGGTGGCCGTCTCCAACGCCTTGTTGCAGGCCGCCGCAAAGTCGTTCGTCCAGGTGAACGGTACGACTTCCGCCCCGTGCTTTTGGGCAATCGCCACGGTCTCGTCGGTCGATCCGGTATCCATGACCACGATTTGGGACGTGACCGTTTGCACGGACTGAATGGCGATGGCCAAACACGCCGCGTGATTCCGAGTAATGAAACAAGCCGTGGCGGTCATAGCGAAACTCCTCCTGACGGTGTGGCCAACATCTCCGAACCGAACTGCGATTGTAGCTTGTTGCACGCGGCCAAAAAGCGTTACGGCATCATACTGGTTGGAGAATCGGTTTCTTTGTCACGGTCCGGCACGGTTCGGACGGAATTTCCCGGTCAGGGGCTTGGCGTGGATTTGGGAAGCGTGGTAAGGTAGCTGGAAATGAGCCGAGCCGTTCATTGTAACCTGTTGATAGACGTGACCTTAAAGACCGTGATACCATGCCGCAACGGTTTAACCGCTACAGCATGACTGCCTCGGACGGTGTGCTTGGGGGACGGGGGATATTTGTGAAAATTACAAAGATAACCACGTGGTAGCCAACTAATTCGGTCGCGGTTCGTCGAATAGCAGGGGACGGTCTACTCCGCTTTTGTGCTTATTTATTCTTCCCTTTGATCTCTGGGCAGTCTTTCCATGTTGAACAAGTCGCTCAATGAATTGTTCGTCCGGTGGACCTATCGCATTCGTCGCTCGAGCACCACGCCGAACCGACTGAAGCACTTCATTCGACCCCGGTTGGAAGAAGCCGAGGAACGACTGGCGCCCGCAAACCTGATTGCCCCGGTCGTGGCGAATCCGACTCTTGTCGCACAGTTGACCCGGTCGGACCCCAACCCGACCAACAGCAAGCCCCAGGACTATAGCAACCCCGTCGTTGCCGTGAACCCAACGAACACGAACCAGCAAGTGATGGTGGCGAACCAACTCGGCGACAACACCGTCAACCCGTACAACCCCAATCAATTGAAGGTCGTCGCGCTGTTTTCAAGCAATGCTGGTGTCACATGGAATAACGTCCCTGGTTTCGGGACACGATTGCCTGACCCCACAGCAGCGTGGGATACCGGGACGACATTCAGCGATGCCTCGTCCGCATCGGTGACAATGGGTCGTGACGGCGTTTTCTACATCGCCTACCTTCAACACACGGCAGATCGGTCTGCCGGGGCATTGATCGTCGAGAGCTTCGGCTTTAGTGCAAGCCCTGCGATTCGCCCCGACAAGTTCAACGCGACTCAGACGATTATCCACCGCTGGCAGAATGGCCAAGACCCGGCGTTGAACCCGGTGATTGCGGTCGATACCAACACGCCGACGCTCACGTCCGGCAGTTTCACGCAAACCGATTCGATGGTGGACCCGGACACGGGCCGCCCGAAGGCCGTCGTGATCGCCTGGAACACGCGGGGTGTTGCACCGTCGCCGAACGATTTTTTTGCCACGGGTCAGCCCCAGAACGTGTTCAACCCGAACGCGATTTTCGCCTCGTACTCAATGGATGCGGGCCAAAGTTTTAGTAGCCCGCTGCCCGTGAACGGCCCCAGCTTGCCGGAAGCAGGCGCGTTCGTCAGCCGGATGCTCGCGCCCCAGTCCGGGTTCATCACCCAAGCCAATACCGGGGGCGCGGCGCCCTCTGTTGCGTTCAGCCCCGGTTCCGGTACGTCGAGGGGCGGGCAGTTGACCTACGCTTGGGCGGGGACGGACCCTGGTACAGGCAAGACCGTTGGGATCCAGACCGACATTTCTCGCATGGACGGGTCCGGCACTGTTGCGACCGCAACGGCAGGGTTCACCCAGACGTACCAGTACACCGGTGCGACAACCAAGATCACCGATGCCGTCCTCGACGGACTCGCCGCCGGGGTCGATAAATCGTCAACAACCTCGTTCCCGATTACTGTCAGTGACCCTTCGGGCACTGGGTTTTCAACCCTCACGGACGTGACCGTTTCGGTTGCGATGGTCCACCCGTTCCTGAACCAAGTCCAGCTCGATTTGGTTTCTCCGACCGGGAAGTTCATTCGTTTGGTGAACACGCAGACGAATAACGACGGCACCGCGATCACAAACGTGTTCCCGTACAACCCCGGCTTTTCACCGCCGCCGGCCCAGCCGACGATGCCTCCACAGCCACTTCTGGGACTGGGTCGCTCCAACAACAAGATTGTGGGAACGACGTTTAGCGATTACGCACCGCGGCGGATCAACGACCCGCTGAACACGTTCCCTTATGTCGGCACCTACCGCCCCGAGAGCTGGAGTTACAACAACGGGGCCGGCGCGCTCTCCGTGATGGTGGGTGCCACGGCGACACAGGTGACCGGCAACTGGGAATTGCAGGTTACCGATTTCCGGAACGACCGTCTGACTGCTCCAGCAACCGCGAACCAGTTTTTGAACTTCTTCAAGCTCAACATCACGGGCGGTGTTCGTCCGGGGTTTGGTTCGGACAGTCCGATCACGGGTGCGGTTACGGTTCCGGCGGGGAAAGACTTCTTCACCAACCCGGTGAACGTACTTCCGGTTGCGACAGACGCCAACGGGATCGCGCCGGGCGTTTCGATTGCCTACGACACCAGCATCCAACCACTCAACAACGGTGCCGCACCGTTCGACCGTCCGGCTGGGCAGCTTTTTGCAGTCTTTACGCAGCCGGTTTTGAACATTCCCGGCGATGCCATTATCGACACTAACATTCGTCTGCGCCAAGGTGTGGTGACGGACGCAGGTGCCGTCACTTGGGCCGGTGCGATTCGGGTCAACAACGACTCCGCATTCGACAACTTCTCGGAAGGTAACCGTCCCCAATTCCAGCCGACCGTCGCGGTCGATCCCAGCACCGGCACAGTCGGCGTGATGTGGTACGACACGCGAAATGACGCGAACCTGATTCGGGTCTCGACGTACTTCGCCACGAGTATTGACGGCGGCAATACGTTTACGCCAAGCCCGAATGGCGGGGCAACGACGACTCCTCAAGTGTACCTCAATTCGTCCCGGAAGGCGATCAACGCGGTCACGTTTTCAGCCGATGGCACGCCGGGCAAAGCCAACAGTCTCGTGACGCTGGAACCGATCCCGACGAACAACCCGGTCGTGGGTGGTATTGGCTTGGGGTTGCGTCAATCCCTCGTGGCCATTGCGCCGGGCAAGTTTGCGTCGTACTGGACGGGGAACCCCAACTACAACGGGAGCAGTGTCTTCCGTAACCAGATCATCACGCCCGCTGGCCCGCGGGTCGTCAGTGGGACGATGGGGCCAGTTACGTTCAATACCGTCAACAGTATCGTCGTAGCTTTCGATCGACCAATCGAAGCCTCAACGTTTACAGCCAGTGACGTGGAGATTCGATTCCGCAATGCGCAAAACGCGATCTCAGTCCCGGCGACTGTCTTGGTTGCTGGCACGGATTACGCCAACCCGATTCCGCTGGATCTCAACGGCCTTGGTGCCGCATCGCGATTCCGAATTACACTGCTCACCCCTCAGACCGCGATCGGAAGTTACAGCTACACGATTGGTTCCGACATCCGTGACACGATCCGTCGATTGGATAACGCCAATCCGGTATTAGTCAACGGTGCGGTTCTCCCGAGGTCTAACTCGACTGACACGCCGAAGGGGATCACGTCGGGGGTCACGAATACGACGCCGCCGTTCGTGCCGCTCATTAATTCACGAACCACGACATCGAGCATATTCGTCCCGATCCAAACGGGTCCGAACCAGTTCGTCGGGTCCGTCAGTGTGACTTACGACATCACAGGTAACATCGTACCGCCTCCCGCTTTCAGGCCGTCTTCAGTGACCTTGAGTTCGCCCGATGGCACCGTGATTGCATTGCCGATTGTGTTGAATGCGGGTGGATTCACTTTCACAACTGCAGCATTCAACGGCGTGCCACTGACGGGTACTTGGGTACTCTCGATCGTCATGAACACTGTGAACAATACTGGGAATCTGAACAGTTGGAGCTTGCTCCTGACGCCGGCGAAGCAGGCCTTCCCGACGATCGGTGGCAACTTGATGGACCAGAACGAGTCGGGTACGGCGGGCGATACTGGTGCTGATCCGGACGTGTTCGCGGCTCCGGCTCCGGACCGCAAACGGGGGAACACGACGCCGTTCACGTTCCCGTATGACTCCCTGACGCTCCCGCTGATTGTTCCCGGACCGCAGTTCATTTCCTCGTCGGTCGTGGGGCAACCGGCGTCCAGCGATAACTTGGTGTTGAACAGTTCGACCAATTCGATTGATGTCACGTTCGATCGGCCGATGGCCGCTGCCACGTTTGAATCGGATGGCCGCGACATCATTCGCATCACCGGGCCGGTCGGGGTCATTTTCGACAAGTTGGAGTGGGATACGACCTTCCCCGGCAAGCCGTACCCCTTGTCGGTGGTTCCGCAGTCCCCGACGACTTTCCGGGTCTTCTTCCCGCGTCAAGTGTTGAGCGGTGCGTACTCGATCGAAATCGGTTCCAAGATTGCCGCCGCGAGTGGACCAACGACCGACTTCATCGACACCAACCAAAACGCGGGGTACGCGATCTTGCGTGGCACCGGCGACCCGATCACCGGGTCGTTCGTCAGCGATACGTACAACACGCCACCCGGAACAGTTCAGATTCGGGCGGGTCAAAGCGTGTCGATGCCGCTTGACATTCAAGACCTGTTCACGGTCACGCAAAATCTGGCGAACCGGATCAAGTTGAATCTCGACATCACCTTCCCGAATGACCCCGCGTTGTCAGCAGACTTGATCGCGCCGGACGGTACGACGGTTCGGTTGTTCTCCGGCGTCGGTGGGAACGGACCAGGGCCGTTTGCGAACTTCAGCAACACGTCGTTCAACGACGGTGGCGGCACGGCGATTCAATCCGGCACCGCGCCGTTCAGTAGCGGTCCGTACACCTCGCAATTCCCACTGAGTACCCTGAGCGGCAGCGTGTCTCGGAAACTGGATGCGTTCGGCGTTTCGATCCCGTGGCAGTTGAAGATCACCAACAACGGACCGTTGATGGGCTTCATCAATCGCTACTCGCTCACGTTGCCCCACGTTTTGTCGGGCACAGGTCTCGGCGAACCAGTCGATGACCGCTTCGTGGTCGGGTTCCGCATCTTCAACCAAGATGCCACGAACCCGCTGACGAAACAGGTTTGGAGTCCGGTCGGGCCAGCCCCCTTAAATAATCAAGCCAACAACAGCCGGATCACGGGCCTCGCCGTCGATCCTTCCGACGCGAGTGGAAACACCGTTTACGTCGGCGGAGCGAGCGGCGGCATCTGGAAGAGTTCCAACTTCCTGACGACGGATACGAACGGTCCGAACTGGGAACCCCTCACCGATTTCGGTGCGGCCAACGGCCTGAACACGGGATCAATTGCTGTGTTCGGTCGCAACAACGATCCGAGCCAATCCATCATCTTTGCCCTCACGGGTGAAGGCGACACCGGCACACCCGGCGTGGGCGTTCTTCGGTCGATGGACGGCGGCAAGACGTGGGTGATCCTGGACAGCACCACCAACTCCGACGCCACGGGCAAGATTTTGCCGGTCGATTCCAACCTCCGGGACCGGACGTTCTTCAACTCGACCGGGTTTAAGATTCTGGTCGATCCGACCCTGACGCCGACGGGGGATGTGATCACCTACATCGCTACCAGCGGCAATAACGGTGGCGTCTGGCGGAGTATCGACACCGGCAAGCACTGGGCACGGATTCGCGCGGGTAATGCCGACGACATTGTTCTTTCCGCCGGTAGCCGTTCGACAAGTGGCATCTCTAGCGGTGCGCTGGAGTTCTTATACGCTGCGTTCCGTGGCGAAGGGGTCTTTACGACCTCGCAAGCCACCAGTGCCGTCTCGATGCAGAATACGTTCACCCAACAAGGCAACCAGTTAATCCGGGATTTCTCTAAATCGCCTACGCCTGAAGTTTTAGTTGACCCAGCACGCGGGACGCCGAACGGGGCCAAAGGTCGGATTGTCATTGCCGGCCCTGCCGTGACGGGGGACGTGGTGTTGGACAACTACTACCAAGGCTGGTTGTATGCCCTTGTTTCGGGAACTGACGGTAAGCAAGATGGGTTCTATTCGACAAAAGACTTTGGGCGAGACTGGACCAAGGTTCATTTGCCAATCTACATCCCGCCAAATACGGTCGGGGAGGGTTATCCATCGAATGACGAAACCAAGCCCGACATTGACCTGTTCAACGCAGGAATTGGCGCGGGGGGGCAAGGGAATTACGACATTGCGATCACTGTGGACCCGAACAACCCGCAAATCGTTTACCTCGCGGGGCTGGGGGCTGGAAACGGGAGCCAACCGCAACCGGCTGGTGGGTTAATTCGTGTTGATATGTCAAAGGTTTACGACTCGCAGGCGTTGATATTCTACGACAACAATTCCGCCGACCCCGCTGTGAATGCACCTGGGACGACTCAGATCAACACAGTTGGTGGTGCGATCTATCGGGACCTTGTCAATTTGGGACCATTGGGCGGGTTCCCCCTGAACACCCCGACCGGTGTAGCGCTGTTCAACATGACGAATCTGTACCGCGACCCGCTGAACCCGTTCACGACGGACGCGACGGTGTTGGTTTACAACACCCAGCGGTTCACGAACACAGGTGCGGGCGCGAGTTACATCCCGTTTGCAGGCTTTACGTCAACGGCGGATGTCCACCGCATGGTAGCGATTAAGGATCAACTCACGGGCAAGACCCGGCTGATCGCAACCGGCGATCAACAAGTAGCGACGGGCGTTGACGACGGAGCTGGCAACTTGGTGTTCGGGATTGGTAACGCCAAGGCCGTGACCGGAACACGCAACGGCAATCTACAACTGACGCAGTTTTACTCCGGGGCTGTTCAACCGAGCCAGTTGGCCGTGGACATTTCCCAAGCCGTGTTCTACGGCATGGCACAGGATAACGGCTTCCCGGTATCCGGGCCGAACGCCCTCCGCGGTGGTGACTTGAACTGGACGGGTGTTGTGGGTGATGGTTCCCAAGTGGTGACCGATCAAACCGGATCGGGAACCGCGTACCAGTTCCGCTGGCCGTGTTGCCAAAACGATGGCGTGGACGCGACCGGCTTCTTCCGGGTGATTGCACCGGGAACTGGGCCGAGTGGCGTGAGTCGCACGAACGGCTTGCTCCAAGCGGGCGACGACCCAGGCAATAACAAAGGTCAATGGCCGCTCATTGCCAACATCGGCTATTTTGCCGTGAACCCGATTGATCCGAACGGCGTTGTGATTGTTTCCCAAGTGGGGCGTATCTTCCGGACGACTAACCAAGCTAAGAACTGGCAGCCCATTGGCGAGCCGACGAACGCGCCGGGCGATGTCCAAAGCGTTTACTCCCGCGCCGTGGCGTTTGGTTCACCGGACCCGGCCAACCCTGGGTTGCTCAACAACTTCATCTACGCCGGCAACGACGCCGGACAGGTGTTCGTCACCTACACCGGCGGGGCACCGTGGACGAACATCTCGAACGGCATCGCCGGCAGCGGTCGGGTCATGCAGATCGTACCGGACCCGAGTCGCGGTAGCCGTGCGGCGTATGCCGTGACGACGGGTGGGGTGTTCTTCATCGCCGACTCGAAGGCACCGGGTGCGACGTGGGTGAACATCTCCGGGACGGGGACAACAGGCATCTTTGGGCTTCGCAAGAAAATCTTCGGCGATGTGAACGATAAGACCACGAACGCAAGCCCGAACAACGCTGTGCTCGCACTGCGGAGCATTAACGCGATCACCGCCGACTGGCGGTATGCGATTCCGGTTGATCCGGCGAACCCGGCGGCGGGTAACTTCCCGATTCTGTACGTGGCCGGTGAAGGCGGCGTCTTCCGCTCGCTCGACCAAGGTAAAACCTGGAAATCCTTCCCCGGTTCCTCGACACTCCTCGACCCGACGACGGGTAACCCGCTCCTCGATCCGCTCACCGGACTGGCTCTGACGGTTCCCGAAGGCGGGTTCTTACCGAGCGGCAGCATCCAGGATCTTGACTTGGCCCTCGGTAACATCGACCCGTTGACCGGCTTCCCGAAACAGAACTCGGGCGGCTTCAACATGCTGGTGGCCAGCACGTTCGGGCGGGGTTCTTTCGCCATTCGCCTGGACGACCCGCTGCCGCAGTACAACGTGTTGTTCCAGTCCGGTCCTCGGGTGGTGGGGTTGGTGGCAAGCTCGCCATCGTCCATCCGAGTCCGATTCGATGCACCAGTTGATCCGGCCACGTTCGACCTCACCGACATCGTTGTGAAGGACTCGACCGGCACGATCATTCCGGTGGCCAGTATCACGCCGATCGGCAATCCTGGTAATGGGGCGTCCGATCAGCGGAATCTGTTCCAGATCAACTTCGTCTCGCCACAACCGGCTGGCGTCTACAACGTCGTCATCGGGCCGAACATCTTCGACTTCGCCGGTTTTGGAATGAACCAAGACGGGGATAAGATTAACGGCGAAACGGCGATCAACACCTTTACGGGGCAGGCCCAAGACGCCTACGTCGGGCCGTTCACGATCACCGCGAACCCGCAGCACGGCAACTTGTTCCTCGACTTGCCAGCCCTCGCCCGTGCCGGTGACCCGGTCCCGGTCGTGGTGAGTGCGGTGGGGATCGACGGCAACATCCAGACGGGGTTCAATGGCGTCGTGACGTTCAGTACGACGGACGGCCTCATTAGCATCGGCGCCGGGTTGCCGAACAACTACCAGTTCACGGCATTGGATAACGGTACCCATACCTTCACGGTCACGTTCAAGACGGCGAATTTCTTGTCCGCCGCCAAGACGCCGACGTTCTTGACCGTGACCGATACCACAGCGGCCTCGGGTACGACGCCGTTCGGACCGTCTACCGGGTCGATCATCATTCGTGGTGGTGCGGCCACGAAGTTTGCGATCTCGAACACGCCGGTCGCGGTCGTTGCCGGGACCAACAGTAGCGTCACGGTCACGGCGGTCGATCAGTTCGGCAACGTGGCGGACGGCTACACCGATGCGGTCACATTCAGCAGCACGGACCCACTGGTCTCCGTTGGGGTCGGAAAAGGGCTGCCCGCGAATTACGCCTTCACGGCGGCGGAATTCGGCTCGCACACCTTCACCAACGAAGTCACTCTGAAGACGGCGACCAGCGACGTGATCCTCGGGACCGGGCCAGTCCAGACGTTGACCGTTGTTGACGTGCTCTCCGGGTTGCTGATGGGGGTCTCGAAACCCGGCATCATTGTGCTGCCAGCGGTTGCCGCCTCGTATGCCGTCGATAAACACCCCGTCACCACAGTCGCTGGCACGGACAACGATTTCCGCGTGATCGTGAAGGATGCCTTCGGGAACACCGCAACGAGTTATGCGGGTACGGTCCACTTCACATCAACCGATATCCTGGTGCTGAGCGGGAACGGCTTACCGCTCGATTACCAGTTCAACAAATCGGTGGACAAGGGTATCCACACGTTCTTACTGGGTGCCGCACTCAAGACCGCAGGTACGCAGTCGATCACGGCGACCGACACGGTCGCAGTGCCCACAATCACGGGTAGCCAAATCGGGATCACCGTTACCAACGCCAAGGCCAGTGCGCTCACGGTCACCGGCCACGTGCCGACGACAATTGCTGGGACGAAAAACGACTTCACGGTGTTCGCAAGTGACAAGTACGGCAACCTCGCCGTGGACTACGTCGGGATCGTGACGTTCGCCAGTTCCGACCCACTGCTTGCAGTTGGGAACGGGTTACCGACGAACTACGCATTCCTGGCGGGAGACAGCGGCAGTCACGACTTCAAACTCGGTGCGATACTCAAGACCGCAGGATTGCAGTCGATTACCGCGAAAGACACGGTGGGTCTGTTCGCCGGGACGCAGTCGAACATCCTGGTGACTCCGGCCTCAGCGGCCAGTTTCACAATCTCGAACACAGCCATCACCGTGGTGGCCGGTACGCCGAGCAGTGCGACGGTGACCGCGAAGGATCAGTTCGGCAACGTGGCCACCGGGTACACCGGCCAAGTCACGTTCACGAGTAGCGATCCGCTCGTGTCACCGGGCAACGGGTTGCCGACGGACTACGTGTTCTTGTCGAAGGAAAAGGGCGTCCACACCTTCACGAACGAAGTGATCCTGAAGACGGCAACTAGCGACGTGATTCTCGGAACCGGGCCGGTCCAGACCTTGTCGATCCGGGACTTCCCGTTCAGCACGATCAAGGGGTCAACGGCACCGGGCGGCATCATCGTGACGCCGGATGTCGCTTCGTCATTGGAAGTGAAGGGACACCCAAGCCCGACCGTGGCGGGGTTGGCGAACGACTTCAAAGTCATCGCCCACGACAAGTACGGCAACACGGCGAGCGGGTACACCGGCGTCATCGGGTTCACGACTACCGACAAGCAAGTCACCGCTGGCAACGGGTTGCCGACGGCCTACACGTTCACCGCAACGGACGGCGGCGTGAAGACGTTTACACAAGGTGCGGTGCTGAAGACGGCAGGGACTCAGTCGATCACCGCGACCGACTCGGCTACGCCACCGTTGACCGCAAGCCAAACCGGCATCGTGGTGGTTGCGAACGTGGCCAGTGCGTTCACCATCAGTGGCCACCCGACGCCGACGATCGCCGGAACCGCGAACAGCTTCACCGTGATCGCAACGGACAAGTACAGCAACTTGGCATCGGGCTACACCGGCACGGTGACCTTCACCAGTTCCGACCCGCTGGTAGGGCCGTCAAACGGTCTGCCGGCGAACTACACCTTCACATCGACCGACGCCGGGAAGCACGCCTTCTCACTCGGTGCGACGCTGAAAACAGCCGGTATCCAGTCGATCTCGGTCACGGACACCAAGACCTCGTTCACCGGAACGCAGTCCAACATCCTCGTCACGCCGAACGTCGCGGCCTCGTTCGCTATCACCGGCTTCCCGAATCCGATCACGGCGGGTGCCGCCGGGCAGTACACGGTGACGGCGAAGGACCAGTTCAACAACCTGGCAACGGGGTACGTGGGAACGGTGACGTTCAGCAGCACGGACCCACTGGTTGCGATCAACAACGGCCTCCCGACCAACTACACCTTCACCGCCGCCGATACGGGTGCGAAGACCTTCACGGCAACACTGAAGACTGCGGGATTGCAATCAATCACCGGCAAGGACACGGCCAACGTCGCCATCACCGGGCAGCAAGTCGGCATCGTGGTCAACGCGGATGTGGCTGCCAGCTTCACGCTAAGCGGGTACCCAAGTCCGGTTCAAGCGGGGACGACGAACAACTTCACCGTCACGGCGAAGGACAAGTTCGGCAACATTTCGACGAAGTACGCGGGTACCGTGACCTTAAGTAGTTCGGACCTACAGATTTCGAGCAATAAGGGCCTACCGCCGACGTTCACGTTCTCCAGTTTGGACGCCGGACAACACGTGTTCCAAGCGACGTTCAAGACGTTTGGTGCTCAATCGCTCACCGCAACGGACGTCGCCAACCAAGCCTTGAAGGGAACTCAGGCTGGGATTCAAGTCACGTCCGGTGCGCTGAGCATTATCACCGTGAGTGGCTTCCCAAGTCCGGTCGTGGCGGGTCAAACGAGCGGGCTAACGGCCGCCGCCGCCGATCAGTTCGGCAACCCGGTCTCGAACTATGTGGGGATCGTGACCTTCAGCAGTTCCGACAAGCAAGCCGGGTTGCCGGCGAACTACAAGTTCACCCTGGCGGACGCGGGCCGTAAGACGTTCACCGGCGTTTCGTTGAAGACCGCTGGCATCCAATCGTTGTCCGCGACCGATACTGCAAATGCTGCACTCACCGGCACGGAATCGAACATCACGGTTTTGGCGGGTGCCCCGGCGAAGTTTGTCCTGGGCGGCTTCCCGAACCCGGTCCAAGCTCTGGTGCCTGCGACCTTCGGCCTGACCGCGTTCGATGCTTACGGCAACGTGACCACCGATTACAACGGCTCGGTCATCATCACAAGCAGTGATCCGAAAGCCGTCGCCGCCAACCCGGTCCAGTTCAGCAAGGGCGTGGCGGTCGGTGGCATCACCTTCCGGGCGGACGGTGCTCAAACGATCACGGCCCAAGACACGGGCAACGTCTCGCTGATGGGGACGTTGGCCCTCACCGTGACTCCCGCACCCGATGGCACGACGGGTTCGTCAACACCGTTCGACTTGTCCCGCTTGACCGCAGTGGGAACCGATGCGGGTATTGCGAGCTTGGTGCGGGTGCTGAATCCCGATGGCACCGTTCGCAACTCGTTCAGCCCATACGATCCGAGCTTCACGGGTGGTGTCCGGGTGGCGATTGCCCGGACCCCAACGGGCTTCAACGTCATCACGGCCCCTGGCCCTGGCCGCTTCCCGGACATTCGGGTCATCGACCCGGTCACGGGCAACACGTTGTCAACGATCACGCCGTTTGAAACGTCCTTTGAAGGCGGGGAGTTTATCTCAACCGCCGACATCAACAACGACGGCTTCGACGATTACGTCATCACCCCAGATAAGGGCGGTGGCCCACGGGTTGTGGTTATCAGCGGCAAGACAGGTGCTCGCATCGCCGACTTCTTCGGGATCGAAGACAGTGCCTTCCGCGGCGGTGCGCGGGCCGCGATGACGGACATCAACGGGGACGGCGTCACGGACATGATCGTGTCCGCAGGCTTCGGCGGCGGGCCGCGCATCTCGGTCATCAACGGCAAAGACATTGCCGCTGGTTCCCCAAGCCCGTCGCGGCTCATTGGTGACTTCTTCGCGTTCGAGCCAGAACTCCGCAACGGGGCCTACGTCGCGGCGGGGGATTTGAACAACGACGGCAAGGGCGACATCATCCTGGGTGCTGGGCCGGGTGGTGGTCCGCGAGTCCGGATCATCAACGGCAAACAGTTGCTTGCGATCGCACAGTTCGGCGGCCTGGACGAAGCGGTCGCGGTGGAGCCACAAACTCAAATTGCCAACTTCTTCGGCGGCGACCCGAACAGCCGTGGTGGCATCCGCGTCGTGGCGAAGAAGCTCGATTCGGACGACTTCGCCGATCTCGTTGTGGGCGGCGGACCGGGTTCGGGTTCGACCGTGACCGCGTACAAAGGCTCCATCCTACTCAGCAACGTGAACCCCGATCCGCTGTTCACGTTCGAGGATGTCCCCGGCTTCACGGGCGGTGTGTTTGTCGGGTAAGGCGTGAACGGGTTTGGTAAAAACGAGAACGGGGCGGGAACTGAATCATCGGTTCCCGCCCCTTCGCTTTTCTGGCGCGTTGACACAGCCACGACCGTAACGGCTGACAGTTCAGGGCATCTTTTTCAGGGATTGGTGGTATTGGATGAGTTTTTGGAGTTGGGATCAGCCGCGCCACAGGGTGATCCAGCCGGGCGGGTGTTGCTCGGCGACAAAATCTCGAAGATGACTTGCGGGAAGATGTCGCCTTCGACCCAAACCTGGTAACTACCCCGGTGCCCTTTAGGCCGCCTGAAGGCAACATACACGTCCGGCGCGGTGACGGTCGTGTTATCGCCTTCGAAGGGGTAAATGAAGTTGTCCATCGCCACGAACACGGTCGGGTCGTCCCGGAATTGTAGATCGAGGTTTCCCATGATCGTGACGATGCACTCGGCCTGTTTGGTGTTCTCGGCCACCGGTTTGCCGTCGGATTCGGGGTAGAACACGGTACTCGGCGGATGCGGGCGACGCGGCGCGATCATGTCTGGCCCTCTACAACAGAACTCAATTTCAGCGAACACATGCTGTTAGCCCGACGCGCCAGCGAGGGGTTATGGGAATTTGCTCCCAGCCCAACAGTAATTAAACACGACGGATCGGTAGACCCCTCGCTGGCGCGTCGGGCTAACAAAACCAACACCCGATACACCTATTTCTCCGCCTTCTTTTTGCACGCGGCTAGGCTCAGGAGCGCGAAGCCGGTGCCGTAGGGTTTGTGGTAGTCGTACAGGGGGTAGTCGAACCACGACCCGTCACCCTCTTGCAAGTCCATCAGGATCGCGGCGAAGTGGTCCTGGTAGAACGCGCGGTCCTTCTCCGGCAGTTGGGGGATGGTGATTGCGGCGTAGTAGTGGCCGAAGAAATAGAAGTACCCGGCTACGTCAAAGAACGATTCGTGCGGAACTGGTTTCTTGCGACCCAAACTAAGCCACCCGTTGCGGCTGATGAGCTTGTCGAGCCACTCTTTTAAGACATCATCCGTGATCTTTTCATCGCCCCAATAGCGAAGCGCGATGTTGCACGCCGGACTGCGTCCGAGGCTCCCGGCGGCTTGGTTGATACCCATCGTTGGTCGGGACCACATATACGTGCCGTATAGGTAAGTGCCGTCGCGTTGTCGCTGGGCTTGCGTCATCTTGATGCCGCGTTTCAGCACTCGTTCGGGCGGGGCGATGCCAATAGTTTTCGCCTCGTACATCGCCACCAACACCGCCGCGTTCATGAAACTTGTGGAATTCGACGCGGGACGTTGCGTGCCCGCTTCAAAGTCGTAGTAGCCCCACCCTCCTTCCATTGATTCGTACTTCGTGAGCTTTTCGAGTTGCTGGCGAATGAGCTTTTCGATCTTCTCTTTACGCGGCTTGTCGTCCGGCAACCGAGCGTGCATCCGCACCAGAGCCTGGATGCCGTAGGCGTGTGCCCAGATGTTGTTGAGCAACGTCGGGTCATCCCGCTTTTCGCCCGGAAGGGTTTCGATCAGGCTCTGTTCCCCGCGTTCAATGGCATTACGAACCGCAGGAGAATCGCCGCCGGTTTCGATCAGTGCGGACACGGCCAGCGCGGTACACGCCGTACCGTAAGACTTCAGCGTGCCGATGCCGGCATAAATCGCAACGCCGCCCTTGAGACTCGGCGTGCCCCACGATCCGTCTTTGTTTTGACTGCCGACCAGGTACTCCACACCGCGACGAATGGAGGACTCTAGCTTTTCCGGCGGCACCGGCTCCGGCGGTTTGGGCTTGTAATTCGGCGGTGGCTTTTCGGCGGATTCTTTCGGGGGTTGTGCCAGAGCCAACACGTTCAACACCATCACGCCTACACCAATTGCCAGGAGGTTGCGGAGGTTCATCACTTGCCTCCCGTTGGGGTGGGCTTGCTACCGAGGATTTCGTCACCGGCGGTTAGCCCGTCCAGAATTTCAGTCTTGTCACCAA
Source organism: Fimbriiglobus sp. (assembly GCA_043785105.1). Classification (GTDB taxonomy): domain Bacteria; phylum Planctomycetota; class Planctomycetia; order Gemmatales; family Gemmataceae; genus Fimbriiglobus. The sequence continues at coordinate 26,187 of JAYVXO010000145.1, forward strand.
CCGTAACACCCACTTTGACCGCAACTTTTTCCGCTTCGCCCGACTTGCGTGGTTTGTAGACGTACTTCGATTCGTCCGCGTCGTCTTCAAAAACCGCAGACGCGGGGACTGTCACCGCGTTGTCTTTCTTAGCCGTGATGAACCGCACCGACCCGGTCATTCCCGGTAACACCCCCGTCGCTTCGCCGGAAAGTGAGGCACGGATTTCAAACTTACCGCTCAGCGGGGCCGTGCCGATTTTGGTGACCCTCGCGGCCAGCTTCTGACCTGGGAACGCGACGAGTGTCACCTTCCCTTGCATGTCCCGTTTTAACCCGGACAGGTCTTTTTCGTCCACGTCCCCGCGAACCATTAGTTCGTTGGTATTCACAATCGTCATGAACACGTCCGAGACCGTCACGCTACTGTTGGGTGTCAAACCGCCGGCGGGGTGTGTCCATTGGCCCCGGACGCAGCGCCCGTGATAGGCGATGCCATCCACGGGTGCAACCACTTTCATCGCGGCGAGGTCTTTTTCCAGATCGGCCAACTTGAGGAGCGATTTAGCGTCTTCGTACTTTTGCTTGGCGTAGCCGAGTTGCTTGAGATTCATCATCAGCGGTGCCACCGATTTCGCGCGGACGAGTGCAATCGCTGATTTCTGAGCGGTGTCTTTCGCACTCTGCTCTCGGCGTGGCAGGTCGATCTTCAACGTTTGCTCGTTTCGGACCTGGGCTTGCTTGAGTTGGAACTCCGACTGCGCGACGTTGTGCTTGTACCGCTTCAACACGATCTCTTCGGTCTCGTCGGTCAGGTCTTTATCCTTGTACATCTTCGAGAGTTGTTTGAGTTCGTCCTTGGCCGTTTCCAGAAAGAACGCGATGTTATTGACTTGCTGGTTCGCCGTTTCGATTTGGAGTGGCTTGTCGGTTTTAAGGAACCGTAGGAGATCCTCGATCGATTGCTTGTCATCCCGACTCGCAACTTCCAGATCAAGCGGGTATTGTTTCCCCAAGATCGCCAGTTCGCTTTGGGTTTGCTGAAGGGCCAACTCCGCCAACTGTCGCTCCTGTTTCGCGTCCCGGATGGCGAGGTCGAGCTTTTCGGTGTCGAACTCCACAAGGACATCGCCCGCTTTAACAGTCGCACCGTGTTCGACCGCTTTCTTCACGAGCAGATTTCCGGACCACGCCTTGGGTCGGTACGCCAATTCGCTTGATTTCTCGGCTTCAACAATCCCCTTCATCGTGACCACCACCGTCAGCGGACCACTTTCCGCTTTAATTGTGGCGGGTTTCGACACGGGACTTGGCTTGTCCTTAGCCTTGGCGGGTGAGTCGTCACCCGAAGAGGGCTGGATGAAGGCAAGCGAAGTCAACAGCAGGAACGAAAACAGTATCCCACGACGTATCACGATAGCACCCTCGACGTGTTACAGTTGAAAGCCAATGGGTGCAACTTTGGATTGAGGCGAACCGGCAGCGTAAGCTGCTGGGTGGACTGCCACAAGCAGCAGGTAGGTCTCCACCCAGGCGACTCACGTCGCCGGTTCGCCGGGAATGCCAAAATCCAACGTGACACCCAACCCCAGTGTTAATCGTAAGGCGAGTTGGCTGCGAATGCCATGAAAATGAGCAACGCCCGGCCCAATTGGGTCGAGCGTTGCGGGGTGAAAAGGGTTGTCTTAGTTGCCGAAGAACTTGGGCACGTTCAGGTTGTAGAATTCGGCTTCGAGGTACTCGAGCGCGAGCGCGAAGTTCAAGATGGCGAAGTCATTGGTGCGGGACGGTGTTGCATTGAAGGTTAGCGGTGGGCCGCCGTTGAGGTCTTGGATGAACGGCCCTGCCAGTTGCACGACTTGGTCAACCGTCAGCGGTTGTTCAAAGTCTTGTTCCACACCGAAAACATCGACCGTAGCAAGCGTGTTAAACAGCGTGTTCAGGTAGCCCGCGTGGCGGGCTTCGATCAACGCGATCGAACCAGCGGCGGCAAGATACTGGCGGTTGAAAATAATCGGGGCGGCGCCCAAGTACGCGCCACACCCGGTGTTTTCTAGGGCTTGAGCGACGCCGGCGAAGGCCTTGACGTTGGCTTGCAGTAGGCCCTTAAAGTTCGGCTTCGGTCGGGCGGCGGCACCCAACGCGCCGACGAGGAACATCACGTGGGCGTTCTCGTCGTCCCGGATCGCTTTGAACGCCCGTGAGTTGAAGTTCGGGTACAGGTTCGGAATGGCAGTGCCCACGGCCGCCGAAGATTCGGAGGGCGTCAGGGCGGCACCGGCAACTGTGGCCACGGCGGCGGTTGCACCCATCTTGACAAAGGACCGGCGGTTCGGCAAATTCGACATCATTCACTCCTGAGAGAAAATCCAAGTAAATAAAACTCAACCACGTTCAGACCGATTGAACCAAATTGTTCACCACGAATCACACGAATAAAATCAACAGCGTCATGCAGCATTTTTCACCTAGCACCAATTCAACATTCCCAACTCGTCTACTCCGATCATAATTCGTCTGATTCGTGAGATTCGTGGTGACTGTTTGATCCGGGTTAGCCCACAAAAATGCCACCCGTGAGGGTCGCATCAAACGGTGCGAAGTTGGACAACTCCGTACCGTTCGCAAAGACTTTCACGAGCGGGGCGATTCCCGGCCCGTTGCCGGTGATGATTTCATCAATGCCGTCTTGGTTCACGTCTTTCGTACTCACTCGGACGCCTCCCCGGAACGCGGAATCGTAGGCGAAGAAGTTCTGCAACTGTGTCACCGACTTCCCGTCGAAGGCCCGCACGTTCGGCCCGCCACCAGGACCAGCACCGGCGACGATATCCATTTGGCCGTCGCCGTTCACGTCCCCTGCGGAGACGAGAACCCCGCTACGGAAGGACGAATCGTAGGCGAAGAAGTTTTGGATCGACGGGGGTGTCCCGCCGGCGGTCGGAAGGGTCTTGCCGTCGAACATCACGATGCGAGGGCCACCGCCTGTACCGGCGCCCGCAAGAACATCCGCGAACTTGTCGTTGTTGAATTCGCCCGCCGAGACGTTCACGCCGCCACGGAATGAGCTTTCAAACGCAAAGAAGTCCGCGATCACGGCCGGGTTGTTGTTCTGCGTCAGTTCGGCGCCATCAATGACCCGCACCCGCGGGCCGCCGCCGTTACCCGAACCAGTAATAACGTCCATGAACCCGTCCCCGTTGACATCACCGGCCGCGACGTTCACGCCGCCTCGGAACGTCGGCTCGTAGGTGAAGAAGTCGGCGAGAATTTTTTGGTTGGTGCCGTCAATCACAACGACACGCGGACCGCCGCCCACACCCGTCCCGACGATGATGTCGTCCGTACCGTCGCCGTTGATGTCACCCGTTGCGACGTTCACGCCGCCGGTGAACGTCGCTTCAAACGGCGTGATCGTGAAGATGAGCTTATTGCTGATCGAGTCGTAAGCTTTGACAGTTGCGACACTTCCCGCGTCCGACCCAACCAGTGTGAATTTGCCGGACAAAGTCCCTGCTGCCACGGCTGGAATCGTAATCGTTGTCGTGCTAGCAGTCCCCAAGACGGCGCCGTTCGTTGGCGCCGATAACGTCAGTGTGAAGGTCTTTGCGGCTCCGGGAACGGCGTTTCCACCCGGCAGACTCAGGAAAATGTTCTTCGTCGCTTCCCCCGCCGCGAAACTAATTGCTCCGCTTGCGGGGAAGTAATCGACGCCGGCTTTCGCGGTGCCGTCGGTTGTTGCGTATGTGACTGTGGTAGGAAGGCTCGTACCGCCGGTGCGGGTGACCGTGATGGCCAGCGGCCCGCGACTAGCAGGGAATGAATTCGTCGAAGCGCTGAGTTGAATCGTTCCCGCCCCCGCTGCGGCGGGAGCAATCGCCAGGCCGCGCAATGTTTGACCCGTACCCACGACGCCGATGGACGTACCGGCCCCGGTCGTCAGATTGACCGAATACAGTTTTGTTCCACTTGCGACGTAGGCTTTGTCCGTGCCCGCTTCGATGTCGAAGCCGGAATTGGTCGTCACGTCGAAACCAAGTTTATTGACGGCGTACAACACACCCGTGTTCGGGGACAATGACGTTGTGTCATCTCCCGGACCACCTTGCGTGACGAGAATGTCAAGGTTCGCATCAATCCCATACAACGTCGTGACCGTCGCGCCGGTTGTTGGGTTAGCATTTTTCGTGTACGCCACCGAGACGATCGTCGGCGCGGGCGCCGTCCCCCCGATGACGGCGTCATACGTCGCGGCGTCGTAGGCAAGTGGCGTGTCGGTCGCGGCAACGACGCCCGTGTCGGCGTTGATGCGGAGGTTTTGACCCGTGTTCGTCACGACCCGAATCTTGTCAACGGCCGGGTTGAAATTCAACCCAAGATTGGCGCCCGAAATCGCTGGCGTGAACGGCCCCGTGCCGACGGCAGAGGCAACGCCACTTGAGGTGTTAATCGTGTAAATGCGGTTCGTGCTACCGACGCCGTAGAGCGTTCCGTTGGTACTACGGTAATCAATCCCGAGCAAGTTTTCGCTCGGCTGTAGGCCCGTAACGGGCACAGTGGACTGGATCGTCGCCGGTGTTGCACTGTCGAACGTGACCAACGCATTTGTGGTCGTGAGGCCAACCAGTGTTGCAGGAACGTCACGAGCTTCGAGCTTTTCGACACGAAGTAACGTCAACGACGAGGGCTGAACATCGCCACGTCGCCGGGACGACTTAAAAGACGGAAGTCGTGAGGACATACTACAAACTCCAAAGGTGAAAGAAATAAGGTGAGTGACAACTTGTCATTGCCCAAGCAAACCCGATACCACGCGGCACGCAATTTCTACAAAATCAATTGATTTCACATTTGTATTCAACTGTTCGACATCGCCGTGTGACACAAACAAACCCAAGTCTTGTAGTAATGGTCAGCATGATGCGAGCAGTTATTGCACAATGAAAACAGCGTATGCGTGTGGTGCTGTTACCAGACAATTAGCGAAACCTTGGCACCCGAGAACATTTTCAACAGGGAATACGCACTCGCAGCGCAGTTGGATTTTGAGAAATCCGGTTCTCACGACAATTTTGGGGGGACTCAGTAATTCGTTCACGAATTACTGTGACGTGAGAAAGCTAACACGTGTCTCAGAACGTATTTTGTCATAGTTACAGTAAGGGTGAGCTAAGGTTTGCCTGCTTCAGCGGCAGCAGCGAGTGATAAGAACAATCTGCTTTTGCGGCCAGAACGGAAATGAATTAGTGATCCGGATTGAGAAATGGCTGTGATCGGTGAAATAAGTTGGGCGTTTGTTTACCACATTTGGCATCCGTGCCGAATGGTCTCAGTATAATTTTCTCGACGAGTCTTAGTCCGCAGAATATCGTCGAACCTCACGAACCGTGTGCATACGGCTCACGGGAATCCAACTTTCTGTTAGCAACGATTGAAGTTTCTGCTGAACGAATTCAGTCGGCCCGAAGCCGTCTCGTTCGTCGTTAACCAAAATCTCTTGAACTATCGGATTGTGTTCCGGACGTTTTATTGGTGGTTGTGCCATTCTATTCATATCGCAATACTCCTGAAAGGTATCCAGAGAACATTGCACATGACGTGCCATAATTCCGATCGGTCAGGAGAAACTTCAATTTCGAGAGGCAATTGCGTAGAAATCTAAGAACAAGTCATCTAATTGGGCAATTATCTGCCTGCTGATAGGCGATGTGATGCGCGATTCAGCATTTTAACCTTAACTCACATCGTTGGCGTGACTTTGGGGATAGGAATCCTGAGACGTGTTCCGGAATTCTATGCAAGACAGTCAGGGACAACCCCACCGAATACAAAACGTATTCGGTGGGGTGTTTCGCGTCACAGCTTACTTTTCAACTTCCATTGTGCGACGGATAAAGTTGACCTGTAACCGGGGATAATGTTGCGGCGACCCGATGCCGTGGCGACTGCGCGGGTAGAACATCACTTCAAAGTCTTTGTTGGCCCGTTGTAGCGCATCAATGAACTGCGCGGTGTTTTGCATATGCACATTGTCATCGACCATGCCATGAATCAGTAATAACTTACCATGTAGATTTGCGGCGGCCTTCACGACGGACGATTTGTCGTACCCGGCTTTGTTATCCTTGGGTAGCCCCATGTATCGCTCCGTATAGATGGAGTCGTACAAGGTCCAATCCGTAACCGGCGCCCCGGCGATGCCGGCACTGAAGACTTTACTATGCGTCATCGCATAACTCGTCATGTACCCGCCGTAGCTGTGGCCGCTGATCCCGACTCGTTTCAAATCGGCCCACGAGTTCTTCCCGACCCACGCGACCGCTCCTTCGAGATCTTTCAGTTCTTGCACGCCGAGTTGCTTGAAGCAGGTCCACGCGCTGACGGACCCCTTACCGCTGGCCGAACGCGGGTCGATGTTGAAAACGACGATTCCGGACGTGGCCAGAACTTGTGCCATCACGTTCGGGTTCCAGCCGTCGCGGACGGTCGGTGCATGGGGACCGGCGTAGGTCATCAGCCACAGTGGGTATTGCTTGGTGGCATCGAAATCCGGCGGATAGGTCAAAATGCCTTCGAGAACGAAGCCGTCCTTCATCGGAACTTGCACCCGCTCCGCTTTCCCCCAAGCGTATTCGTCGCGTTGCTTTGACAGCGGCGTGCTTTCGAGTTTCCGAACTTCACCCACGTCAATTTGAAACAGTGCGGATTGCGGTGACACCGCGTTGTCACTGAAGCGATCGACGAACAGCGGCCCCTTCGGTGCCATCGTCACCGCGTGGGTTCCGCCTTCCGCAGTCAGCCGTTCGATTTTGCTGCCGTCGAGTTTGGCGCGGTAAAAGTGCTTGCGGTTGTGGCCGTCCTTCGTGCCGACGAAATACGCCCAGCCGTCGGCTTCATCCACGCGATCGAGGGTCTGTGCTTCCCACTCGCCGTCGGTCACTTGCCCGATCAGTTTGCCATCTGGGGCGTAGTGGTACAGGTGCTTCCACCCGGTGCGATCGCTGTGAACGAGGAAGGAACCGTCGGCCAAGAACCGGGGTTCGCCGAGGTCTTCAATCCAGGCTTTGGTGCTGTCACGGAAGAGCTTTTTCGGCTTGTCTTCGACGTTCGGCCAGGTGACGAAATCCAACCAAGTTTGCTCGCGGTTCTGCACGTAGGCAAACGGCGCTTTGCCGTCCGCCATCCAGCCGACCCGCGAAACCACGATGCTATCCACCGGGTAATCCGCGAAGTCGAGGAACGTCACGGCGTTCGTTTCGAGGTTCGCCACGCCGATTTTGACCGTCGGGTTCGGGTCGCCGGTTTTCGGGTAGTTGATGGATTCGAGGACGCCGCGCGCCGGGAACATTTGCGTGACGAAGAACTTCTTCACCGGCGTGTCGTCGTAGCGAAGGAACGCAATCGCGGTGCTATCCGGGCTGAACCAGAACGACTTGCCGTTGCGGTTGAAGATCTCTTCCTCGTACACCCAGTCGGCCTCGCCGTTCAAAATCTCGTTCGCGCCGCCGTCCTTCGTCAGTTGCGTTTCGGTCTGTGTGGTCACGTCCACGGCGAACAAGTTACCCTTGCGGACGAACACGAGTTTTTTGCCGTCCGGTGAAAGCGTGGTGAACTTGCGGTCCCCGCTCCCCTTCGTCAATCGGACCGCCGGCGTGCCGTCGAAGTAGGCCATGCCGAGGTCGCTGCCGACATCGACCAGTGTCGAAGTGCGCGCCTTGTTCATGCGGTTCAGCGGGCCGCTCACGATTTGCTCAATCGTGATGTCGTTCAGGTCTTTTAACGCCGCCAGTGATTTGCGGAACGTCTTCGCGTCGATGAACGGCTCCGCGTTTCCGGTGCGGGCGTGGACCTTCATCAGCTTGCCGCCGCGTGGCGAAAGGTAGTGTTCGCCATCGGGTAACCAGTCTACCCCGCCCTCACCCCCACCCCGCCGGCCGCCACCGCTTGCCGGGCTAATGCGACCGCTCAGCATCGCTTCCAGCGTGATCGGCTTCTTCGCAGCCGGCTTGTCGTCTTGAAGAGCCGCAACTGCAACGGTCTGCACAAATGGAGCGGCAAGCAACCGCAACACCGGGTACGGTTTGCCCGGTTGCAACGCGGCATCGAACACGTTCCACGTGACCAAGCCGTCCTCGCATTGCGGTTCAAGCAAGTACGCCGCGAGGCTGCCTAGTGGTTGCGCTGTCTTCACGATCACACTACCCGCCCGCACCATTGTCGTGCTTTTTTCCATCTTCCCTTCGAGCTTCATGAGGTTGTGTCGTTGAAAGGCGCGAGGCGCTTTTGTCACTTCGGACACGACGAATTGCTCGGCGTCGAGCGTCAAGTCTTCGGTCAATTCGTGTAGTTGAACGCCGTGCCGTTGCAACGTCTCGACGGCCTTGAGGAACCCCGGCGGGATCACGTACAGCGCGGGGACCGTGACTTCCAACGTGGGCACGACGCGGTTCACGAGAGTGGCTTGGTAATCCTTCGGCGTGTCGGTGCGGGTCGTCTTTCCGTCCGCTTTGGTTTCGATGTAACCGAGTACCGTACTCGTCCTGTCTTGTGGCACCGTCTTGGTCCGCACGGCAATCCGCGAACGCGGTTTCTTCGCTTCGGCAATCAACTTTTCGACCGATCCGCGGTTGTCGGCAACATAGGTGAAAGCGGCTTTCACGAAAGCGTGGGACACCTTCACGCGATCCACGAACGGGGCGTAGGTGTACGATTCGGACAGCAAACAAATTGACCCACGCAGCGCGAAGTATTGCACCCCAAACCGTGGTTGGGCAGGGTAGGTCTCCCAGCGGTTGTGGTCGGTGTTGAAGTCGCCATAGGTGAAGGTGTCGAAGCCGGTCGCGTGTTTCACCTGCTTAGAAATGTTCGCCAGCATCGGCCCTTGAACCGCGTCAATGAGGCCGCTATCTGCCGCCGGGTTGCGCGGGCCGTCGTAGGTGAGCGTGTAGCGGTGGTAGCTGCCGTTGGTAGTGTGGCAATCGACGATCAGAAGCGGGTTCCAGGCGTTGACCAGCTTCACCAATGCGCGAACTTCCGGCGATTCGAGCTTGATGAAGTCGCGGTTCAAGTCGAACCCTTGCCCGTTCTCGCGCACCCCCACCGCACTCGGGCCGTTCTGGTCGGTGCGGTGTTTGTCACTGATGCGTTCGTTGCCGTCGGCGTTCAGGTTGGGCACGAGCAGCACGGTGAGTTTCTTCAACAGTTCCGCACTGGAGCCGTTGCATAAATCGCGTGCGAGTGCCAGTAGTGCTTCTTTGCCGTCCACCTCACCGGCGTGGATGTTGGCGAACGCCAGGACAACGGGTTTGCCCGCCTTGACCGCCTCGTCCGGCGTTGACACCGCGTTGTCACTCAAGATCATGAGCGGTAGCTTGCGGCCTTCCGTCGTGGTGCCGAAATCAGTTAGGCGTAGCTTCGGGGATTGCTTGGCAAGCGATTCGCAATACGCCACCACGTCCAAATGGCGTGTCGTGGCTTTGAACTCGCTCCGCTCTGCGGGCGTCGGCATCGGCCCCGGTTGGGCGGTCACACCTCCTATCCCGAACACCATCACCAGGGCGCTGAAAAGAACACGCAACATGAATCATCTCCGAGATATGGTGCCGGAAGTAGGATTACGGGAGGGTCTCTACGCCCACGATCGTACACGATGCCGTTCCGAAGGGAACCGCTGTTCGTATATCATTCTGCAGATTTCGGTCGTCGGTTTGGAGTACCGCAAGCCCCGCCGGTCGGTTTAACCGTCCGCAATCCTGAACTTGAAAATGCCCGACACACCGACTTCCGCCGACCCGATCCGTCACCGTTTGCAGCCGTTTTACACGGCGGTGGAAAGTGTTTTGATCGGGCAACGTGGGTTGATTGACCGGCTGTTGGTCGGGCTACTGACGGACGGGCACATCTTACTCGAAGGCGTGCCGGGGTTGGCGAAAACGCTGGCTGTGCGGACGGTGGCGCGGGCGTTGCACCTCAGCTTTCGGCGCATTCAATTTACCCCGGACCTGTTGCCAGCCGATGTCGTCGGGACGCAAATCTACAACCCGCGATCCGGCGAATTCACCGTGAAGCAAGGCCCGATTTTTGCCAACTTGGTGCTCGCCGACGAAATCAACCGCGCGCCCGCCAAGGTGCAATCCGCCCTGCTGGAAGCGATGCAAGAGCGCCAAGTGACGATCGGCGACACGACGTTCGCGCTGCCCAGGCCGTTCTTCGTCCTCGCCACGCAAAATCCCATTGAGCAAGAAGGCACTTACCCGCTGCCCGAAGCGCAAGTCGATCGCTTCATGCTGAAAGTGCTGATCGAGTACCCCAGCAAACCGGACGAACTCGCCATGCTCGACCGCATGGGCAGCGTTGATTCCGTGACGGACATTGAACCGGCTCTGAGTGCGGACGACTTGTTGGCGTTGCGAAAAGCCGTGAACGAAACCTACACCGACGGCAAAGTGAAACAGTACATCGTTGACATCGTCCGCGCCACCCGGCACCCGGCGGACTACGGCTTGGAGCTACGCGGGCTGATTCAATACGGCGCCAGCCCGCGTGCCACGCTCTCACTGTTGCGGGCGGCGAAAGCCCATGCGTTTTTGCACGATCGCAACTACGTTAGCCCCGAAGATGTCAAGCGAATGGCACCCGACGTGTTGCGCCACCGCGTCATGCTCTCCTACGAAGCCGAAGCCGAGGAAACCCGCCCCGACGAAATCGTGAAACGTGTTCTGGACCACCTGCCAGTGCCGTGATGAGTCATGACGGGTGGCAGTTCGTGGTGTGTTCAGACGCTGGTCTTCTTACCCGCCCTTTTTCGGTGCGGGCGTTTTTTCGTCGGGTGTCGTGATCTTGAAAGCATCCCAGAACGCCTTCAACCGCATACTTTCCGGCACGAGGCCATGACCCGTGATCCCGACCGCGTACAGCCGTTTCTCCACCATGACTAGCCGCACAATCGTCGATGTGTCGTCGTCGTGTTCGATGTGCAGATCCATCGCGGGGGAATCTTGGTGCGTGAAGCTCGCATCGGTGCGACTGATTTCCGTGCTATTCGGGTGTTTGGTGTTGAGTTGATCGACCACGTCTTGGAAGCGTTTGTCAATTTCGGGTTGCTTCGGTTTCTTGGGCAAGTCGGTGTAATGAACGAAGAACGTCTCGAAGTCTTGCTTCATCACCTTGCGTTTCATTTCGACGGTATTCCGCTTCAGACCGTCGTCGGTCGTCTGGCTTGAAACTACCGGATTTTTACCGGGGAAGGCGGCCTGGAATTTGCCGTCCGGGGAGGTGTACGGCTGCATGTCCGGGTTGTCGAACATGGCACCGAAGATCATCAGCCCGCCACACCCCAGCGCACAAATCCCGAACGTCCCGCCCAACATCAACCACAACCAGAGCATCCCCGATTTGCGCGGGGCGTTTGACCGCCGCCGTGACGAGGAACGGTCGTCAAATTCGCGGTCCAAATCCGCATCGCGGGAGGAATCATCTCGATCACGAGTAGCCCGGTTCGCCCGTCGTGGCTGAACTGGTGATTCATCCCAACCGCGTGCGGAAGGCCGATCGTCCGGTTCCACGGCAGGCGTGAAGACCGTCGCACAACTCGCGCACCGGACATCACCGCCACGTAGGTTCAGCGGAATGTCCAGTTCTTCACGACATTTCGGACAGACGACGGGGCGTGGCATAGCAACGTCTCGGTTAGGTTGATAACAGTTCACATCATTATAGAACCACCCGCCGTGGTTTTGTTAGCCCGACGCGCGAGCGAGGGTTCGGGTCAACCCCTCGCTCGCGCGATTTGAAGTTGAGCTTTGCTGTGGGACTCGGGTCGCTTGTGACTTCGTAACGAGCGAGATTCCGTTCGGTTGGATCGGTGTTGAGGTCGCACCCGTTGCGTCACTCGGGTTACCTCAGACCCCCATCGGACTACCCCGAAGGGGTTCAATGTAATAGCCCAGGGTCGCGGCGCTTCGACGCGCACCCTGGGTCGGACCGGAACCAGATCTTACCCCGCAGGGGTTACATCATTCCCAGTGGCGCAGGATGCAACCCCTTCGGGGTAGGTTAAGGGTGGTCAATAACCCAGGGTGCGCGTCGAAGCGCCGCGACCCTGGGCTATTACATTGAACCCCTTCGGGGTAATCCGAAAGCGCAACTTCAAAACTCGCGCGTTGGGCTAACAAGTCGTTCTCGCAGCAACCCGGTCCCGTCGCTACAATTCAACAATTCGGGAATCACCGCGTTAAGGGGCGATCATGGCAGAGCCGTACAAGATCGTGGTCGGGTTGGAAGTCCACGTGCAACTGTTGACCAAGACGAAGCTGTTTTGCGGGTGCTTGAACAAGTTCGGCCTGCCGCCGAACTCCGCGACGTGCCCGGTCTGCCTCGGGATGCCGGGCACGTTGCCGGTGATGAACCGGAAGGCGTTTCAACTGTCGTTGAAGGCGGCGCTGGCGCTGAACTGCCAAATCGCGGGGTTCACGAAGTGGGACCGCAAGAACTATTACTACCCGGACTTGCCGAAGAACTTCCAGACGAGCCAGTACGACCTGCCGTTCAGCCACGACGGGTTCTTGGAAATCAACATCGCGCCGGACGCGAAGAAGAATTACACGCCCAAACAAATCCGCATCATCCGTGCCCACCTCGAAGAGGACGCCGGAAAGAACACGCACGACGATTCCGGGCGGGGCGGGGACAGCAAAGTCGATCTGAACCGCACCGGCACGCCACTGCTCGAAATTGTCTCGCACCCGGACATTAACACCCCGGATGAAGCGATCACGTACTTGGAAGAAATCCGCTTGATCCTCCGGGAAATCGGCGTCTCCGATTGCGAGATGCAGGAAGGGAGTTTGCGGTGCGATGCCAACGTGAACATCCACGTTCCGAAGCCGGATGGCAGCGTTCACGCCACGCCGTTGGTCGAAGTGAAGAACCTCAACAGCTTCCGCAGTGTGGGCCGTGCGATTAGCTACGAAGCGAAACGGCACTTCGACGAGTACCAGAAAAGCCCGGACACGTTCCGCATCGACAAGCAACTCAAAACCACCGCCGGGTGGGACGACCCCAAGGGCGTGACGGTCGTGCAACGCCACAAGGAAGACGCGGCGGATTACCGCTACTTCCCGGAGCCGGACCTCGTGCCGGTGGTCGTGACCCCGGCGGAAGTGGAAAAGGTCCGCGCCGAAATGGGCGAACTCCCCGCCCAACAGCGTGGCCGTCTGCAATCGCAATACGGCCTGAGCCAGTACGACGCCGAAGTGCTGGCCGCGAAGGGCCGGGAGATGGTGACGTACTTTGAAGAGGTTGCCGCGAAACTCGGGGACGGCAAAGCCGCGTCCAACCGCATCAGCGACTTGGTCTTCCCGGCGCTCACCGATCGCAAAGAAGAGATCGGCGAATTCCCCATCAAGCCTGCCGCGCTCGCGGAGTTCTTGAAGGCAACCGCTGCGCTGCCGAAACAAGACCGTTCCGATGTCTTCAAAACGATGCTCGACAGAGGCGTGACGGTCGAGGAAGCGAAAAAAATCGTCGGCATCAAGGAGTTCGACGACGCCATCCTACGCACCGCCGTGCAAGCCGCCATCGCCGCCAACCCCAAAGCCGTCGCCGACTTCAAGGCCGGTAAGGACCAAGCCAAGATGTCAATACTCGGCACCGTGATGAAGACCAACAAAGGCGCCCCCAACGACGTGGTACGCAAGCTGTTGGAAGAGGAACTGGCGAAGCTGTAACAGTTTACTCGAATCGGGCTTCGCGCCCCGGAACGGGCAAGGTATAAGACTCGTCGATTCGCCACGGTCGGCGTTGCAGTGTGGAATGGAGATTACCGAATGCGTCGTGCCGGATTCACACTTGTCGCGGTTCTTGTCGTCAGTGCCACCGTGGTTGCGCAAGTGCCGCAACCGCCCGGCGGCGTGCAACCACCGACTGGGCAAGTGCCTCTGAACTTGCCGCCGTTACCCGGCACGGCTCCGGCAGGTGGGGCCGTCGTCCCGACGCCGGGCGCGGTTGCACCCCAACCCGCTGTGCCACAGGTCGATCCCGCGTTGCTCCAGCACTTGCAAAACTGGGAGCAAGTCATGAAAGGTGCCGCGAACTTCTACGCCGAGTGTGGTTTGACTCGGGAAAACAAGCTCCGCAAAACCAAGGTGGATTTCAAAGGCAGTATCATGTGCTTGAAGCCCGGCATGGCGCGGATGCGGATCGAAGCGATCCCCGCCCCCGGTGAGAAAATCGACCCGAACGACTACGTCGCGTACATCTGCACGGCGCAAACCGTCTACGAGTACGTCGGCATCGAGTCGCGCCTGACGGAAGTTCGCTTCCCAAACGGGGCGTCGAACCGCAACCTGTTGCTCGACTTTATGTCCGGTGCGATCACGGCGAAAGCGGCCTTGGAACGGTTCAAGATGACGATTATTAAACAAGATCAGTTC
>JAYVXO010000146.1:0-5069 GCA_043785105.1 Fimbriiglobus sp.
TAGACTCGCTGCAGAATAAGCCGCAGGTGGGTATGGCGGTGGGATGAACCTTTCCGACAAGCTCAAAAAGAAACCCTCCACCTTTCGCACCTTGACTGGCTTATCGGTCCTGGAGTTTGAAAAACTCCTTGCCGAACTCGAACCCGTCCTCCACGAACGAAAGCAACGCCAACAAAAACGGCGTCCCCGTCAACGCAAGCCTGGCGGTGGACGAACTCATCCTCTGAGCGTCGCGGAACGCCTCCTGCTACTTCTGATCTACTACCGCACCTACTTGACCCAAGATTTCCTGAGCATCCTTTTTCGCATCGACAAAGGGACCGTCTCCCGAAACAGCCGAGAGATCGCCTTGGCCCTGACTGGGATCTTTCGCATTCCGGAACACAAAGTCGAACTCAGCGAAGACGAGGTGCGGGAAGCGTTCATCGATGCCACGGAACAACCGATCAATCGACCAAAAAAGAAGCAGAAGGAAAGTTATTCGGGGAAGAAGAAGCGTCACACGATCAAGCATCAGGTGGTGGTGATTCGCAAGACGAAGCAAGCGGCAGAAGGCCAGGAGAAGCCGAAACAGAAGGTGCGGATTGCGTGTGTGTCGAAGTCGGCGAAGGGGTCGGTGCATGACAAGACGGTGTACGATCGCTCGCGGCTGTTGATTCCGCAGGGCGTGCCGAAGGCGGGTGATTCCGGGTACCAGGGCACGACAATGGAGGTGCCGTATAAGAAGCCGAAGAAGGGGGAGTTGACGGCGGAGCAGAAGGCGTCGAATCGGGAGTTATCGCAGCGTCGGATCGTGGTGGAGCATGGGATCGGGAAGATGAAGATATGGCGAATCGCGGCGGACAAGTATCGCAATCCGCTGAAGCGTCACGCGGTGATGATGAAGAATGTGGCGGGGTTTCACAACCGGATGTACAGCTGAAACAAACTGGGGCAAGGGGAAAGTACGCCGACCGGCCCCGCTATTGCGCAACGAGTCTGTTGTAGTCCCAGTCGGGAGTGACATCGGGGAAGTCGGCCATGTCCTCCAACAAGATTACGACATCCGACCCCGACACGCTCACCGCGAAGGCCTTGTGGTCGGACACATCGCCGACGGAATCGGGGCCAAAGAAGTACTCGACCGTTTCGCCGTCGAATTCGACGCTGATCGTGCCGGACAGCGCCTCAATGGCCGCCTCCGTAGCCGTCGGAGCGAAGATCATGACGGTGCCATTGTGTGGGGTATGCCCTGGGTTGATCCCAAGGGTGCCGGTCAGTGTGGCCGCCGTGCTGCCAACGTTACCCTCTGCTGGCGTGGGTGCGGTGATGCTCCACCATGCGGGAGTGTCGCGGCGTTCGAGTTCGAGGAGATTGGGGCGAAAACGGGAGTTGAGGCGACGGTTCATGTTGCGGCTCATAAAATTTGACTTCTGTTCGACTGAGCAATCGAACTAAGACTAGCTTCTACAATCACTCGTGTCTAGCACAAATGCGAAAGTTTTTTGGGCGTGATTAACAGCCGATTTAGGGATTGGATTGCATCACTGGAACCGGCTTTCGGTCCACGGGTCGCCGCGCATGTGGTAGCTGCCGTTGTTGGGGCTTTCCCAGAAGCCGGGGCGGTCGGCTTCCAGGAACTCGATGGCACGCACCCATTTCGCGCTCTTCCACGCATACAGTCGCGGGATGACCAACCGGAGCGGGTAGCCGTGGTCGGGCGTGAGGGGTTGGCCGTTGTGCGTTAGCGCGAAGACGGCGTCGGCGGCGAGGAAGTCCGCGAGGGGCAGGTTCGTCGTGAAGCCGTATTCGCAGTGAAGCATGACGAACTTGGCCGCCGGACTTAAGGTAACGTGCTTCATCAATTCTTGCGTGGAGACGCCTTCCCACAGGTTGTCGAGCGTACTCCACCGGGTGACGCAGTGCATGTCCGCGAACACTTTCACCCGAGGTAACGCGGTGAATTCCGGCCACGTGAACCGCTTCACGGCATTCACGAAGGGCACCGGGAAAATGGTGAAGTCCCACGCCTTCGGGTCGAACTCCGGCACCGGGCCGACGTGCAACACCGGCCACTTTCGCGTGTAGATTTGCCGGGGCGGAATCCGCTCAGGGCGGAGTGTGTCCGGGCTAATGATGGCGTCGTCGGAATTCATTCCAATCCCCGTCGGGTGTGTACGGCACAAACTTCAACTATTGAATAGTAGCGGTCGCTCAGAACGGAAGCCGGAGGGTTCACGGCTTTTTCCGCAGTTCGGCTGTTGTCGCGCCGCCTTCGAGGGGTTGTTTATTGGTGAGTTGTTGCAGCAATTGGGCATCGCTCAGGCTGGTCGGTTTGTTGAATTGGTTGGCCATGTAACCGGCCATTGCCGAGTCGAGGTAGGGCGTGGCGGAGCGAGTGACATCGAGTTGACACTGGAACTTTTTGCGACCGAGCCAGTACGCGGCGGCGAATTCTTGCTGCCGGTCCCAGTGGGTATCTGCAACGGGTTTCATGGCCAGCCGATACTCGGGTTCGCCGATCAGGGGTGGCAGTTCGACACGCGGAATCGGGTGGCCGGTTTCGTTGACGAGGCCGATGCGGATGTCGCCGCGACCGCGATGCAACAGGTGCCATTGGAAGTGAATCCCCTCTTCGGCGTTGAGCGCCCCGCCGGACGTTTCGCCACTAATCCACGCGACTCGGGCGTTGGGCGGGGCGGTTTTTTCGAGATGGTCCAGGGCGTTCCAGAGGACGCGGGAGCGGGCGGCGAACTTCTCTTGGCGTCCGACGTTGGTGAACATCATGATGCTCAGCCCGACGAAAACCGTGGCTAATGCCACGGTTTTCGAGGTGGTTTGCGGCAACGCCAACACGGTCGTGAGCAGCAATGCCAACGCCAGATCGCAGCCCCAAACGGCAGGCATCGTGTACCGGGCCGCCATCATCGGCATCGGCAGATACACCGCAACACCGGCAACGAATAAGCAACCGCTAGCGATGAGCAGGGCACGATACTCAGTGATGATTTCCCGATACCGGGTGGTTCGGTTCAGCACGAGTGCGCCGAGAATTGCCAGCAATCCGATGCCGAGAAAATCCAGTCCGGCGGCGCCTTTCAACCAGAGTGCGATGCGTGAGAGTTGGGCGAAACTCGGCCCCGGCGTTTCGTACTGGCCGGGTTGCCAGTTCAGTTTGAAGTGAACGAAGTGAACGGCGGGCAACAGTAGCGGTAGCAAGTAAATTGACGCACGCCAGCGGTTCGCCAACCACGCCTCTCGCAGTGATAAACCGTCGCCCAGAACACGCAGCGTCAGCATCGCTGGAAGCAGTGCCACGAACGTGTTCTTGCACCCGAGCGCGGCCAAAAAGCCGACCAGTGCCAGGGCGTCCCAGCGTCCCGGTTGCGAACCCTGGGCGGCTTTTCGGGCAGCGATTAACGCCAACATCGCATACGGCATTGCCACGCCTTCGGCGAGCGTGAGACTGGTCCAAATCTCGTTGCGGTACGGGTTCCACATCGCGGCGGCAGTGGTAATCAGGGCGGCAATCGGGTTGATCTTCAACTCGCGCATCAGCCAGAGCACCATCGTTGCGGCGAACCCGCACCACACCAACCGCGAGACTCGCCACGTGAACACATCCCCGCCAAACGTATTGGCGAAGACTTCCCAATGCACCCACAACACCGGGCGAAACGGCCCGAGGTGGGTCACGTTGGCCCGCACTTTGTCCCACCAGCGCACGACGTGATCGTTCGCCGTGAGACCATTCGGCGCGGGGTAAACGAGGTTGCCGTCGTCGATGAAATCGAACGGCGTATTCAACGACGGCAGATACCCCAACGCGAGTATCAGCCCGCCCAAAAGAATCCAATGGGGGAAACGGCTCGGCGCATCCGGTGCGGTGGTCGTCGCGGGGGTCGTCATGGGGGTCGCGTCCTTGCAACCAGGGTCAATCGGTCAACGGACCGGGAGTTTACCCACTCTCCGATTTCGCTGCCTAGCCGAAGTGACGGGAAGGGCGTTGCTCTGGTTCCGGCGAACCGGCTGCGTAAGCTGCCGGGTGGTCTGCCACAAGCCGGTGGAAGGTTGTCACCCAGGCGACTTACGTCGCCGGTTCGCCGGGAAAGCTATTGTCGGCGGTAGGAAGTCCCGGCGAACCGGCTGGGTGGACTGCCACAAGCCGGTGGAAGGTCATTTGGAAGGTCATTACCCAGGCGACTAACGTCGCCGGTTCGCCGGGAATGCTAAAATCGTTCGCCCTCCACTGACTGGACGTTCCCGCCTCCGGGTTGCATCCTAGCTCTAACTGCCGGTGCGGATTACGGATCGGCTCTCACCGAAGGCTTATCACCATGCAACAGACCCTCATCCTGCTCAAGCCGGACGCCGTTCAACGTCGGCTCGTTGGCGAAATTACGACTCGATTCGAGAAGAAAGGGCTTCGCTTGGCGGGCCTGAAGTTCGTGCATTGTTCCCGCGAACTCGCGGAGAAGCATTACGCCGTCCACAAGGGCAAGCCGTTCTACGAATCGCTGTTAACGTTCCTGACCAGCGGGCCGACCGTGGCGATGGTGTGGGACGGCCGCGAAGCCGTCGCCGTTTGCCGGAACCTCATGGGCATGACCGACGGCGCGAAATCCGCCCCCGGCACGATCCGCGGTGACTTCGCCATTAGCGTGCAAAACAACCTCGTCCACGGCAGCGACAGCCCCGAAAACGCCAAGCTCGAAATCGTCCTGTGGTTCAAGCCCGAAGAACTGGTCAACTACACGTCCACCGACGGGAATTGGGTCTGCTAGGGGTGTGACGACAAGACGGTGTGGCAATGGTCACAAGTGGATGAACTGTTGATAGCAGTGAATGGACAGGTATACTGGGCACAGCACATTTAGTACGTCGGCGGAGGTTACCCCATGCCTGTTCTGGCTAGTCCTACTGATAAACAGATTGCCTTGAACGCGCTCGACCGCCTACCCGCGTCGGCCACACTGGAGCAAATGAGTGAGGAGCTATACTCTGCCCGGTAGTAAATGATCTTTTTCTGTGAGCTAGATTCTGTTCTACTCTCCTTCTCACAACGGAAGGGAGTCCCGAATGGCCGCCTG
>JAYVXO010000147.1:0-15530 GCA_043785105.1 Fimbriiglobus sp.
AAGCGCGGAGACTTTGGGCTGGCTCATGCCCGCGACTATAGCCACCCTGCGGGACTTCGAGAACCCGACTCACAACACCACTGCGTAACTCCTATAATACTGTATTCCAGTGCGCAAAAAATATCTTGTTCTTCTGGACCTAAAGACCCGAAAGAGTCTTTCCCCATAAAAAGCCCAGCAATCTTCCGACCATCTCTGAGGTGACAGAGGACATAAAACTTACCGTTCTCTTTAAGCATGTGATCCCACGCTGTTCGTGTCGGATGGCTCATCCCGATCTTGTGTAGCCAATTTTTGCGAGCGAAATACCATCCAGTTGCTACTGCGGCTGGAAAAACCACGCACACCAATTGGAAGATAGCAAATGCCGTCAAGGGATTAGCAGTGACATATTCAGGGGTCGCCCTTGGGATAACCAGCCAAAACCAAAAGCCAAAATTCACAAGGCTGTAGGTGACGACCTCCGCAAGTGCATTGCCCCAGTCACGACGTATCGGTGACCAAAGCGAATACGCCTGGGCAGCGATCACCCCAGGAGTTATTGCAAAGGCTACAAGTATGAGCTTGTCAGGTGTTAGGTCGAACATGCGACGAACTTAGACCTCCTACGTTATTTGGTATCGAACTGAATGAGCTTTCGGTTTGCAGGCAGCCGTGCGGTTGCCTGCAAACCGAAAGCTGTAACCGCTATTTTCCGCCGGCCTTGGTCTTCAAAATCTCTTCGAGTCGTTTCTTCTGTTCGGCGGTCAAAATCTTCAGGCGCTCTTCGCTAATCTTAGCCTTGATCTCCTTGATCTTCGCTTCGAGTACGTCAATTTCCTCGTTATGTTTGCCTTGCAGTCGATACACGGACTGTTTTTGCTCATCGGTCAGGCCAAGTTGACCCCAGTTTTGTGGGAGTTGACCCTTGGCTTTCGTCTTGGTCGTTGGTTCTTTCTTGGTGTCCTCTTTCTTGGTGTCCTCTTTCTTGACATCCTCTTTCTTCGTGTCTTCCTTCTTCGTCCCTTTTTCCTGCCCGATGATTCCACCGGACATCATGAGCATGGCAACGCCGACCAGGAACGCCGTTTGACGAACGCTTTTCATGAGAAACCTCGTTGTTACTTCGACTTGTCCGACACAACTCATGACCAACCAACACAAGTCGGTTGATCGAGCTGACAAGTAAGTGATACCCGGTACTGACCAGCCGTCGCAACAGTTAACTGCGCGGAATGTCGAAATTTGTTCACTGCATGACCCATTCAGTCGTCTCCGCTACCAACTTCGACTTCGAGTCCTACGATGCCGGGGTGAGTTCCAACACGTGGGAAAATGCTATGTTGTTTGCTGTTCACATCTCGGACGGCGTGTTGGACTCGACGTTTTGCCTTTTCGGATGGCTTCCCGCTTTGCTGCTGGTCGCGTTCGGGTGTTGGCGAATCTCGGACACTGAGATCCCACGGATTGGCGTTATGACGGCGGCATTCTTTGTCGCGTCGCAGATTCATTTACCGATCGCCGGTGTCAGTTCGGCGCACTTGTTGTTGAACGGGTTGATGGGCGTGATCCTCGGGCGACGCGCGATTGTGGCAATCGCAGTCGGGCTGTTTTTGCAAGCCCTGCTCTTCGGGCATGGCGGGTTGACAGTTCTCGGGGTCAACATCACCGTTTACACGATCCCGGCTATGGCTGCTGGGTTCTGCGTGCGACCGTTGCGGCAATCCCGTTTGTTACACCATCGCTTCGTGCGGTTCAGTGTTGCAACCGCGACTGGAGCAATTTGGTTGGCCACACTCGTCGTAGCGATGCAGTGGGTTCAAGCGATTCTTTTCGGTGATGGCACGCTACCGAAAAGTGTGGCCGAGGTGTGGCTTTGCGAACCGAGTGTTTTAATCGGCGTGGGATTGGCCGCGTTGCTATTCGGTGCCGCAGAACGGTGGATTGAACCGAATCCCGATTACCCGATCGGGGCGATCTTGGGAGGTGGGACGGCGTATGCGACGATCTTGTTGAACGTCGCGGCGTTGACGATTGGTGGCAAGGAAGGCATCCGCGACACCGCCGGTGTTGTGCTCCTGGCAAACTTACCCGTGGTGCTGGTTGAGAGTGTCGCCGTTGGGTTTGTGGTCGCATTTCTGGCACGCGCAAAACCGGAGTGGCTCGGCGGACCAACCCGCGTTTAAGCTGGTTCATCTTCGGGATACACTTCGTCGAACGGGACTTCCCATTGACCCAATCCCACGCTGACCAGCACGGTGTTTTTAGTGGCGTTGACCCGGACTACCCGCCCGGTTTTGTCAAACCGCGTTACCCGCACGAGGTCGTTCGGTTGCAACTTTTTCCGCACCTCGTGCAGCTCGGTTTTGGCTTCGGCTTCTTCCACTAACTCCGCCGTCTTGCGAAGGTACTCTTCCTTTTCGACCGTGGCTTCGTGTTGGGCTGCGAGTGCCGCTTCGCGGGCTTTCTCGGCTTCTTCACGGAGTTGTTGAAGCCGGGCCAGTTCCGGCAATTTGCCCTTACGCCGTCGCAAATATTTGTGCGCCCGCTTCAACAATTCGCGTGGCAATTTCAGACGTTTGGCAATCTGCAACGCATTGCTCATCCCGAATTGCCCGATGTGCAATCGGTACGTCGGGCGCAACGTTTCGATGTCGAACTCGACGGCCCCGTTCTCTGCCCGGTCGTTGTTGAACGCATACGTTTTCAAGTCACCCAAGTGCGTGGTCACAATGGCGCGACAGCCGATCATGTCCAGTTGATCCAGAATCGCCCGACCGAGTGCGGCCCCTTCAGTGGGGTCGGTACCGGCACCGAGTTCATCGAGCAAAATCAAGCTGTGGTCGTCGGCTTTTGCGAAAATGGACGCGATGCGGGTGATGTGGGAACTGAAGGTGCTGAGGGATTGTTCGAGGCTTTGTTCGTCGCCGATGTCCGCAAACACCTGCCGAAAAATCGGCACGATACTCCCCTCGGCTGCGGGGATGTGCATTCCGCATTGGGCCATCAAGCAGAGCAAGCCGGTCGTCTTCAGGGTGACCGTTTTCCCGCCCGTGTTTGGCCCGGTGATAATGAGCAAGTTGAACCCCACACCGAGCCGCATCTCGATCGGTACCACTTTTCGGGATGCTGTTTTCTCGGCGGCTCCAACCTCACCCAGTTTCGGTTCGGTATTTCGGAACAGTGATTCAAGAAGCGGATGTCGTGCGACTCGGAGCCAGAGACGACCTTCGGTGTTCAGACTGGGGGCGTACATGTTGAAATCGCGGCTGTACTTCGCTTTCGCGGTGATGAGATCGAGCTTGGCGATGATGTCGAGGGAGTAGGCGAGTGGCTTGGCGACGCGACCGACTTCTTGACTGAGGCGCCGCAAAATCCGTTTCACTTCGCGGTCTTCATCCGCCTTCAGCGTGACCCGTTGCGCACTCAGGTTGGCAATACTGGCCGGTTCGATGAACACCGTCTCCCCGGTTGAACTGACCCGATGCACGATGCCAGGGATCTTGTGCCGATAGTTCACCGACACCGGCAAAACGTAGTGGTCCCCGTTCACGGTTGCGTTCGGATAACTCAGGCATTTTCGTAACTCCGGATCGCGGAGCAGCCGCTTGACTTCGGATTTGACCTTCTCTTCGAGTTCGTACAGCTTTTGCCGCACGACCGACAGTTCGCGGCTTGCCATATCGAGAACATGGCCACGCCCGTCAATACACCCGCTAATCGTTTTGGACACCACGCCCAGGTCTTCGACGCCGTTCAACAAGTCAATCAATCGGTGCAGTCGTTCATCCAACCGCATCCGGTACCGATAAATGGCGCCGGTGCAATTGAGGGTCTCGGCGACTTCGATGAGTTGATCCGCACTGAGCATCGTGCCAATCGCTGCACGGCGCACCAACAGCCGCACGTCGTGCAATCCGCCAAACGGCGGCGGTTGATTTTGGCCAAGTGCAGTGACCATTTCCGTGACGAGTTCTTGCTGCAAGCGGATTTTTTCGAGATCGGTACTGGGTTCGACTTGGCTAGCCAGTTCGCGGCCCAATGACGATGCGGCATACCCGGCGAGAATGTCGCGGACTTTGTCGAATTCCAAAAGCCCGAACGTGTGGGCGTCCATCATCAGTGGTGGCTCGGTGGCGAACATGGTGGCAAGACAAGCGACTCCGACCGCAGGTTCACCCAGCTCAGTCGTAAACACATCGCTATTGTAAGTCTGTCGAGAATAGTAAAGAAAGTTGAAGCGCCGATCCGCCTTTTCCCTTGTGTGTCACTGCGCTCAACCCCAAGCAAATCGGTGGCATCCCTTCAGGATGCGTTGATCCGGGAGGGTGCTGAGACCTGGGGTGTCGCTGCGCTCAACCCTAGGCTAATCGCTAGCATCCCTACCGGGATGTCCCAGGTTGTTTAGATCCCGACGTGATGTTCCGAATTGGTTTTTATCCCGTAGGGATTCCAGCGATTAGCCTGGGGTTGAGCGCAGCGACACCCCAGGATCGCGCACCCCAAAACACCGACCCCGGTAGGGGTCGCAGGAGGCTCCGATCACTTCTTTTCCGGCGTCCAAACTTCCAAGAAGTGTTCGCTATCCTTGGCCGCTTCAAATTTCGTCGGTCGAGGTTTGTCGATCGGCCCGTAGCAGAGTTTCAGGTTCTTATCGGTGACTTCGTAAACGCCGTGGCGTCGTTCGCCTTTCTTTTGGCCGTCTTTCACGTTCAGTTCAAACGTCTTCGTCGCCGGATCGAGCTTCAAATCAGCGGTGAACAGCCGGTAATGCTCGTCCTTGGCAGCGTCACTCAGGCAGTACATCCGGTACTCGGCGTCTTTCACGACGAGGGTCAACAACCCGCGTTGTTTGGCGTCGGGTATTTGCTCTTTGCCGTCGTACTGAATCGACTCTGCTTTCCAAAACCCTTGGAGTTTCTTCAAGCCTTCGGTCGTCGGCGGTTGCGCCGTGGCCGTGCTGGCCAACACAATAACCAAGACCAGGAAAGACAACGTTCGCATCGAAAACCCTCGGCGTGATTGTTTGCAATTGTGGTGCGGTTTATGCCGTGAGTGGGTCGATGCGTCAATCGCATTTCGGCTCCGTGACAAGTCTTCTATAACGGCATTATGCGAAACACCCCGGACGTGCTAATTATCGGCGGCGGCATTATTGGGCTGACGGCGGCCTATGTTTTGGCCAAGGCCGGGCTGCGTGTCGAAGTTGTCGATCAAGGGGAGCTTGGCAAAGAAGCTTCCTGGGCCGGTGCGGGGATTATTCCTCCGGGCAATCCGGCGTTTGCCAGTTCACCCATCGACCACTTGCGTAGCTTTAGCACGTCCCAATTCCCACGCTTCTCCGCAGACTTGGCGAACGAAACGGGGATCAACAACGGGTTTTTTCACTGCGGTGGGATCGAATGTTTAAGTGACAATGAACTGGATGCCGTTGAACTTTGGCGACAGGAACGCATTCAAGTCGAAGAGTGGAGTCCAGCACAACTTCAGCAATCGGAACCGAGCATTGTCGCCCCAATTGATCGACACATTTTTCGCCTGCCCGAGTTTGGGCAGGTGCGCAACCCCTGGCATCTGGCGGCGTTGATTGCGGGCTGCGAAAAACGGGGGGTGACACTTGCACCGAATTCGCCAGCCGCGCATTGGGTTTTCGCGCAATCCGAAGTAACCGGCGTGCAGATGGCATCTGGCGAAATCAAACAGGCTGCAAAGTATCTGGTGGCGTCCGGGGCTTGGGCGGAGATATGGCTGGAGCCGCTGGGTGTGCGACCCGGCGTCCATCCGGTGCGTGGGCAGATCGTGCTGTTTCGCGCGGAAAAGCTGCTGTTTTCGCACGTCGTCATGGTGGGCAAACGATACCTGGTTCCCCGCCCCGATGGCCGAGTGTTGGTGGGTTCTACGGAAGAACCCGAAGCCGGGTTCACGAAGGCCAACACCGAAGCAGGCGTTGCGGAGTTGATCGCGTTTGCCACAGCTTTGGTGCCGAAGTTAAAAGATGCCGAGATCGAAAAAACGTGGTCCGGACTGCGGCCCGGTTCGCCGGACGGGATGCCGTTCATCGGGCCGGTGCCGCACCACCCGAACGTGTTTGCAGCGGTGGGGCACTTCCGGGCGGGTGTCCAACTCTCCGTGGGGACGGCGCAAATCCTTCACCTCATCCTCACCAATCAACCGTCGCCGATTCCAATTGAGGCGTTTCGCGTCGATCGCACGCCGGACTTAACGGCACGTCCCGCATTTCGTTCGTGACGGTTTCCGTTTCTCCTTGGTCCATTCACCATCCATTTTCGATAATGTCCGCATGGACGCACAAGACCACCGCGCGAAAGTTCGCCAACTCGCTGACGATTTGAGTTGGCTGGAAGAGCATTGTCGCAAGCAACCGGACCTCGCCACGCACACCGCCCACCTCCGAATGGCGGCGGCGTTGACACGCAACGTCGTCGGCCCCTCCGTCGAAGCTCAGCCTGCGAAACCGTTGTTCCTCGCCGTCGTCGGCGGAGCGGGTGCGGGGAAAAGCACGATTGTGAATTTCCTAGCCGGTGCCGTCGTTGCGGAAGCGAACCCCCAAGCCGGTTACACCCGACACCCGACCGCGTGCCTTCCGGCGGCCCTTGGGGTGCAGTGGCCGACCTATCTCGGCTTTCTTGGTCCGCTGACGAGACTGACCGAAAACAAACCGGCCAATTTGGACGAAGATGTTTACCAAGTGAAACGAATCCCGGCCCCGCTGAACGGCATGGACCCGTTGGCCGACTTTGTCCTCTGGGATTGCCCGGACATGACGACGTGGGCGTCAAGTGGCTACGTGTCCCGGCTCATGGAAGTCGTGGGCCTTGCGGATGTCGTTGTTTACGTGGCATCCGACGAGCGGTACAACGACGAAATCCCGACCCAATTTTTGCACCACGTCATTCGGGCCGGGAAAGCGGTGATCGTGTGCCTGACCAAGATGCGCGAGACGGAAATCGAACCGATGACCGAACACTTCCGCAAAGAAGTCCTCGGCAAACTCCCGAAGATTCCCGGCGCGGAACGTACCCCGATTCCGTGCGTGTGCATTCCCCAACTTCCCCCCGAAGTACGATCCGACCCCGCCGGGCGTGGCGCGAAATACCGGGTGCAGTTGCTCAACGAACTGCTCGTCCTGTGCCCGACACCTGAAATTGCCCGTGCCCGCACCGTGCAAAACGCTCTGCGCTATTTGCAAACCGCCGGCGAAGGTCTGCTGGATGTGGCTCGAAAAGACTTGACCGAAATTGACAACTGGCGAGTGTTCGTGACCGCCGGGCGACAGGAATTTGAACAGCGGTATCGCCGCGAGTTCCTCGCCGGTGAATCGTTCCGGCGATTCGATCGAACGCGCGAACAAGTCGTCGAAATGCTCGAACTTCCCGGACCGGGTAAGTTCCTCAGTGCGGCTCTGGCACTCTTGCGGTTGCCGTACCGCTATGCCCGCGACTTCATCTTGAAACTCGTGGCCCGCCCGGACATGCCGAACCTCTCCGAACACACGGTTTGCACGGCGGCGCTCGCCGCGTGGACTGACTCCTTGCAGGCCGAGACGTTGCGCCGAGCCGGGACGCACCCGCTTTGGAAGCAGATTACCCAGGGCTTCGATGCCGGACTCAAAGCCGAGTGTCTTGACCGCTTTCAACAAGTGTTCCGCACGTTTGAACTGAAGGAAACGGACGAACTCGACCAAGCCGCGAAGGAAGTCCCTGACAGGCTGGCTAACAATCACGTACTACTGACAACGCTCCGGCTCGCCGTCGTGGTGTTCGATCTTGCCGCGATCGGCCTTACGGTCTGGTTAACTTGGTTCCCCAGTATTTACCAGTTGTTGTTGATCCCCGTCGCGGTTTCGCTGAGCCGACAGATTGTCGAATTGGTTGTTTACCAAGTGGTCGAATTCGGTCGAGCGCGATTGCGCAATCATCGTGAAGCCCTGGTCAGTGAACACCTCAGTGGGCCAATTGCGACATGGTTATCGGACTGGCCAACATCGGGTGGTTCGTCACTTGAAAAGCTTCAGCTCATACTGCGACGAGTTCCGGATACGATCAAAGCCTTGGCGGGTATGATTCCCAACCCTGAAACATCGACTCCGTCCCCGAGTGCCGAATGAGCGTCGATTCGACTCCGCCGTTTCTGCGCACGTTAGCCCCTCTGCTCCGCGGGTTGGAGCGGCAGTTCCACCACTGGCTGGACGAACGGCGGAAGTTTCCGGTCACTCTGGTAGCGCGGGCCGAGATCGAAGGCGTCGCCGAAGACCTGAAACGCAAAGCCGATTCGCTCGATGTCGAACGACCGCTGCTCGTCATCATGCTCATGGGCGGCACCGGCGTTGGCAAATCAACACTGATGAACGCCTTGGCCGGTGCGACCGTCGCGCAAGCCTCGTTCACCCGACCGACGACCCGTGACCCCGTGGTTTACTTCCACCAGTACATCAAGCCTGAAAAGCTCGACCCCGTTTTGCGGCTGTGCCGACTGTCCCAACACAATCGGGAAAGCCTGCTGCAAAAAGTCATCGTCGATACGCCCGACGTGGACAGCAATGACCTGACCAACCGCGAAAAACTGATCGAGTTGCTACCCGTTGCGGATGTCGTGCTGTACGTCGGGTCGCAGGAAAAGTACCACGACCAAATCGGTTGGGAACTCTTCAAAGACCAACACCAACGGCGTGCGTTCGCGTTCGTCCTCAACAAGTGGGATCGGTGCTTGGACCCTGGTGCCGCAGGGTTGCGACCGGATGAAGACTTGCTGCGCGACCTCAAAGCCGAAGGCTTTGTGAACCCACTGCTATTCCGCACATCGGCGCAACTCTGGGTTGATGCTGCCAAGAAGGGGCCGAACGCAAAACCGGAAGGACTTCCCCCCGGCGAGCAGTTTGCCGAACTCCTGAACTGGCTCGAACTCGGCTTGACCCGGTTGGAGATTGAAGCGGTCAAAGCACGCGGCGTAGGTCAGCTTCTAGCGCAAGCCCTCCGCAGCATCGAAGCCGTCCGACCGCCCGATTTATCCACCGAAGCCCAACGGGTCCAAGACGCCTGGCACCGCGTGTTAGTCGAGGAATCCGAGGCCCAAGCGGATGTATTGGTCAGCACCCTCGAACCGTACCAAAACGAAGTCGAACACCACTTCAGCGTGCGCGGCCAACAGCGGTTTCGCGGCCTGATGGCTGCCTACTTGCGCATCACCACGAAACTTCGTTACGTCGGTAACACACTGCGCGATCGCATCCCGTTTGCACCGAAGCTGAGTACCTCGAAGTCTGATCGACCGAGTGATTGGGATCTCAGCGCGTTCGTGCAGTCCTGTGCTCACGTGGCAGGGGAGCGGGTGCTGGGCCAACGGATGACGGCGCTGACGAATCGGTTGCTGGTCGAAGCGGATCAAAAAGGGTTTCCGTTGGTACTACTCAGCGACCGCACCACCGAGACCGCCAAGCTCGATTGGGACGACCGCATCACCCGCAATGTCGTGGACGCCCTGACGGAAGTCGAACGCGAAGTGACCAAGCCGACCGGCTGGCGGAAAGTGGTGCGTGGCATCGTCGGGTTCCTGGGAAACACCTTGCCCGAGGCCGTGCTGATTGGTGCAATCATCTTGCTGCTGTGGCGGTTCTTCGTGGACGGTCTGACGCCGGAATTCTTCCACGTTTTGCTGCCAATTTACGTCACACTCGGTGCGTTGATCGTGATGCACATCGTCATCCTGTTCTCATTGCCGGTGCGATGGTCCGCAATTCGCGGTGAGTTCCGCAAGCGGCTGGAATCGAAGCTGATGGACGAACTTCGCCGAACGTATCTACCCATCCCGGCAGAGTTGGCGGCGACGATCGCGGACGAAACGAAGCAGGCGGAGTACCTGATGACCGAGACGCAACAGGTCGCGGACTGGTTGAGTGAACGCGAGCAAGCCGCCCAAATTCGGGAACTTTACGGACGATAACTTCGCCAAGGATGACGGACCGATGGCCGATAGTAAATGGATCGCGGGACTGACCCCCGACATGCAAGCGATCGACGCCGCCCGTGCGGTACTCGCTGCCCGGTTGGGCGTGGTCAGGCACTATTTTCCGCTTGCCGTGCATCAGGCTGACCTCGATGCCGAGAACGTCCACCAACTCCGCGTTGCGACTCGACGGGCTGCCGCCGCGTTGCGTATCTTTCAACCACTGTTGGGAAACAAGGCACTCAAGCGGGTGAAGTCAATCGTTCGGGATGTCCGCCGGGCTGCCAGTGACGCCCGAGATTGGGACGTATTCGTTCACATGGTGGACCGTTCCGCGAGCCTCCAGGAGAAGCCGGCGCTGGCGGCGGCGAACTTCTTAACGGCCTACGCATTCGGTCAACGAACCGCAGCGCAATTCAGTCTGACTCACATCGCCGCCGAGAAAATCGTGACCCTTGATGAAGTCTGTGATGAACTCCCCGACTGTGTTGAAAACGACCATACCGAAGACCTGGCCTCATTGGCCGAAAGCACCTTAACGGAACTGTTTTTTACGCTCACAACGGGTGCGGAAGACATACCCGCCGAGCCGAGCGAGATGCACCAATTCCGCATCGTCGGGAAACGGGTGCGGTACGCAATGGAAGTCTTCGTGGATTGCTACGCGGAGCCGTTCAAGCAGGAACTTTACCCCGCCGTCGAGCAACTTCAAGAATGCCTCGGTGCCATTCAAGACGGTCACACGGCCACCACGCGACTAACGGATTTATTCACCCGCTTACAGCGCAGCCGTCCGGAAACCGCAAAGCAGGTGAAGGTCGGATTCGCAAGTTGGAAGGCGGAGTTGCGGCGACAAATCACCACTGGAAAGCGTGACTTCAGAACGTGGACACGAGATTGGCAGAAGCTGATGGTGAAGCACCCGCTGCCGATGTTGGTACTGGGTATCAGCAATTAATTTCGTGGCAATGGTCGGCCCGGCGGCGGCACCGGAATCGGGTCATCAAGGGTCGTCGGATTTCGGCTGTCACGCCGGTCTCTGGGGTAGACATCCGGCGGCAACGGTCCCATATCACGATCACGGCCATCACGGTTGGGGCGTGCTGGGAAATCTCGATCGGGGTTTAATCGGCTCGGCACCACGCAATCCATCAGCCCAGCCAATGGTGCCGTGCTACAACCAACCAAAAACAAAAACGCAACAGCCCAACATCTTCGCATGACATCCCCCTGATTCGGGAAATACCCGAGTCAAGAATTGCGGTCAACGGGAAGCAGTGACACCCACAGAATTTGGGTGACACCCCAGTTCAGCAGGACGTGTCAAAGTCAACAGAAAAGCCCCGGTCCAGAAGCGACTGTTGGTCGCGTTCGGGTCACGGGGCTTTCTGGAGGAAGACTGATGGGGGTATCAGTCTTCTCGTTTTGCGTCGGCGATGCTGCGGATGTTGTCGGCCAACAACGCAGTGTCAAAGGGCTTCTTGAATACGTCGTTGAAGCCGTACTCCTTGAGCTTTTCCGGCTCGGCTTCGTCTTCACCCGCCAGCCCAATAATGAGCGTGCCGGAGTAGACGTCGTTTTTGCGGAGGTTCCCGGTAATCTGAATCGACTCGGACCGGCCAAGGCCGAGGTCGATTACGATCGTGTCCGGGTGGAAGCTTTGGGCAAGCGTTCCGGCTTCAAAGCCGCTGTTGGCGAGTTCAAATTTGAAATCGTCGTCTTCCGAAAGCAACTCTTTGAGGCGGTCGTTGAACAGCTTTTCGGTGCCGATCAGGAGCACTTTGTGCCATTCTTCTTCCTCCAATTCTCCCAAAGGCATTCCGTGCTCTTTGAGGAACTTAATGAGCTGCTCGCGGGGGATGCGGCGATCCTGGGAACCGGGGATCCGGTATCCCTTCAGGCGTCCCGAGTCGAACCATTTGGAAACGGTTCGCGGGGCGACCTTACAAATTTTTGCTACTTGGCCGGTGGTAAACACCTTTTTCATCGGGGCACTCCAGTACGAACTCGCTCGTCCCCGGTCTTTAGCGGCGCGTCGATGCCGGTCGGCCGGACAGCGCTGGGGGTGGAGGTCACAACGGGTCGCAGCCGTTGTAATCGCCGGTCGGCCACGGTGGTAACGCGGGCCGCACAATCCCGGGGGGTTGGGGGGTTCGGCAGAGCCACTCTGCGGTTTTTTCTGCGGTGCGTCGGGCGGGCCTTTGGGCGACCCGTCCTGGGCTTGCGAAGCCACGGCTCCGACGCAACTTTCATCGGCTACATCGACCCCACAAAGTAAATCGTTTCGGAGAATCTGGGGGGTTGGGTCGATTTCGCCGATCGCGGTAGTCACCTCAGCTCAGCTCGTCGTCGGGGGGCCGACCGCCGGCAACCCCGTATCAATCGCGAATTCTGTCCCTTTCATCGCCTCGCGCATTACCGCAGCTTGACTAGGAACCCGCAACGAAGTGATCTTCCCACCTACCCCACCTACCGCTCGATCCGGTCAGGTAGTCTGTAGGGGAGGCAACGCCCCGATCCGTCCTATGGTACGCAACCCATCAAGTGGTACCGTGCAGGAAATGCAATTCCAGCCGGATGGATTCAAGAGTGGCGATCGTGTGGTGATCTCAGTTGAATCGGGTCTCAGAAATGAGTTCCTGGGGTGTCGCTCCGCTCAGCCCAAGGTTCAGCATCCAATCAGCCCAGGTTGTCCATCCGCTTGGCGTAAATCACTTTACTGTCGCCGTCGCTATAGAAGTCCGTCACTTCCGCCGTGATGGTGTACCCCGCGTTCAAGTAGAAGTGCCGCGTGGGAACATAGGCGGGTGTCGAACTGGTTTCGATGAGCAACAACCGGCCGGATTGTTTGGTCACGTCCGCTTCAACCCATTCGAGCATTTCTTTGCCAATGCCACGCCCCTGCTGCAACTTATCGACAACGATCCACCAGAGTTCCCAGGTGCGATCCGTCATCGCAGTCGGGGCGTAGTACACGAACCCGAGTGGGATTTGCTTCAGTGGGTTGATCCACGTATAAGCGAGGTGATCGTAGTTGTGGTTGACGGCGTGGTAGTCGTCGAGCACTTCTTGAAGGGCTTCAATTTCGAGCGGTTTGAATACGCCGGTGTCCTCCGTCATGTTGACGAGTACGCGCGTGTCGGCGGGGGTTGTGAGGCGAAGCATGGCGCAAACTCGGGGTGTTCAACTGCACTGAGTAAGAGGTAAAATTCGGCTCGAATTGAGTGAAGTATTGAACGGAGTTCGTCAATCCTGGTGCTAACTCGGGCGCGGTTGCTCGAACAATCCGGATGTGTGGCACCAGTAGTTTTGGCCGAGTCTTCCAATCGTTCGGAGCTTTCGGGGATCGGGCAGGCCGTCCGTCAGTGCGTCATCAGCAATGTGAATTCGCACCACTTGACCGATCACCATCGTGGGCGCGCCCGGATGGGTGCCGAAGGATAAGAGTTGTCGCAGCACACATTCCAGATGGGCCGGTGATTCGTGGATTCGTGGCGGTTTCACCTTCACACTTGGTATTGTGGTCAATCCGGTCAGCGTCACTTCGCTATCGTCGTAGTCGAGTGCCGTCGAAGACAAATTGACTTGGGCCGCGAGGTCCGACGTAGCCGTGTTGATGACAAACTCGCCGTTCGCTTCAATGTTGCGCAACGTATCTTTCTTGGAGCCATCCATCTTCAGTGCCGGAGAAAAGGCCACAATCGCAGGCTGTCCGCCAAAGACGTTGAAGAAACTGTACGGTGCCAAGTTCACGACGCCAGCGTGCGAAATCGTCGTCACCCAGGCAATGGGTCGCGGGGTCACGATGCCGATCAGGGCTTGGTAAACATCGTCGGTCCGGGGGTCGAGTTCCATCAGGGCTGACTCCGTTGTTGGCGCATCGGCTGCGAGTTCTATTCTATCTGCGTTACCAATTTCAACGCGAACGGGAGACCGCGACGATGAAAGCTGCCTACCTCGAACAGACCGGCGCCGCGAGTGTTATTCAGTACGGTGACCTCCCGACGCCCGAACCGAAGCCGGGTGAGGTGCGAGTCAAAGTCGCTGTGGCCGCACTGAATCCGATTGACGTTTACATTCGCATGGGGCAAGTGAAGGTTGATTTGCCGATGCCGTTCATCACGGGGACGGACCTCGCCGGGACTGTCGAGGCTGTCGGCGTCGGTGTGAAACGATTCCAAGTCGGGGATCGCGTCTGGGGGTCGAATCAGGGCTTGCTCGGTCGGCAGGGGACGTTTGCGGAGTTTTGTTGCGTCGCGGAAGATTATTTGTACCCGCTGCCAAACGGCGTTGCCGAACAGGATGCTGCCGCGATTGCACTGGTCGGGATCACGGCCCACATCGGCCTATTCATCCGGGCCAACTTGAAGGCTGGCGAAACGGTGTTCGTTAACGGTGGCACCGGCGGAGTGGGTTCCGCCGTCGTCCAAATGGCAAAAGCCGTTGGCGCGAAGGTGATCGCAACCGTCGGCAACCCGGAGAAGGCCGAACTGGCCCGCGAACTCGGGGCGGATACGGTCATCAATTACAAGTCCGATGACGTTGTCGCTGCCGTGAAAACCGCAACCGCAGGCCGTGGCGTCGATGTGTTCTACGAAACCCAACCGCCGACCGACTTCGACCGCATCATTGAAATGACCGCACAGAACGGCCGCATTGTGGTCATGGCCGGCCGTGCCGCCCGCCCGCCCTTTCCGAACGGCCCGTTTTATGTCAAGGGTTTGTCACTGTTCGGTTTTGCGATGTTTGCGATCACGCCAGATGTCCAACGGCAATGTGCGACCGACATCAATCAATGGCTAGCGGACAAGAAACTTCGGCCACTCATCGGCAAGACGTTCCCACTCTCAGAAGCCGCAGTTGCGCACCAACTTCAAGAAGAGAACACGCTCGGGAAAGCCGGAACGCTCTCGGGTAAAATTCTCGTGATACCATCGTGACGAAAAGTGTCGAAACTGAGCCGTGCGTCAGTTCAAAGCGTTGCCTAATCTTTCTGCCCTGATTACTGACAGTCGCTAGCACACCTATTGCTGTTTCCGCCTCGTTGCTCTCGTCAAAACGAAAACGAGCCGGGATGACCCGGCTCGTGTCAGATTTACGACGCCTTGTTAGTGGTTTGCGCCGTTCTTGCCACCGGGTTGTTGACGTGCGTGTTCGCCGGTGCCGGTGAAGTCCCCCAGTCGCCGTTTCGGGTCTTCCTCCTGGAAGCCGGTGCCGTCCTTACCATTGATTGGCTCGGCCGGCAGTTCCTGATCTCCGGACGGGTTTTCGGACGATCGGTTGCTGGGCGGGATCGGTGCGGGCGGGTGATTCTTCTTACTCATGGTGATCTCCAGTGTGACGCCGGTGCCAAGCGGAAGGGTACGCAACAACTAATTGCTGCAAACAGTGTGCCGATTCCACTGGGAAATCGTGTGCCCATAATCTGTGTGGGGTAAGGCGGTAAAGCACATCTATAAAAGTTGACATTCCGCCCGAAATTCGATAAGTGATAGGAGTTACGCAGTGGTGTTGTGAGTCGGGTTCTCGAAGTCCCGCAGGGTGGCTATAGTCGCGGGCATGAGCCAGCCCAAAGTCTCCGCGCTTGA
>JAYVXO010000148.1:0-5050 GCA_043785105.1 Fimbriiglobus sp.
AGTAACGACGTGAGGATGCCCAGCCGCGCTTTCTCGTGCAGAACGCGGTCGATGCCGTCGAAGGCGTAGCGGCCGGATTCGTCGGCGGGTGGTGATGGGTTATTCGGCATGGTCCCGCTCCAGGTGCCAGTAAAGAATCGCGGCGGTCGCCAGTTGGCCGATGCCGAACGGCAGGCCCATCGCCCAGGGTGAAAACGCTGTGTTCGTCGATGAATTCGCCAAGTTCACCACGCCAGCGATCAAGTAAAAAATCCCGATCCCGACCGTCGGCGGTGGCAACAATCGGTACGACGCAAACACACCCAGACTGAACAGAACCTGCCACAACCCCGGCAACATCCAGCCCACTTGGGGCGCGTGGCGAGCAATCACCAACGTGACCAGCCCACCGGCCACGAGGCACGGCGCAAACTGCGAAACCGCCAACCGAGTCACTTCCCGGCTGAGTGGAAGGTGCGTGGTGCGGTGCCGTAACCAGATTCCCGAACCCGCTGCCGCCGCCCCCACAACGGCGGCTGTCAACCAAACCGCGAGATACCCGGCAAGGTCAACACTTGGGTTGGAAATCAGCAACGGCTGGGCAATGGCCGCCAACAACGCCAACAACCCGGACGTTGCCACCGGCAACGCCCGATACCCGCGAAACCGTTCCGTTGCGGCCACACTGGCGCGAATTTCCGCAATGTGTGATAGCGCTTCACGCAGTTCCACGGCAGACGCTCCGCGAGCAGCTATGCTTTGTAGTGTAAAGTAACAAAGTGAATCCGACAGTCAAGCCACCTATTGAAATCGTTGACCTGAGCGGGGGACGTTAGTCCCCCGAGGTTGGCCACACTCGGGGGACTAACGTCCCCCGCTCAGGTAAACAGAATCGGATACTTCCAATCCCTTACTTGAACGCCTTCGCAAACAGTTCCTTCATGGACGCCCACGATTTTTTGTCGGCGTCGGCGTTGTAGGCCATGCCTTTATTCATGTGCTTATCGGCGTCCGGCACCGTGAAGCTGTGGACCGCGCCGGGGTAGGACTCGAATTGAAGCGGTTCCTTCGAGCCGTTCATGACGGCGGCTTTGAACTTGTTGATCGACTCGGCGGGGACGAACGTGTCGTCGGCGCCGTTGCAGACCAGGATTTTCGCCTTGATCGCCTTGGCTTGTTCGGGGGTGGGTTCCGGCAGGCCGGCATGGAAGGTGGCGACGGCTTTCAGGTCGGCCCCAGTGTACGCCAGTTGTAAGGCCGTGGAGCCGCCGAAACAGTAGCCGATGGCCGCGAGCTTGGTCGCATCAACCAGTTCATGCTTGGCCAGCACGTCGTAAGCGGCTTTCGCGCGGCCGCGCCAGACGTCGGCGTTTTTGCGCACCGTCGTCGCAAACTCTTGGGCTTCTTTGGGGTGCGTGGTGACTTGGCCGTTGCCGTACATATCACACGCGAACGCCACATAGCCCAACTTGGCTAATTCCGTGGCGCGGCCTTTGGCGAAATCGTTGAGGCCCCACCATTCGTGAACGACGAGCACACCGGGGCGCTTGCCCGAAATGGAATCGTCGTAGGAAATTTGGCCTTTGAACGTGATCCCGTCGAACTTGTAATCGACTTCTTGGGTTTTGACTTCGGCAAACGCCGGGCCGCTGAACGCAGCAAGTAGGACCACGGTGAATAGACTCCGCATCGTTTCGTCTCCGGGCGAGAAGGACAGAATTCCCCGGACCGCACCGGGAACTATCAGTTTGCACATCCGTCCCGGAGTGGCAAGCACTCATTTTCGGCAGGACCGATAAGATACCACCGACGACCCTTGCCAACATTTTCGGACCGGTGCGGCATGAGCGGGCAGACGAAGCGGATCGCGGTGTATGCGGGGGCGTTTGACCCACCGGCGTGGCACCACCGGCAGATCGCGGAGCTTCTCACCCAACAGTTTGATGAAGTCATCATTTTCCCCAGTGGCCCGCGCGTGGAACGTCCGGAAGCGGAGAGCGTTCCCATTCATCGGGCGGTGATGGCCGATTTGAACTTTCGCAACTTGCCACGGGTGCGGGTGGAACTGGGCGACCTCGAACGCAATCGGTTCACGCAACATTGCGACTTCGCCCACTTGTTCGGCGGCAGTGACATCGAGTTGTCACACGTCGTGCCGGTCGCGGTGATTGCGGGCGGGAGGCAGGGCCACGCGAAGATTCAAACGGAGTGGGGCAACGGGCAAGCCATGTGGCAAAACGCCCACTTCACCGTGTTGCAAGAGTCCGATGAACCCTTCGATGATCGTGACCTACCCCCGCACCATTGGAACTTGGCCGTGACCTCACAAGCCACGACCGCGTTGATTCGGTCGCAGCTATTTGACGGCGAACCGACCGACGGGTTGCTTCATCCGGATGTGGCTGCGTACATTCGGCGGCACGGTTTGTTTCGGCCAACGCCACCGGCGCGCGATTCGGTCTTTCGGATCACAAAACCGAAGCTGCGGCTGTTCTTCGATCCGCACAACCCGGAAGCTAGCAAGATTGCGGACCAACTCCGCGAGTATGAATCGCCGCACCCGGAACTGATCGTGGCGATCGGCGGTGATGGCACCATGTTGCGGGCGATTCGCCAACACTGGCGGGACCGCGTGCCGTTCTACGGCATCAACTCCGGGCACTTGGGGTTCTTGCTGAACGACCGTGATGGTGAGATGTTCTGGCAGCGCGATTTGCGGCTGTACCAGTTGCCGTTATTGTGGGTGGAAATGACCGGCGAACAGGGGGAGCAACGTGAAGCCCTGGCGTTCAACGATTGCTGGGTGGAGCGAGAAACCGGGCAGACCGCGTGGGTCGAAGTGGCAGTCAACGGGCAAATCCGGATGCCGCGTGTGGTTTCGGATGGGATGCTGGTTTCCACGGCGGCGGGTTCGACCTCGTATGCCCGCGCGATGGGCGCCACCCCGCTCCCGTTCAACGCCCCGCTCCTGACTTTAGCAGGATCGAACGTGCTGAAGCCCGAGTTCTGGCACCCCGCCGTGCTGACGATCGACTCCGTCGTCCACATCAAAAACCTCGACCCGCAAAAACGCCCGCTGCAAGGCTTCATCGACGGCGTCGATTTCGGGCGCGTCCTGGAAATGACCGTCCGCGTCAGCAACATCGCCGCCGTCGAACTCCTCTTCACCCACGAACACGACCCCGTCGCCAAGCTCGCCGTCCTGCAATTCCCGCAACCGGGGTGAGAAGCGTCATGCGAGTTGCTGCGAAATTCGTTCACGACACTCGCTCA
Source organism: Fimbriiglobus sp. (assembly GCA_043785105.1). Classification (GTDB taxonomy): domain Bacteria; phylum Planctomycetota; class Planctomycetia; order Gemmatales; family Gemmataceae; genus Fimbriiglobus. The sequence continues at coordinate 3,253 of JAYVXO010000148.1, forward strand.
GGACACTGGCAATCTTTTCGACTTCAGGCTGAAAGCCTGGGAGCACTCAGCCCAGGGCGAGGAGGCTTGGCGACGACGCCCTGGGTAATCAACGTAAAAATTCTTCAGCCTGAAGGGCTGACAGCAATCGTTCCCGACTCTCGGTTCGCAGTCCTTCAGACTGCAGAATATGGCGACCAGTGAACCCAGGGCGTCGGCGTGGCGCTACCCGCTTGAGGTGTCGAGCGGCGCGGCTGACGTGCCGTTGAACCCCGGAACCACCTCACGCCCCGCCGTCTGTTTCATTGCACGGTTTGGCAGACCACCATTCCGGGGGCGGAGACTGGTCGCCCGAGAGCATGTGCCGTTCCATGAGATCGAGGTACGGTTGTCCTGGCCCCTCGCCCTGCATCAGCCATCCGAACACTGTAAAACCCTGGGAATAGGCAAGGGCGTACAATTCGGCAGCCTTGGCCTTGCGCTCCTCCCACGACCCATCGCCCGATACGTCAACGTACAACCCGGCCAAGTTGAAAGACGCCGCCCCGATGCCCGCCGCAGAAGCGGCCATCAGGAACCGCACCCCGGCCTCCCGGTCATCGTGCGATGTGGCTTCATCAACGGTCGGCCCGGTCCCGGCGTTGAGTTGTTCGTAACTCTCGAACCTGTGGAGGCTAAACAGCATCATGCTGCCGACTTGGCACTGGGCATCGGGGTCGCCGGCCTCGGCGAGTGGCAGCCAGAGTCGATACGCCTCGGCCAAACGCCCGGCCTCAGTGGCCGCGAGTGCCTCAGCACGTTGGTGTTCGGTGGTGTCCACGATGCGCATCCCTATGTGATCGGACGACCCAACTTACCCGCCATCTGCAGCGCGGGGTTCGGCGTGACTACTTCACCGTCGCCGTTGCTGCATTGGCACTCGTAAGATGTATTCGGCCTTGTCGATCCGCACCCGCCAAACCCAGGTCAGTTCCGGCCCAAGAACCTCGTAAGCGGCGCCGCCAAACTCCCAGGACAGCGACACCAACTTGGATTCGCCGGCGGGTACGATGCGGGCTTTGCTCTCCAGCGGCCCGTCGAAGATGTGTGCATCGATCGTCTGGCCTTTGGTCACCAATTGCCCGCTCAGAACGACGACTTCAATTTCGGACTCGTTGGCGATGTCCAAGTTGACCGCGGTGGAGCCTGAACCAATCAGCGTGCGGTACGGACGGACGGACGGAGAATCGAACGCCCTCGACCGTTTCTGACCACTCCGGGGACCACTGCCCCTGCGCATCGACATGCTGATACGTGTAGCCCGGATCGCACCCCGCCGCCGAGAGTGCGAGGATGACCATATCCGTTTGCCGCCGATGCGTACCCCCAAGTCCGGGTGCTGGCGTTGTGCGAACTCGGCACACACGCCATCTGCGCCGTCGCCTTCCGGCCGTATTGCCGCAGCGAGCAGACAATGGTGCCGCACTTGGTGCGGTCGTTGCAACCCGGCATGCGGTTGCCCTGGGATCGCGGCTTTTTCGGGTTCGATCTCGTCACGGCGGTCCTCGATCGCGGCTGCCATTTACTCGCTCGCGTCAAGACCCGCCACCTCATCTTCAACCGCCACCAGGCCTTGGCCGATGGCTCGGACCTCTCGACGATTGACACGAGCGATGACGACCGCCGCCGCGACCGCAACGGTCGGATCGTGCGGATCATCGCGTACACCCTCGACGACCCGAATCGCAACGGTCATCACGGGACGCATCGGCTGCTCACGGATGTCTTGGACCCGACGGCGTTGCCCGCGCACGAAGCGGCGATCCTCTATCACGCGCGG
>JAYVXO010000149.1:0-15312 GCA_043785105.1 Fimbriiglobus sp.
AGGAGTACCCACCCAGCACGCCGACGAGTTCAAGTCGCTGATGACCCTGAAGTTCCAGACCTTCAAAGACGTATCACTCCTGGCCGCGTAATGTATAATAAGCAGACATGCCGAAATCCAAAACCGATCACGAAAACATGAAAGTACGAAAGCGCGATAAAAGCCTCGATCCTGGGATCTCATTTCGTGCTTTCGTGATTCTCCGTGTTTTTGGCTTGGAATCGTCCTTCCCATGGCTAACCCTGTTGCACTACGTAAGTCCTAGGCCCTCCAAAGTTCACACCTCACTATTATTGTGAGGCGTGAACTTTGGAGGGCCTAGCTGGAAAATTTCCCGCTAGGGGTGGGGTGGGAGACGTTTCTTCCAACAAACCGCGTCCCCGATTCCTGCCTTATCATCAATTTCAACTCTAGCAAGTCGGGGGCAACTTCGGGCACCTGGACTGTTATTTGGGTTCCGGTGGCGACGGGTCTTTTGAATCTAGGGATCGCTTCAATAACTTCTGCAACCCGTAGCCGATGCCGATGGCGGCCAGCACGCCGAAGGCTCCTGTTCCCAGCATGACGAAGTCACGCCGTGAGGGATCGAGGTAGGAGCGTTCGGGGTCGTCGGTTACGAGTTCGACGTTGACTTCCAACCCGGTCCCGGACTGTTTCACGGCTTGCGGGCGGGTCGGCAGTGGCGGCAGTGAGGTCGGGATGATCGGGTCCGTGGCAGTTCCGGGTGGCTTTTTCGGCTCGACCGGAAATTCGATGGACGATTCGGTTTCTAGCCACGCTTGATACGCCGGTAAAATTGCGGACGCCGCGACATCCGCACCGTCTAACGGCAAGAACGGCTGCAACGCTTTGACGGCGTCCAACGGCGTAACATAACGGTCATCGGGTTTCTTGGCGGTGAGTTTGTCGAAGACACCTGGCAACCCGATCGGCACGTTCGCCGCGACGGTTGCCAGGGGTGCAATTTTCTCCGTGGCATGTTTCACCATCTGGCCGAGTATGTTCTTGTCGTCGAACGGCGACCGACCGGCAATCAGGTGAAACAGCACGCAACCCAGGCTGTAAATATCCGCGCGAATGTCGGCGGCTCGGGCGTCACGGGCTTGTTCGGGGGCTAGATAATCCGGCGTGCCGAGGACGCTGCCTTCAACGGTCAGGTGGAGGTCTTGCGTGTCGGGTGCGTCCTCGTCGAACTGCTCTCGGCCAATGCCAATGTCCAGAATTTTCAACGTCGCCTGAAGCGTGGAGTCGAGTGGGCCGGGCGTGCCGGCCGGGAGGATCATGAGGTTCGCCGGTTTCAAATCCCGGTGAATCATCCGCTTGTCCGCGAGGTGTTGCAACCCACTGAGCGCCTGCGAAATGAGTCGAACCGCTTCGGGGGTGGGAAGCTTTTTACGGCGCGTCAACACGTCCTGAAGTGTCTCGCCGTCGAGGTATTCCATCACGAGATACCAGACCCCGCCCCCCTGTCCGACCTGGAAACCCCGGACCACGTTGGGGTGTTCGAGTTGCGTCAACAACCGCCCCTCCCGTTGGAAGCGATTGAGCGTATTCGCATCCCGCGACTTCGACCCCGGCAACACCTTCAACGCCACGACCTGCCCGGAGTTGTGAACCGCCTTGTACACGACCGCCGATTGCCCCTTGCCGATGCGGTCCAGAATGACGTAGCCGCCGATAAAGAACCCGTCGGTGTACCCGCGTTGAATGAGCGCAGCCTGATATTCCGTGAGGAACTTCTTCGTAATGAGGTACTTCCGAAACAGGTCCACGTCCGCGTCCGCACCCTTCGTCTCCTTCTGCCAACGGTGGTGCTGGGCGCGAACATCCGCCTCCGGAATGAGCTTACTGCGGCTCAGTACGGTACAAAATTCAATCGCGGTCGTCGCAGTGCCAGCCATCAGGGCCTCGGGTCGTCGGGAACCACGAATTACACGAATCAGACGAATCAAACCCAAATCAACAATCAGAATCGTGTATCACCGGTGCTGCCCATCACGATGTATTTAACAATCATTCTCTTATTCGTCTTATTCGTCTTATTCGTGTGATTCGTGGTGAAATCCTCTGGTCATCGGGCTTTGCGGATCATCTCCAGCGTGCCGGGTTCGTGGCGGTAGAGGTCTTCCATCGCGTCGAACATGGCAGCGCTGGTGGGGTCGTGGGCTGCTTTCTTCGCTTGGGCGGTTTCAAGTAATGTCTGGAAGGTTTGCGCAGGGGTCGCGGGTCGTTTCGCATCCGGGGTCGAACGGGCCAGTTCGGCTAACCCGATGGTGGCGAGTTTCGTCCACCGCGATTCGGACTCGATCCCCGCGAAAACGCGATTCAACTGCTCCCAGGTGTGCGCTGCCAACTCGAATTCCCCCGCTTGAGCTAGCTTTAATCCGCGCTGGTAGATTCGCTCCGCCTCCGTGTTGTATCGCACCCGGCTCGCTTGCTCCAGGGTTTTCCGCAGTTCCTTGCGGTCGTGAATCTTCGCTTGTACCGCGCGAATTTCCTCAGCGTATTGATCCGGATACCGCTCCGTCAACGGTTGCAAATACTCGTCCCAAGCGCGATCCCAGTCGGCGGGGTTGTCGGATTGCAGTAGCGGTTGGGCACTGGTGAATAGCTCGTCTGCATTGGGACGCGGCCAGAAAGCCAGCGCCAGAATCACCGCGACAACCAGCAAAAATAATGGCACCACGACCAGTGGCCGCGACATCAACGGGCGAACACTTTGGACATCGTCGTCAACCGCCGCTTCGTCGTCCGCACTGAGCGCGGCCATCGGCCCGGACTGGTCGCCGGGGTCGGCTGGCCAGTTCACTTTTGTGCCTTTGCGTTCGAGCTTCGCCCGCAATTGGTCGAGTTCGTCGATGATCTCCGCCGCGGTGCCGGGCCGCCGGTTGGGGTCTTTGGCAATCAGTTCACAAATCAGGTTGTCGAGTTCCGGCGCGATGTTCGGGACGAACGAAACGGGCCGATCCGGCAAGGCATAGCAGTGCTTGTGCAGAAACTCCGCGATCGTTGTGGCGGTGAACAGTGCCCGACCCGTCGTCAGGGCGTACAGCACGCCACCGAGGGAATAGAAGTCGCTGCGTCGGGTCAGGGGTTTGCCATTGAAATGCTCCGGGGCCAGGAACCCCGCCGTGCCCATCGGGTCTGCGGGCAGTGACATCGCGGAGACGCCGAACACCTTCGCCACCCCAAAATCCGCGAGCTTCAGCGTTCCGTTCGCCGTGATTAGGAAGTTCGACGGCTTCAAGTTGCGATGTAAAATGCTGCGATTGTGCCCGTGTTTGAGCGCCCGCGCCGCTTGAACGGCGAGGCTCATCACGTCTTCGTTCCAATTGAATCCCGGTTCGCCTGGCTTCTTGACGCGGGTCTTCAACACCGTCTCGGCGTCGGTGCCTTCGACGTACTCCATCGCGTACCAAGCCTGCCCCGCTTGGACGCCCGAGTCGTAGAACTTCACAATGTTCGGGTGATTCAACCGCTGAAAGGCTAGCATGTCCGCCGGAAATCGTGCTAGAAAATCTGCGGTCCGAGTATTGGCGTGAGTCAACACTTTCACGGCCGCGACGTGGTATTGGTCGGTCGCGTCGTGCGCTTTGTAGACGACACCCATCGGCCCGTTGCCAAGAAGGTCATCAAGGATCCAATTTCCGAACCGCTGTCCTGTCATACTGGTCACCCTACCCGACAAGTTCCGTCACGCCCTTGACGACACGATGCGTGGGAATGCTATCCTGTCAAGGGACGCCGAAATGGAAAGTGCCACGCCGAAATCAATCCGGAACCGCCATGCTGATTGTACCTGCCAAGAACGCGCTACTTTTGATTGCCCACGGTAGCCGCCGACCCGAAGCGAACGCGGACTTGGAGTACATTGCCACCGAGATGACAACGAGGGGTCGCTTTGATGTGATTCAAACATCGTATCTGGAATTGGCCGAGCCAACTATCGCGCAAGGTGGCGCCAAGTGCGTGGAACAAGGCGCCACCACCGTGATTATGCTGCCGTATTTTCTGTCCCCTGGTGTCCATGTCCGTGAAGACATGATCGAAGCCCGTGACGAGTTGACCGCCCAATTTCCGGCAGTCACGTTCAAACTCGCCCAACACCTCGGCCGTCACCCGCTCATGATGGACATCGTCGAGCAACGGGCGAGGGAAGTGTTGTGAAACTCACGGTCACCTGAACCGCTGGGTTTGAAACAAAACTGTAGAAAAACTTTCACTTTCAGTGGCCGGTCTGGTTGCGAATGGGTGCCTGCTACTCTGGGGTGCCGATTTTTCACGACAATGTCACTATGACCGCAGAGATACTGACTACCGAATCGGACAACGAACCGTTGCAGTTGTTCACGCTCGCTCGGACGGGGAACCGGGTGGCGCTTGGGCAGTTGTTGGACGTGTATCGGCAGTATTTGTATTTTCTGGCGCGGGTGCAGATTGATCGGGAGATCCAAGGTAAAATTGGTGCGTCGGACGTGGTGCAGGAAACGTACCTCGAAGCCCATCGGGATTTTGGCCAGTTCTGCGGAGGAAGCGTCGCGGAACTGGTCGGGTGGTTGCGGCAGATTCTGGCGCGGAACTTGTCGAACCAGATTCGCCGGTATCGTGGCACCCGGCGACGTGACGTTCGCCTTGAACGGGGGATTGCTGCGGGCGTGGAGCATTCCTCCGAAGGGTTGGGAGCTTACCTCGTGGCAGCAGGGAAGTCGCCGAGTCAAGCCGCCACGCAGCATGAAGCGGGGGTGATTTTGGCGGAAGCGTTGGGCCGACTGCCGGCGGACTATCGGGAAGTGTTGATCCTGCGGAACTTGGAGGAACTCACGTTTCCCGAAGTGGCACAGCGAATGGACCGAAGTGTGGACAGTGTGCGGAAACTCTGGGTACGTGCCCTGGCCCGATTGCGGGGGCTGTTACCGGAGATGACATGAGGCGACAGGCCGATTCGGTGGTGCTGAAATCGGGTCACGACGATCCACGGGTGGTCCACGCGCTGGAAGTGTATTTAGAGGCACTCGAAAACGGGCAAGCACCGGACCGCGTGGCCTTCCTTGCGGAATACTCTGACGTGGCGGAGCCGTTGGCGGAGTGTTTGGACGGCCTCGAATTTTTGCACCGGGCCAGTGCCCCGAAGATGCCGGAACGCCTCGGCGATTTCCAAATCCTGCGTGAGATTGGTCGCGGCGGTATGGGGATCGTGTACGAGGCGGAGCAAGTCTCGCTACACCGTCGTGTGGCCGTCAAAACTCTTCGATCCGACAGTTTGAATCCGACTGATTTGAAACGCTTCCAACACGAAGCCCAAACTGCGGCGTTGCTGACCCACCCGCACATCGTGCCGATCTACGCCGTCGGGTCATCGCGTGGCGTGCATTACATTGCGATGCAATTCATCTCGGGCCGATCACTGGCGGATTGGATCGACAACGCCGAGTGTCAACACGGTGTCACCCGACTGAACGTTCACCCCGGCGACCCCACGGATGACGACGGCGACCCCGGTGTGAAGTCGGGCGTGGTGGAACCACCGCGCCCCGTTGCCAAGGATCAATTTCACTTCATCGCGGGGTTGGCATTACAAGCTGCCGATGCCCTGTCGCACGCCCATGCACTCGGCATCATTCACCGCGACATTAAGCCGGCCAACTTGCTACTCGACGACAACCAGCGCCTCTGGATCGCGGACTTCGGTTTAGCACACGTGCCGGGGCAAACGCGGTTGACGCAATCCCATGCCCTGATTGGTACGCTGCGGTACATGAGTCCGGAGCAAGTGGAACCGCGACGGGGGGGCATCGACCATCGCGTCGATCTTTACGGACTCGGCGCGACGATGTACGAACTGTTGACAGCGCAACCACTGCACGCCACTGCCGAGCGCGGGGAACTGATTGCCAAGATTTTGACCCACGCCCCGATACCACCACGCAGCATCCATCCGCGAATCCCGCGCGATCTCGAAACGATCGTGTTGAAACTGCTCGCCAAACTACCCGCCGATCGGTACACCTCGGCACTGGACTTGGCGGACGATCTACGCCGGTACCTCGTGGGGCAACCGATTCTGGCCACTCGGCCAACAAGACTTGATCGGCTGTTCCGCTGGTCGGGGCAGCATCAACGGCTCACCATCACGGCGGTCCTCGGGGTCGTGGCGGTGATCGCCTTGCAAGCGAGTCACCAGTTTGAGTTGATTCACGAACGGGACCAAACGAACGCCGAACGCCAGCAACTTCGTGTTGTTGTCGATGACATGTACCGGAACTTTGAGGAACGGATTCTGGATCGAGAACCGAGCCTGGAGCCGGTTCAGCGAGAGTACCTGGTCAAAGCGTTGGCTATCTACGAACGACTCGCCCAAGGTGACGGTTCTTCGCCGGACGATCGACTGGCCATTGCGCAAGCCTTCCGGCGGATCGGTGACATTGAATCGCGTCTTGGTCACACGGTCGACGCCGACCGAGCCTATATCACTGCGAAATCGCGGCTGGACCACTGTGCAGAGACACCCGCTGTCATCCGCGAATGCGCGGCGTGCGCGAACAACCACGGCAACCTGTGCCGCACCACGGGGCGATACGATGCCGCAACCGAACACTACAACGCGGCGATTCGCCAGTACCGCATGTTGGCGGAACCGCAGGATCGCGCTGGCCGTGCGGGGGCGGAAAACAACCTGGGATTGGTGCAACAGACTGTTGGGAACGTCAGTGACGCCCAGTTGTCACTGCAAACCGCACGGACCCGATTCGCCCAACTCAGCCTAGAATTTCCGGACGATCCCCGGTTTCGGGAAGAGACCGCCCGCTGCTGTCACAACTTGGCCAACGTGTTCTGCGATCAAGGCCAACTGGCCGTTGCTGAAACGACGTATCGGGATGCGCTTGCACTGCGACTGGGTTTGTTGGACCGCAACCCGACGGTGCCGGTCACACGGTTCGCGGTGGCACAAACCCAAGGCGAATTGGCGAACTTATTCTTGCGGCTCGGCCGTGTCAAAGAAGCCGACCCGCTGTTGCACGAATCCACGGCATCACGCGAACGCCTCGCACGGGAATTCCCCAACGTGCCGCAATATCGTCTCGATTGGGCGTGCAGCCTACGGTCACTCGCAATGTGGCATCAGCAAGGCAAGCGGTATGCAGAGGCTGTTGTGCGATTCCAGAAAGCCATCGAGTTACTCCGCCCACTTTCCGATGGCAACGCCATCGCATCCGCACCCACAGAACTGGGGCGAACGTGGTGTGCGTTGGCCGCTTGCTACATGGCGGATGGTAAAATCACCGAGGCGCAAAATGCGATTCAACAGGCGGGCGAGATTGCCACCACGTTGCCCGATGTCACGATCTTCGACCGCCAAACGAAAGCGTACCGGGCCGAATTAGCGGAGCTACTTCGACAAGCCGAAGGCCGAGGAGGGAAGTAAGTTGCACCCCATCGTGAGAGTTCGACAGGCTCTCACTTGCACAAAACAGGGGGTTGCACCATGCTTACTGAAGCCAACAACGTGCAACCTTCGATGAAAACAGGATGAACCTTGCGTATTGTTCCGCGAGATCATGCGATGCCGACACTCTTACTGCGAACCCGGCCAACACTCCGGATGGAATCTCTGGAAGACCGCTGTTTGTGGTCCGTCGGAGTGCTACAGCCATTGTCCGCCGCTGCGTTGCCAAGCGTTGCACAGCAGGTTGAACTTCTCCAACCCTATTCAACTCCGATCTTCCCATTCAGCACGGTGTCAGCAACGCTTCACTGGAGTGATGGTGTCGTCAGCGATGGCGTGGTTTCCGTTGAACCGAACGGCGTGCTCACCGTGCAAACGTCCCGTTCCCTTGACCCGTCGCAAGTGTATACCGTCACGCTCACGATTCCGGCCACGGACACAACCGAAGCGGTCACACTGCAATTCACGGTGCAACCACTCCGGGATCAATTGAGCAATCCCACCACGCCAGCGCCACCCAGCGGTGGATTTGGTAGCAATGGGGGGGAGGTAATCCTACCGGCACCCACGACCGTTGTTCTGGGGACGGGAGTCGTTGCGAGTTTCAATTCGGTGCTCCTGGTGAATCTGGTCGCCGATGTTGTACAACCGCCAAAACCCGTTGCGGTGCCGCCATCGCCAGTGACTCCGACAACACCACCTCCGGTGAAGCCGGACATCCCAGCACTGCCAGTTCAACCCGTTCCGGTCGTGGTCACCATCCGCATCGAGCCACCGCTCAACCGACCGGCTGCGCAATCGCAATACGTCGCTGGCAATTATCGCGTCGAAGTCCAAGTTAGCCCGTCTGGCACGTGGCAACACTCGTCGCCCGATTCACAAATGCTGGCAACGCCGGTCCGCAACTTGCCGATAACCCCGGTGTTTTTCGTCGCATCACCAACCGAAATTGTTGAACCGGGTACCCTAGTGGTGCGGCAATCGGCCGTTGTCGTTGGTGTACAATCCCAACCGCCCCACGTCACCGAGCTAGCGGTTGTGTATGTGAAACCCTTGCCCGAATTCCCTTCACCCGCTCCAAGCCGAAGCCCGCCTGCGACCACGGACACGGCGTTGCTCGTGGAGGCGATCCTCTCCCGTTTTGCCGCCGAAGTGTTACCACCCGAACCGATTACCCAACCGGAAGAAACCCGCGCGAAATCCCCACCCTACCTCCGTTGGCTGACGTTTGCCGTCTTGACCAGTCTGGCACTACGAACTTGGATCGTTCCGTCGAATCGCCAACGGAACAAGTATCAATTCTGAAAATAACCGACCGGATTCGCGCCGTTGTCGTGCCTCTAGAAATAGCACCATTATCTCTTGGAGGATGAACGATGTCGAAGCGATCCAAGCAAAAATTACAAATCACCCCACTCGAAGACCGCACCACACCGGATGCGATCCCGTTTCACCTGGACCCGTCGTTCGGCAGCGCGGGGCAAACGTACATCACACCAGACCTTGTGCCGACCGTGCTCTACGGTTCGCCCTTGGACTCCGCGCTTCGTCCTGATGGCAAAATCTGGGTGCTGGGCACCCTCGGCTACGCGCCCGTTCTCGCTCGGTTCAACCCGAACGGAACCCTCGACACCACTTTCGACGGCGATGGCCTGAAGTCGCTTGTCCCGTGGTCGGAGACCACTTCGGGGCTATCCTTGTCGAAACTGGCGATGACGCAAGACGGCGGCGTGATTCTCGGCGGAAGCGTTACGATCAATCCAAACGGCTCGAATACCGCCCCGTACTACTGGGGCGGATACAACACGGATTTCGTTGCCATCAAACTGACGGCGAGTGGCGCCTACGACACCGCGTTCGGGGACGCCGGGCATGTGACAATTGATGTCGATATGCCGGACCAAACAACGCAAGAATCGCTGGTGGGCATGGGCATTACCACGGACGGAAAGATCGTTTTGGCCGGGAATGTCAACCAAAATTACTTCCGCTATGTTGAGGATTCAATCCCGAGACCCGTCGTCGTCACAACGGACAGCATCTATCCACTGCCTTACCACAACTTCACACCAAAGTTTGCCATTGTCCGCCTGACCGCTGATGGCAAACTCGACAATACTTACGATGGCGACGGGAAATTCGTCCTCGAATCGACGACGGATCACCCGTTGAATTTCCAGTCCGTGGCAATTGATTCGAGTGGAGTTGTTGTGGTGGGGGGAACCCGGCAAGTCGGTCCTGATAGCTACAACTATGTTTTCAACACCAACGGGAATCCGACGCCTCCGCCTCCTGACACCCGTGAACTTTACGCCGATGTTGTCCGGATCTCTGCCGCCGGCCAGCTTGACACAACATTTGACGGCGATGGTTACGCCGAAACAACAATTCGCAAAACGAAAGATCAAGTGGACCCAGTACACTTCTCCTACCCTTACGCCCCGATTGCGTATGCTCAGTGGGTCGGCTTCCAACCGGACGGACAAATCGTTGTGGGGACGACATCGTCCAGTTATGAGCCGCCATATGGCAACCCGTCCTACGAATTCGGGTTGGTCCGCTTCAATGCCGACGGTAAAGCAGACGCGACTTTTGGCACCGTAGGCATTCAGACTATCCATCTGAACCACCAGGACACGCCATACATTCAAGATAATGTTGGCGGCGTCTCGTTCCAGCCCGATGGCAGCCTGTTCGTGACCGTCCAAACGCCACGCCCGTACCCGATTTACCCGGTGTATTATGCGGTCGAGGACGGCACAAGGGCATCATCGACGGTTCTTGCGACGACCCCGCCATCGACCACGCTCTACCGCTTCACCACGGATGGCGACCCGGACACGCGACTGTCACCGGACGGCAAACTCCTGCTGCCCCAAACTACGAAGGGTAGTTCGCTCCAAGGGTTTGAAGTCCTCGTCGATCAATCCGGGCGGCTCGTGATTACGGGCCAAACGGAAAGTACCTCGGCCCAAGCTTCCCGAATTGGCTTGATGCGGTTGACGCAGCAAACACCGGCTAAACTATCAGGCCCGCTGGTTCTCACGGGAACGGATGGTTCTTCGCAACAGTTCGCCACGGATAGCGCTGGTAAACTGGTGCCGAACGGCGTCTCAACGCTAGCCTCAGCAACGGCTCACTCCCGTTCGATTCAGGCGGACGTGGACGGCGACGGGTTCACGGACACGATCTATTTCGACGGCCCCGGCGGCGGCTCGAACGTTGTGGTTGTTCGGGGAGTTGATCCAGCCAACCCGGTCCAGGCCGCCGTGTTCCTCAACTTCAACGCTTACGAAGACAGTTACAAGGGTGGCATCTATCTCGCTGCCGCAGACTTAGACGGCGACGGCGGGGCCGAACTGATCGTCAGCCCGGACGCAGGCGGTGGCGCCCGCATCCAAGTCTTCAAATTGAAGGGCAGCCAGTTCGTGCAACTGGACAACTTCATCGCGTTCGATGACACGGCGTTCCGGGGCGGGGCGCACGTGGCGACCGGGGACGTGAACGGCGATGGCACACCCGATCTCGTCGTCTCGGCGGGCGTCGGCGGTGGACCGCGCGTGGCGGTTTACGACGGCAAAGGCATGATGAGCATGGCGAGTAGCCCGCGCCGATTGATGGGTGACTTCTTTGCCTACGACGATGCCAATTCGATCAACCTCCGTAACGGGGTAACGGTGTCTGTCGCGGACCTGAACGGCGACGGCAAAGCCGATCTCGTGTTCGGCGCCGGTGTGGGTGGCGGCCCGCGAGTCTATGCCCTGGATGCGGCCATGTTGAATAGCTCTGGCGTGGCGACCGCCCAAGCCAACCCGTTAGCCAACTTCTTCTGTAGCGACCCGAACGGGCGCGGTGGGATCAACTTGGTCGTCAAGCAAGCCAGTGACAACACCCCGTACCTTGCCGTGACGGGAGGCGATTGGCTCGGCAAAGTCTACGTCTACCGCAGCCAGGATTTCCTCCAATCGCAGACCAATACACCAGCCGCGTTCCAGCAAATCGAGCTACCCGGTAACACGTTACAAGGGGTCTACGTCGGGTAGTTTGTACCGTAACATTTCAGACCGCCCTCTTCGGCCATCCTAGTCCCATCACGGCGAGTGCGAGTAACATCACACCCACGCTGCGGTGGGAGATGGCGACGAGGCTCAGGCCGGTGGGTGGGGTGTCGAGGGTGATGAAGGCGTTGGGCACTTCAAACGGGATCGACTTCACGGCGAGTGCGAACAGTAGCAGGCACAACGGCCACTTGCGGTTGCTGGCCTGCCAGTCCAAAACCAGCGGGGCGACGGCGGCCAGTAACACCAACTCATAGGCCAGCAATTGGCAACACACGACAATACCGATTACAGTCACTGCCAGCGCCCACGCGGGTGACGGCCACTCGTGGCGGTGCTTCCACGTGATGGCGACACGGGTTGCGACGAGCAATCCCCAGACGGCGTACCCTGCCAGTGTTGTCACCGCGTTTTGTTCGATCGCCGGGCCGCCGATTGCGATCAGGAAGCGGTTCCAACTGGTGAGTTGTGGGTTGAGTTCCACCCGGTTGAAGATCACCGACTTGTGGCCGTTCGCCAAGTGATCGAGGTACTCCGGGATCAATCGCCACGAACTCGCTGTTAACGCACAGCCGATCAGATTCAACACGATCACGACGCCAATCAACTCCAACGCTCGCCGCCAACCGCCCAGGTACGCCACCAACGGAATCAACGGCAGCGCGAGGTGCGGTTTCATGAACGCGAGTGCCCAAATCAGGACACCCAGATGCGGGCGGTTCGCTTGACGGAATACTTCGCCGAGAATAACGAGGCTGACCATCAACAGCGTCGTCTGGGCGACGACCATGCTGGCGTAGGTGAGCGGGTCGAAGATCACCGCGCCCGCCACAATGGGGAGCCACTTCCGCGACGCGGGGAACTGCGTGAACGCCGTCAGGTTCCAAATCGCCAGCGCTGCCGCACCGTAGGAAAGCAGCGACCAAAGCACTTTGGCCAACGGCCACGGCACCACTGCAAACGGCGCGAAAAACAGCACGGCTTGTGGGGCCAGGAAGAACCCGTTGTTGGCAATGAACCGCTCGTCGCCGGGGTATTGCGCCGCGACCAGTTCCCGCAACGCCTCGGGGTTGTACGGCGAATCGCCACGTAGCGCGAGCACCGCACCGGCCCGGTAGATGAAGAAATCTTGGTGGTTGTTGTGAACCAAAAGTTGAGGCAGGTGCAACGCAAACGCCAACGCGAAGATCACCCCGAACAGCAGCGGCCCGCGACGATCCAGAAGTTCGGACACGAGTGGTTAGCTCCCATATCGTTCGGGTAGTAGCAGCGACGCGGGGTTTTGCAGGTGACGAATCACGCTGTTGCCGAAGGTCGCGCCCACGGCACCATCAACGACACGATGGTCGAAGGAGAACGACAGGTACACAATCTCCGCCGGCTTGATCGCGCCGTTGTCGTCGAACACAGGCCGCTTCACCACCTTGCCGATGCCCATGATGCCGACTTCGGGCGTGTTAATAATCGGCGTCGAGATCAACCCGCCGATTCCGCCGATGGACGTGATCGTGAACGTGCCGCCTTTCATGTCGTTGACCTTCGGTCGCCCCGCGCGCACGTCACTACTGAGGCGTTCAATTTCCGTGGCGATGGCGGCAATGTCTTTCTTGTCCGCATCTTGAATCACCGGGACGACCAGCCCGTTTGGCGCGGCCACGGCGATGCCGATGTTGTACCGCTCGTGCATCACCATCTCTTCGGTGGCGGCGTCGTAGGTGCAGTTGATGATCGGGATTTCCTTCAGCGCCCGTGCCACAGCTTTGACGAAGAACGGCAAGTACGTGAGCTTCACGCCGAGTTTGGCAAACGTCTCTTTCAACTGCCCCCGTAGCCGCACGAGGTCGGTCAAATCGCATTCGTCGATATAGGAGTAGTGTGGAATTGTCGTCGTGGACGCGACCATGTGTTCGGCAATCTTGCGCCGCAACCCGACGAGTTTCACGCGGGTGCCGGGCTTGCCAAAGTCCATCGGCGGCAAGGGAGACTTGGCCGGCTTGTTCGCCGATGCTTCCGATTTCCGCGCGACTTGCTGGCTCACGTCTTCGAGCAAAATTCGCCCCGCCGGTCCGGTTCCTTGCACATGCTTCAGGTCAACGCCCAACTTCCGGGCGAGGTGCCGAACCGACGGTGCCGCAATGGGTGCGGGCAGATTCGGCGCATCGGCTTCCACGTCCACCTTGAGTGAAACCGGAGCTTCGACCACGGCAATTGCAACTGGTTTCGGTGCTGCGTTAGGCACCCCGTTGGTTTGCTCATACCGCAGCACCACTTCGCCAATTTTGATCTTCGTCCCCGCCACGCCAACGGTCTGTGTAATCGTCCCCGCAAAGGGCGACGGCACTTCCATCGTCGCCTTGTCGGACATCACTTCCATCAACGATTGCCCACGCGCAATGCTCTCGCCTGGCTTGACGAGCCACTGCAACAGTTCGACTTCAAACAACCCTTCACCCATCGGCGGCAGCGGAAAATCCATCGGTCTCCATCCCTTGTAGTCTTCGAGAAGAGTGTCTCACGCAGAGACGCAGAGGCGCAGAGAAAGAATAAAATGAATTTTTGATTGAATTCTTTCTCTGCGCCTCTGCGTGAGATACTCTTTCTCAGCGTCTCTGCGTGAGACATTCTTGTTAAGCCACATCCGCAGCCAAGTTCCGCATGGCGTTGCGGATGGTGTCGTATTGCGGCACGGTGTTGCGTTCATATTCTTGATTCAGCCCGATGCCCGGCACGTGCTTGCCCATTAGCAAAATTGGCTTCACGAGCAGGTCGTAAAAGTGGTCGTCGATCGCACGGCGCAACAAGTGTTCGCTGAAGTTCGTGACCTCGGTGTCCTCGTTCGCAATCAACAACCGCCCGGTTTTGCTCAGGCTTGTGGAGATCGCGTTCCAGTCGTAAGGGAAGATGCTACGTAGGTCGATCACGTCGAAGGTGTAGCCAAAGTCCCGTTGCAACTCGTCGGCGGCTTGGACGCACTGCGGGAGTAGCCGCCCGTAACTAACGACCGTGGCGGTGTCCCCACTGCGGGCGAAACTCGCTTGGCCAATCGGAACGAAATACGGTTTCAAGTCCGGCCATTGCGGGGTCCACGTCGAGCGGTCGCCGACCGGGGCGTCAATCATCCGGGCCAATTCTTCGGCATCGTCGGGTTCGCCGGGTAGCAGTTGTTCCTTGGTCCCCTTGGCACGCAACAGTGCTTTCGGCAGCAGCACAAGCACCGGATTCGGGTCCACGATCGCGGAGAGCATCAAGCCGTAAGCGTCGAGCGGGTTGCTCGGCATGACGATCTTCCACCCCGCTAGCCGACTGGCCCAACTTTCAAAGCTGTGCGAGTGGTAAAGACTGCCACGAATCCCCGCGCCACTGGGGGTCATCACCACGATCGGCATGTCGAACTGGCCCGCGCTGGCCCAACGCTGGTTGCCAGCCACTTTGAGTAGGTCGATCGTGTTGAAGGCGTAATCGCAGAACTGAATCTCGCAGACTGGGCGGCCACCCGCATACGCAATTCCCATCGCCGTGCCGATGATGCCGCGTTCGTCGAGCGGGGAGTTCCACGCCTTCGTCAACCCCTGCGTGGCCGTGAACACGCCCCCCAACGGCGGCCCGACATCTTCCCCGAAAATGTCCGTCACCCCGAGGTGCGTCTCCCCGTAATGCAACGCCATCCGCACAGCTTGAACGAGTGTAGCCACGGAGTCTCTCGGGATCGAAAACAGCGACAACCCATTCACTATACCGCTCACGGGTCGAATTGAGTTCCGGCCGCGACGAGCCGTGGGGTTGACCCCCACGGGTTGCGCACCCCGTGGG
>JAYVXO010000150.1:0-39715 GCA_043785105.1 Fimbriiglobus sp.
CAAGCGCGGAGACTTTGGGCTGGCTCATGCCCGCGACTATAGCCACCCTGCGGGACTTCGAGAACCCGACTCACAACACCACTGCGTAACTCCTAACAGAGTAAAAAGTAATTTCCTTGTGCGATTGGCAAGCCTGGGAAACTTTGCCGGGTTTAACTTCAAGACGGGTTGTGCGGGGTGTCGATAGGAATTGAGTGACTGCGTGGGCGATTTGGCTCACGTCTTGCGTTCCGGACAGGGGGCGATGCGATGCTCGGTTCAGTCGGACGCTGGGGAACGCTGGTGGTTGCGGGGCTATTCGTTGGCCCGGTTATGGCACAAGTTCCGGTGCCGCGCATCCCGGCGTTAACGACGCCAACGTCAACCGGCCCTGGTTCGCAGGGTTGGCCGGTACCACTTGGCCAGACAGCCCCACAAGGTGTTCAACCAAGCCCAACGCCATTGTTGGAAACGCCGCCGAGCGCGTTCATTGGCCAACCATCGCCTGGGGTTGTTCTCGATCAAGAAGGACTCCCGCCGCTTCCGGGTAGCCTTGAAGACGACTTTAACAAAGAAGTCGCGGGGCGGCGGTCGTTTCAATACTGCAACTGGGAAAATACGCGCGTCTCCCTGTTCCCTTCCACGTTGCTTTGGGAACCACCGCTTGCTAGCAAACGGGAAGCCCGCCTGCAAGTGATGCCGACGAACTTCCAGAATTATGTTAACAAGTGGACGCTCGAAACCTCGATCGGAACGACCGTCGGCATCCTGCGGGTCGAACCTGCCGGCCGCGATCTGGCCTATCAGTTGGACATTTTCGGCGTGGTCCACACCCGGCTTTCCCCGGACGACTTGATGGCGAACGACTACCGCTTCGGGTTTCCGCTCACGGCCCGGTGGGGGAATTGGCAGGGCAAGCTAGCCTACGAACACACCAGCGCGCACCTCGGCGACGAGTTCCAACGGAATACGGGTCGGCTACCGATCAACTTTGCCAAGGATGAAGCGGTCGTCGGCATCAGCCGCACGTTCCCGGAGTTCGCGCTGCGGGTGTACGGGCAGGTTTCCTATGCGTTCATGCAAGACTTGGCAAACGACCCGGACCGCAAGCGGTACGACGCCGGCTTTCAATGGGTGTGCCAGGTGCCAACGGGGTTGAGCGGCGCACCGTTCGTGGCCGCACACGTCGAAGCGCGTGGGGACCAAGATTTCGACCCGAACTTTGTCGCACAAGTCGGATGGCTGTGGCGAAACCCGTACCAACGCCTCGCCAACTTCCGGGTTTACGCGGAGTATTACAAGGGGCGTTCACCCTACGGGCAGTTCTTCAAAGAGCGTGAGGATTTCTACGGCCTCGGCTTCGCTTGCGATTACTAAACCGGAACGGAACGAGCGTCGAACCACCGACCACGTCTAGGAATGGGTGTGGTCGCTTTCGTTTACTCGTGTCGGTTATGACTATGTCGAATCAGACGTTCACCCTGCGTTCAGCGATGCCAGTTTCGGCGACTGAACTTTACGAATGGCACTGCCGTCCCGCCGCGTTTTCCCGACTGGCGCCGCCGTGGGAAGCCGTCAAAATCATCGAGAAAAAAGGTGCGTTTGGCGATGGCCATACGGTCACGCTGTGGGCTTCCCTACTCGGGCCGATCGGCAAACGGTGGGTGGCGGAACTGTACGATGTCATTCCGGGGCAGCAATTCCGTGACCACCAACTGACCGGACCATTTGCATTTTGGAACCACACGCACACCATGATTCCGGACGGACCAACGCAATCATACCTGGATGACGCGGTGGAGTATCGTGTTCCGTTCGGCGCACTCGGAACGCTGTTTGGTGGTGGTCTGGTTAAATCGAAACTTGCCGCCATGTTCGCTTATCGTCACGCCGTCACCGCGAGTGATTTACGTCGCCACAACCAGTTTGCCCACCGACCGCGATTGAAGATCGTCATCACGGGTTCGCGGGGGTTAATCGGCAACGAACTCGCGGACTTCCTGTCATCGGGCGGGCATGAAGTCATTCGGTTTGTGCGCGGGCCAGTCAAGCCGCAATCGTTCGACGACGGGACTAAATCCGTCACGTGGGACCCCGAAGAACTGGTGGACCCCGCGTTGCTTGAGGGTGTCGCTGCAATCATTCACTTGGCGGGGGACGGCATCGCGGACGGGCGATGGAGTGCGGCGAAGAAAAAACGCATTCTCGATAGCCGCACGATCCCAACTCGTAAACTTGCGGAGTCGATTGCGGCAATGACCCGGAAGCCGAAGGTGTTTCTCTCGGCATCTGCGATCGGTATCTATGGCGATCGTGGCGATCAAGAACTGGATGAAACGTCACCGGATGGTACAGGCTTCCTGGCGGATGTTTGTCGGCAATGGGAGGCGGCCACCGAACCTGCCAAAAGTGCTGGGGTCCGCGTCGTCAACCTGCGAACCGGCGTCGTGCAAACCCCGAGAGGCGGGGCACTGGGCAAACAACTGCCCGCCTTCAACGCTGGCGCCGGTGCAGTGCTAGGAAGTGGCAAACAGTGGGTGAGTTGGATTACGATTCACGACCTGATTGGGGCGTTTCATCACTGCTTGATGACGGAATCCCTTCACGGCCCGGTGAACATCGTGGCACCAAACCCCGTGACCAATCGGGACTACGGCCGGTCACTCGCCACGGTGCTGGGTCGCCCGTATTTATTCACGATTCCCGCCCCGGTTCTGCGAACGCTGTTCGGAGAAATGGCGGACGCGGCGCTACTGGGAAGTGCGAAAATCCAACCCCGCAGGCTTCTCGAATCGGGCTTCCACTTCGACCACCCGACACTGGATTCGGGATTGCGATTCGTGCTTGGCCGATGATTATCACCACGGATTTTTCACCACGAATCGAACGAATCAGACGAATAAAAATAGGATCACCAGTAACAGTGTGACTCTGCAATTGGTGGATTGCAAATCGTTTTTATTCGTCTGATTCGTTTGATTCGTGGTGAAAGAAATGATCCGCTACGGCAGTTCGACTTCGGCAGGTTGAAGCACGAACGGGTCTTGGCCTTCGGGTAGTGGCGGCAACTTGATTTCCTTGACCTTCCATCCTGGGTGTTGCAGCGAACCCGTAAAGGGGGGTTGCCCGGTCACGTTGCCAATGACTCGAATTGCAGACGGATCGAACCCGGATTGAACCGTGACGGTATCGCCATCGGCACCGGCAAGGATTTCGACCAGGGTGAGGTGGTCTTTCAAAACCTTGCTGGCCTTCTGGTGAATCTCTTTCACCGCCTGGCCGATTTGGGCGTCCGCAGCCCCTTTGATGTCTTCCATCAAGAAATCGACGAGCCGGGACTCGGCCTGCAAAAGTACCAGTAGGCGAAGGGCTTCGCCGGTCGGCTTGGGTGGTGCCGTCGGCTTGGCGGGGATCATTGTTGTGCGTGACGGAGGCGTAGCAGCGATGACAGGCATGGGTGTGCCGGTCAGTTCATGCAGCTTCGCCGCGAATGCCGTGTCGATCCGGGAACGCCCGGCAATGGTTAGCCCCCAGAACGCATTCTGAACACTCCCCGCCCGCGCCATCGCAATCACCGCCACGACGAAACTCGTTGCGAAAATTCCGATGATGATCCCGACAGTTAAGTTGATTCCCGTTTCGCTCATCTGGGTTTCCTTCGATAGCACCCGCTCCACGGATTAAGAGCGGTGGGTTGCGAATAATAGTTACCAGCGTTGTATGGTACTTGTTCATCCCGACGTGATGATTCAGTCGTGTGAACGAGTACGCACCACCCAGCCCGATTAGCCCACGAATACGCCCCCGGCGAACCCCGGCTCCGCGTCGAACGAGTACAACTCGGTCGGCGTGGCTTGTGTGGTCAGGTTCTTGTTCTGATACGCACGCACCGTGGACCCCGAACCGGAACCGGCACCGACAATCAGGCTGGCGGTGTTCCCAACGCTCGGAGTGGTGAAGGCGACGCGAGCGCCACCCCGCGTGTTCGGATCGCCGGCGAAGAAGTTTGACAAGATGGTTTGTTTGTTCGACGTGACGAGATCGCTGCCACTGAAAATCTGAACCCGCGGCCCGCCTCCTGGCCCGCCACCCGTGATGAGGTCGGCTTTGCCGTCCCCGTTCACATCCCCCACGGCCACGAATGCCCCATTCCGGAGAGTCGGCTCGAACGCGAAAAAATCGCCGAACAGCTTCGGGCCGCCCGTGGCGGTGAATTTCGACCCGTCGAAGACGGCGATCCGTGGTCCGCCGCCAAACCCGGCGGCGACGACGAGATCTCCCTTGCCATCCCCGTTGATGTCTCCGACCGAGGCTCGAGCGCCACCTCGGAAGTTCGTGTCATCAATCCCAAAAAAGTCGGCAGTCTGGGCAAACGTTTTCCCGTTGAACACTCGCACCCGCGGCCCGCCACCTTGGTCGGGTGTAATGACGAGGTCAGGTACCCCGTCGCCAGTTAAGTCCCCCAGCGCCACGTAGACGCCGCCGGTAAACGAAGACTCGAACGGCGACACCGAGAAAAGTATTTTCTGCGTCGCGCCGTCAATGATCTGGACTTGAGTGGCACTCCCCGCGCCGGTACCCACTGCAATATCGGGAACTCCGTCACCATTGACATCTCCCGTTGCCACTCGCACTTCGCCGTGGAAGCCGGCCCCGAACGGGGTGAGTGTGTATTGTTTTTCATGAGCGTCCGCACCGAAAACATCAACGGTCCCGACACCGTTGACACTCGACCCGACCGCAACGATGTTGGGCGTGAATGGCTTGAGGGAGCCGAACAAGCCGTGGGCTTCACCGCCGGGGCCGGCCGCGAAGTACAACGTCGATTTGTCCCCCGCCGTGACCCCGTTCCCGAACGTCATCCCCCAAAGCCCATCAATCGTGAGCGGGTTGCCAGTCGCATTGCGAAGCGCTCCGACAAGCGATCCCGTTGACGGATCGAAGGCGTTGATCCGACCATCGCCGAAGTTGCCGACGAGTAAGTCGCCGCCAAACGGCCCGAACCCGGTCGGAGCCAGCGCCAGCCCCCACGGCGAATTGAGAGAACCTCCGGTCACGAGTCGTTGGAGCAATTTGCCAGACGTGTCGAAGACATCGACGTAGCCGTTACCTGTGCCGGCCACATCGTCGTGTAAGGCTGCGTTCTGTTTGGCATAGGTGACGTACAATTTTCCGCCGAGATTTTGCACGTTGAATGGTGCGAACCCCGCTGGAAGTGCCGGGTCCGTAAACGAACTACCGAGTGTTGTCGGTTGGAAATTCTTGTCAAAGACATCGATCACTCCGCCGTGAAAATCGGCGGCGTACAAGAAGTTCCCCGTCTTCGACCCAATCGAGTTGTTAGCAATGGCAATTCCCTTGAATACCGCAGTGCTGGCAGGCACAACCAGTTGGGCCTTTGTCGAGGGTGCCGGGGCGGGCACGTTGGGGTTCCAAGCGGTGATCGACCCGTCTTCGGAGGCGAAGAGGAAGACCGCTGGTCCGCTTGACGCACCGGAACTCACCACGAAATCCGTCGTGCCGTTAAATACTTGTCCGGTCGGACTGCCAAGCCCGGTGACGGAAGGCAAACCGGCGGTCGCAACAAACGCCGAACCCGCGACATCCCCTTGGTAAAGCGACGTGACTCCCGTCCCGTTGTCGGACACCCAAAACGCCCCACCTGTGGGATTGCTGGCGATTCCCCACGGGTTAATTAACTTCGAGTCGGTCACCAGGGCAATTCCCGCCTGATCGGCCACAAGGTTCGTTTGGAGGAATGCGTTCGTAGCCGAAGGCAAGATGCGATCGTCGAAGCTCTCCAGTTTTGGCAGAAAGGTTGCTTGACGTTGACTATTGTGTGCCAAGGACTTAATCAGACGCTGCTTCTTCAATCTCATTTCAAACTCCATGATGAACCGAAAAAAGAATGCTCGCCGAACTTCGAGATGGTCTAGCCTCTGCGAATATAGCGAGTTGCCATTTTTAGCGTCTGGTATCTGTGAGATATCGGTTATACGGATCGACCCGGAATCAGTCCTCGTGGTGGGCGTACTTCTTGGGGTTGAAGCTCTTCCACGTGGGCTTGCGGACGCGGCCATCAAGTTCCGCTTCCAGGGTGAGGGTGAAAACATCGTCGGCTTTCATCCAGGGTGTTTTCGCCACGTAGTGGGAACAGGCGCCTCCCTTCTCGTCCTTGGGCCGTTCGTTGGCCGGTGCCGGTTCAAAGGTCACTTCTTGCTCCGTGCCATCGGCGCGTTTCGCCTTCCCGACGAGTTTGAGCAGTGGCAACGCCACGGGTGTTGGCTCTTGGCCAATCGTCTCGACGAACACGTCCAGTTCGTTGCCGTCCTTGCTCGACAAATGGGCGGTCAGGCACGCATGGTACTTGCCCAAGTGGGCAATCATCATCTTGTCACGATCATGGTCGTGGTCATCTTCCGTCGTTGCTGGTGTCGAAGGTGCTGTTGGTGCAGAACACCCCGTGATAACACCGATGAGTAAGCCTAGAAACGCCAGTAATTGGATTGAGGAGCGTCGCATCGGGTCACACTTTCTAATTGAGGAATGGAATTTTGACTGGCTAACTTTTGGGGAAAAACGGCGGCGCCGTCCAGGGTGTCGGTTTGGGCGTGATGCGCTGCGTGCCGTCAAATAAGCTGATGCCTGCAATGGTTAGCACAGCAAACCCCGCCGCAAACACAATGCCAACAAACGAGAGAACTAACCCCCAGACCGCCATCCGATGGGAAGGCGTCCGGAGTGCGTAGAACGCAAAAACGAACCCCGTGATGCTGGTGATGCCGCCGACTGGCCAAAGACAGAATATCAGCGCGCTGATGATCCCCAACACCAACGACGCAATCGCGGCACTTTCACCCGGTGCGGGGGCGTATCGTCTGGGTCTGTAATCCCAATCCTCGTCCTCGTCATCCCAATAGCGATTCGCTCGGCGGCGACGGGGTCGGTCGTCTTCCTCATCGTCTTCGTCGTAACGATTGGGTCGTCTTGACACAGGCTTAGCGCGCATGGCATGGGTGGGCTTCTCGGATGTTGAGGCGTCGAAGACACCCCAACATCCGCCGCAGATGATCCGTTCGCTCGGGTTGTCAACCGGCACCGGCAACTGGAGGTTGCAGTACGGGCACTCGATCATCAAACTCATCGGAACTCCGGGCGGGTCAATCCTTGAAAATATCACTCACCGATTGATCTTCGTGGATCCGCTTAATGGCATCGGCCAGCAGCGGCGCCACGGAGATGATCGTGATGTTCGGTAACTTCTCCCGTTTCTCTTTCGACAACGGGATGCTGTCTGTGATCGCAATTTGTTCGATCGGTGACTCGCGCAGTCGTTCCACGGCGGGTCCGCACAGCACCCCGTGCGTGGCGCACACGTATATCTTCTTCGCCGACTGTTTCCGCGCCACTTCAACAGCGTTCACCATGCTGGACGCGGTCGAAATCATGTCGTCGAACACGATGACGGTTTTCCCGGTCAACGGCGCCCCGATGAGGTGGGCGGCCTTGGTTTCCTCCGCGCTGCTCCGACGTTTATCGACCACAGCGATTTGCCCGCCGAGCCGGCGCTGGTACAGCAACGCCTTTTTCACGTTGCCCTCGTCGGTACTCAGGACCACCAAGTCATCGGACGCGATGCCCCACGTTCGGACGTGGGCGGTGATCTCTTTCACGGCGTACAGGTGATCGACCGGGATGTTGAAGAAGCCTTGAATTTGGGCCGCGTGCAGGTCCAGGCAAAGCACCCGGTCCGCTCCGGCGGCAGTCAACAAGTCCGCAACAAGCTTGGCACTGATGGGCACTCGCCCGGTGTCCTTGCGGTCTTGGCGGGCGTAGCCAAAGTACGGGATCACTGCCGTGATTCGGGCCGGACTAGCGCGTTTGAATGCGTCCAAGATCAGCAACAGTTCCATCAGGTGTTCGTTCACATCCGGGCTAGTCGGCTGCACGATGAACACGTCCCGACCACGCACATCTTCGTCAATCCGCACCGAGGTTTCGCCGTCCGGAAAGTTGCCGAGGTTCAAGTTGCCCAGTGGCACGCCGAGGTTTTTGGCGATACTTTCGGCGAGGGGTTTATTAGCACGACCACTAAAGATTTTGAGTTTGTCTTGCGATTTCGGCCCGTTCACGAAAGGCTCCCTGGTCTTGGCACCACACGACGAGTTCGCGGGATTCCGCAAATTCTGGCATGTAGCGAATCCCCGACAGACGACGAACGGATGCCGCGCGCCCGGCAGCCGAGGTGCGGCTATTATGGGGTTTCGATGTGGGCCGGTCAATCAGGCAAGTCATTCCAAGTTTCGGATTGCCCCGCAGCGGGTGTCATCATAAGATTCTGCACTTCACGGACGAGCAGCTTGGCACGGACGCCACTTTTTGCTGTTCAGTCTCAATCTGGCAACTACGCAGCATCTCATGCCGCCTCCGCTGTTCACTCCCAATCTCCGCGACCACTTGGCACTTGCATTGATTTCGGGTTTGGGGCCGAAGCTGACTCGGGCTGTCTTGCAACACTTCGGTTCACCGAGTGCTGTGTTACACGCGACGGCGGCCCAACTTGAATCGGTCCCGCTCATCGGAACGAAGTTGGCCCACAAATTTGCCGAAGGCTTTCGGTCCGTCGATGTGGAAGCCGAATGCAATCTCATCACCAAACATGGTGTCAGCGTCACGTTGTTGGGTAGCGACGACTACCCGGCACGGCTGGCCGACATCTCGGATTGCCCGGCACTGCTTTACCACCGCGGGATGTGGACGGAAGCGGATCGCAACGCCATCGGCATCGTCGGGTCACGATCGTGTACGAGCTACGGGAAGCGGACGGCAGAACGCATTGCGACCGGGTTGGTGAACGCGGGCTACACGGTGATTTCGGGATTGGCACGCGGCATCGACGGCGTCGCCCATGAAGCGGCGTTGAAAGCGGGTGGGCGTACCATTGCGGTGCTCGCCGGCGGCTTGGCGAAGATTTATCCGCCTGAACACACCAACCTCGCGGAGCAAATTACCAAGCAAGGTGCGATCCTGACCGAAACCCCGATGACGATGGAACCCCAACCGGGCATGTTCCCGGCCCGCAACCGCATCATCAGTGCGTTAAGTCGGGCTGTTGTCGTGATTGAAGCCAACGCCAAAAGTGGCGCACTCATCACGGCCACCCATGCTGCGGAGCAAGGTCGGGAAGTGTTTGCCGTGCCGGGAAACGTGGACAGTGCTGCTAGCGCCGGGTGTCTGGAACTGATCCGCAAAGGTGCCCGATTGGTGCGCGACGCGGACGATATACTCGAGGACGTGCGCGGGATTGCCCCACCCGACCCACCGCCACGAAAATCAGCAACGAAAGTGCCCCCAAGTCTCTTAGAACAACCGGCCAGTCCGCCCGTTGTGACTGGCCCACCGCCGGGATTGGACGACACGCAACACCGCATCTGGGAAGCGCTAGAGTCGTCACGCCATGCTGATGAACTCTCCCGCGAACTCGGTATCCCTGCATCGGACTTGGCCGTATTGTTGATGAAACTCGAAATGAAGAAGGCCATCCGCCGTTTACCCGGCAACAAGTACGAACGACGCTGAACCACGATTTGAACCCTCACCACGCAATGACCACTTCCCGTAGTGCCTATAATCTCTGCACGGTCCGATTTGGAGCGAACTTTCAGGAGGCTGACTGATGACTCGATGGTTGCTGGCAACAACGCTGCTGTTCGTGGCGTTTACCGCGATGGCGGACGAACCGAAGAAGCCCACCGCAGACGGGCAGGAAGAAGGCGGAAAGAAAGAAGAAGCGAAGAAAGAAGACGGCAAAGACGAACCCTCATCCGCCCGCATTGCGCACATCAAGCTTTCGGGCAGTCTGGACGAATCTCCGGTTGCCGATTCGCTGTTCGGCCCGCCCGGCGAAAACCTCCGCATGAAGCTCGACCGTATCCGTAAGGCCGCCAAGGACGATCGAATCAAGGGGCTTTACCTAGACATCAAGAGCCTGAGCATCGGGTTTGGCAAGCTAAACGAACTGCGTACCGCGATCGCGGAATTCCGGGCGACTGGCAAGAAAGCGTTCGTCTACGCGGAAGAACTCGGCACGAAAGAATACCTGTTGGCACTCTGCTGCGATCAAGTCGTGATTCCCGAATCGGGCGGCATCAACGTGTTCGGCCTTCGGGCGGAAGTCACGTACTACAAGAACGCCCTCGATATGGTGAAGCTCAAAGCCGATGTGCTGAAGATGGGCGATTACAAGTCCGCCGTGGAGCCGTACCTCACGGACAAGATGAGCAAGGCGAACCGCGAACAACTCGAAAGCCTGCTCGACGACAACTACGAAAATGAGATCATCGCCGGGATGATTCAAGCTCGCCCTGCCAGGAACTGGACGCCGGAACAAGTGAAGGCGGTCATCGACCAAGGCCCGTTCACCGCCAAGAAAGCGTCGAGTCTGGGTCTTGTCGATCAACTGGCGTATGAAGACCAATTCCAGGCGATCATGGCCAAGCAACTCGGCGTGGACGAAGTGCGGGTCACGCAAAATTACGGCAAGGCGAAGGGCCAGGAGATGGACTTCTCCAACCCGTTCAAGTTGCTCGAAGCGCTCAGCCCGCCGAAGAAGCCGAAGGAAAATAAGGAGCCGAAGATCGCTGTGATCTACGCGGTGGGTGGTATCAACTCCGGCAAGAGCGGCAGCGGCAACCCGCTCATGGGTGGCGAATCGGTCGGCTCCGAAACACTTGTCGAAGCGATTCGAGAGGCGGACAAGAACCCGACCGTGAAAGCGATCGTACTCCGCGTCGATAGCCCAGGCGGTTCGGCACTAGCCAGCGACATGATTTGGCGAGCCTTGAAGCAGTGCAAGAAGCCGGTCATTGCTAGCATGGGCGACGTGGCGGCCAGCGGCGGTTACTACATTGCAATGGCTGGTAAGAAGATATACTGCGAACCAGGCACAATCACCGGCTCGATTGGCGTGTTCGGGTTGAAACTCGTCACGGGCGGCCTTGAGGACTGGGCGGGCATGAAAACCGAGGTCGTGTCGCGCGGCAAGAACAGCGGGATCATGTCCACAACGTTTGCGTGGTCCGATTCGGAACGCAAAGCCATGACCGACACGATTGAAGATGTCTACGCCCAGTTCATCGACAAATCGCTCGAAGGCCGCAAGGCTGCGGGTGTGAAGATGACCCGCGAGGAACTCGTCAAGCTCGCCGGTGGCCGGGTGTGGACTGGTCGCCAAGCCAAAGCGGCGGGTCTGGTCGATGAACTCGGGACGCTCGACGACGCCATCGCGGGAGCGAAAAAGTCGGCCGGCATTGACCCGAAACTCGAAATGGAATTGCTCATCCTGCCGAAAGGAAGCTCTTTCCTCGACAAGCTCGCAGACGGCGACGTGAGTATGCCATTCGGCGCACTGAAAATGATTCCAGGCACCGAAAAGGCCCTGAAAATGGCCGCGCCGCTGCTCCGAACCCAGAACGAACCGCTGAAGATGTTGATGCCGTTTAACATCGAATGGAAGTAGGTTCTGGACACCCCGTCGCCCTAACTAGAAAAAAAAAGCCCGCCGATTTTCGGCGGGCTTTTTTCACGGCGTTGCCTTAAGAATGCACTCATCGAACTTTCCGGAGTGGCACCATGTCTGATTCGACCAACCGCCTCGTTCACGAGACGAGTCTGTACCTGAAGCAACACGCGCGAAACCCGGTCGATTGGTACCCGTGGGGGCCGGAGGCGTTGCAACGCGCGCGGGAATTGGAGAAGCCAATCTTCCTCAGCGTCGGCTATTCGGCGTGCCATTGGTGCCACGTCATGGAGCACGAATGCTTCGAGGTGAACAGCATCGCGGCGGTGATGAACGAGCATTTCATCAATATCAAAGTGGACCGCGAGGAACGCCCCGACCTCGACCAGATTTACATGAACTCGCACCACGTGTTAAACCGTGGCGAAGGCGGCGGGTGGCCGCTCAGCGTCTTCCTCACCCCTGACCTCACGCCGTTTTATGCGGGCACGTACTTCCCGCCCGATGATCGCTACGCCCCCCAACGCCCGAGCTTCCCGAAACTGCTGGTGGCCATTGCCAATGCCTGGGCGACGAAACGCAGCCAGCTTTTCGAGATCGGCCAAAACGTCGTCGGGTACTTGCAGCAATCCGGCGAGTTAGCTGCCAGTGACAGCCCGCTGTCACCCGAGATGGTGACGAATGCGTTGCGGTCCTTGAAGCGAAGTTTCGACGCCATTCACGGCGGGTTCGGACAGGCGCCGAAATTCCCGCACCCGACCGAATTGAAGTTATTATTGCGAATCGCGGCCCGCACCAACTCGGACGAGCCGTTGCAGATGGTGCGGTTGGCCTTGGACAAAATGGCCCGAGGCGGCATCTACGACCAAGTCGGCGGCGGCTTCGCCCGGTACAGCGTGGATGCCCACTGGCTGGTGCCACATTTTGAAAAAATGCTCTACGACAACGCCCTGTTGACCACAGCCTACGTCGAGGCGTTTCAACACACCCGCGAGCCGTTTTACCGGCACATCGCAACCGAGACGCTTGACTACGTGGTGCGGGAAATGACTTCCCCCGAGGGCGGATTTTACTCCACACAAGACGCGGACAGTGAAGGCGAAGAGGGCAAGTTTTACGTCTGGTCAACGACTGAAATGGAATCCATACTCGGGCCGGAACTGGCCGAACTCGCCGCCCGTACTTTTGGCATGTCCGAGCGAGGGAACTTTGAGGGCCACAACATTTTGTTCCGGGCCAAGACGGACGAGCAAGACGCGAAGATGAACGGATTGAGTCTGGAAGCCTACCGGGATAAACTGGCGGAGGTGAAGTGCAAGCTCTACGCCACACGGGCGAAACGCATTTGGCCGGGCCGTGACGAGAAAATCTTGACCGCGTGGAACGGGCTGATGATCGCCGCATTTGCCCACGCCGGCGCGGCCTTTGACTCGACGAAGTACATCGACGCGGCCACGAAAGCGGCTGACTTTGTGCTGTCGAATTTGCGAGATGCTGACGGTCGCCTATACCGGACCTGCGGCGTCGGCTTGCCGCCAAAGTTGACGGGCTACCTCGAAGACTATGCCTACCTTTGTGACGCACTTGTGACGCTATACGAGGCGACATTTGAAGCGAAATGGCTGCAAGCCGCGATCGGTCTTGCCGACATCATGCTGAAGCATTTTGCCGACCACGAAGCGGGCGGGTTTTACTTCATCGCCGACGATCACGAAAAGCTGATCGCCCGCACTAAAGAATTACACGACAACGCCACACCAGCCGGGAACGCCGTTGCGGTCACGGCATTGTTGCGACTGGTCGCGTTAACTGGGCGGGCCGATTTCGCGCAACATGCGCACCGAACATTAGCTGCGTGTAGCACGCTCATGACCGAATCCCCGATGGCCGCCGCGCAGTTGCTGATTGCGTTGAATTTCCACACCGGACCGACGGAGGAAATTGCAATCATCGGCGCGAAAGATGACACGGAAACCGTGCGTGTGCTGAAGGCAATCCGCGCGAAGTTTCGACCGAACCAAGTGGTCGCGTTTCACGATTCGACTCATGGCGAACCGCCCCGTGACATTGCATTGCTGAAAGATAAGCCGATGCACGACCGGGTGACGGTGTACGTCTGTCGGAACTTTGCCTGCCAAACGCCGATCGTCGGTGCCGATGCGGTGGAGTTGCGTTATGGTACTGAGTGGTGAACGGCATCGCTTGTATCCTGCAAACGGTTGGTACCTCTGATGATTACCTTCCAATTCAATTTCCAGAAAACCATCCAAGCGGCTGGGGTGATTCTGCGCGATCACCCCAACGCCCGGATGGACCGGGTTCGGTTGCTTAAGCTCCTTTACATCGCCGATCGAGAACTGTTAGTGGAAACGGGGCGGACACTCACCGGAGACCGCGCAGTTGCCATGAAGAAAGGTCCGGTACTGTGCGAAGTGTACGAACTCATCAAGGGTGGTACTCTTCATGCCGCAGACTGGAATGCCGTGATCCAGAACGTCCACTACGAAGTCGTGCTGACGGGGAGTGTGGGTGTCGGCAAGTTGACCAAGGCGGAAGTCGGGAAGCTCCACATACTCTGCGAACGGTATCGAGATTCCGACAGTGAGGATCTGTCGGAGTTGACGCACCATTTCCAAGAATGGGTTCAAGCTTTCGACCCCGACCGCCCAGAGTCTCCGGCGGTGATGAGTTGGGAATCCATCCTGGAAGCGCAGGGAGAATCGCAACTCATCAATGAAGTCGAGGCCGATCTTCGGCAGCGGGATTTAGTCGATACGGCCTTTCGGGGATAGGTCGTGTTTCAAGGCGATTGCTTCACGTTCCGGTCTGGTATCGACGGCTTCCACCTCTGGATAGTCGCGTCAGACCCTGCCCAAAATTCCAATGACGTGCTTGTGGTGAACTTGACGACCGTGCGAGGCGGTCGGTTCGAGGATCTGTCTTGTGTGTTTGAAGCCGGTGAACACGAATGGTTGTCAGCAAAGTCGTTTGTCGCGTTCCGCTATGCACGAGTCTATCCGCTGTCTCATTTGGTCCGGCTCAGCAACTCGAATGTTTTGAGAGCCTACGATCCGTTTCCGATTCACTTGTTGCAGCGTATCTTTGCCGGGGCCTCGTTCAGCCCGTATTTAGAAATGGGCTATCTTGAACTTCTACGAGATCAGGGATTCGTTGCGCGTGAAGAGCTAGGAGAATCACCTGCGTCACCTGGACAATAGGTGCCTTGGAAGCTGTTTGGCTAATGCTCGCATTACCCGTATCGAATCATCATAATGCCACACAGACAGTGCAGTGACCGACCCATTGTGTTGCGAGGGGAGCGATCGACGTGAACCTCATGCAGTGGGTGTGGTGCGTAGCCGTATTGGTACTCTCTGGTTTCGTGTGGCTCTTCTGGCGGTGGTATCGACGACGGACTGAACCAATTTTTGGCCCGCTGTTTGGCTACGAGTTGCTGCGATTAGCGCGGGGTGGGCAACTTCCCCGGCTACGTGTGATTTTGGTCGTGCTACTGTTGGCGGGGCTGTTCATCACGTACCTTCAGGGGGGCGAGGGGCTGAATCGGGTCGAGTTGATTTTCGGCGGCGCGTCGCTCCCGCGAGACCGCATGGACAAGTTCGCGGAGACGTTTCTGATTGCGTTTCTGTTCGTTCAACTCGTGGCCGTCGTACTCATTACGCCGGTGATTGCGGGCAGTGCCATCAGTGAAGAGAAGGATCGCGGCACGCTCGATTTCTTACTGTCCTCCATGTTGTCGCACCGGGAAATCATCCTGGGCAAGTTTGCCGCACGAATGGCCGCCGTTCTCTCCGTCATCGCGGCCGGTCTACCCGTCCTGACGTTCTCGACGTTGTTTGGTAGCGTCGATTTGCAGACGCTACTCGGTGGCTACGTCATCGCCGTGATGACCGCACTCAGCATGGGGGCACACAGTGTGTTACTGTGCTTGCGACGAGAGAGTTTGCGAGCAGCCCTGTTGACGATTTACACCCGACTTGCGTTTTTCACGGTTGGCGGGTTCATTTGTGGGTGTGTGCCGGGACTTTCGGCTCTGTCCCCGTTCAGTGCGCTCTTGTTCCTGTTCGTGCCGACATTCACGCAAGTACCGGGCAGTGGATACATTTTCTGGATCAACGTGGGTGTGTACATCATCGTTCACACCTGGGTGACTGTCACGTATCTAGTCCGGGCGGTTCGAGAACTCTGCGGGACGGGTCTCGTTGTGAAAACGATCGTTGAGGGCCACGCCGACTTTGAAGTCGTCTTCTCCGAGCGGGAACGTCACATCGCCGCCCGGACGGGCATCTTCCCGGCGATCGACGACGAGTCGCCGCACGTGTGGCGGGAGCACTACTTCACGGGCCGGGTGGCGCCGAGAAGTAATGATTTATCGGGACCGCTGCTGACTTTTCTTGGCACTGCGTTCGTCACGATTTTCGGGATGGTGTTCTTTGCGATTATCGTTCGGCAGATTCAAAACAAGCAGTGGGTCGGCGATGCGATCAACCCGATGATGCGGTTCTTGTTGCCAGCCGTGACGATAGTGTTGAGTTTGCTCGTCAGTACCCGAACCGCTTCCAGTATCACACGAGAGCGGGAACGGCAAACGCTGGACGGGTTGCTTTTGATCCCCGAGGCGCGCCGATTGATCCTGATTGCGAAATTGTCCGGACCGTGGATTTGGTTGCGCGAAGTGCTGATCGGAATGGCGGTGATGGTCTTCGTGACGTTATTTTTCGGCGGTGTGCATCCGATGGGATCGGTCAGCACCCTAATTCAAGCCGTGGGGTTTCTGGTGTTTGCGACTAGCCTGGGGTTGTGGCTTTCGTTGCGGTGCGCCACGGTCACACGGGCAACGGTCTGGGTGATCGGAATCATCACGACCACATTCTTCGCACCCCTTTTTCTCGCCGAACCGCTCTCCGCCGGTATCGAAGTTTTTCACGGCTCATCTGTCGGCACTTGGCCAGCGGAGATGCTCAAGAAATTCAGCAGTCCGCTCGGGATATGGCAAGCGTTCTTCACGTGGAAGGAGTATCGCACCGAGGCTGCTCTCCCGCACTGGCGCGCGGTACAACTTTTCGGTGTGCTAGCTGGAATGATCTACGTGTTATTGGGTTGGGTACTGTGGCGCAGAGCCTTGAAACGATTTGAACAGTTATGATTCGGTCGGTCGGGCGCGATGGGGGCGGCCATTTTGGTAGAGCATCACGCGACTGTCGTAATCAATGGCC
Organism: Fimbriiglobus sp.; assembly: GCA_043785105.1. Taxonomy (GTDB): domain Bacteria; phylum Planctomycetota; class Planctomycetia; order Gemmatales; family Gemmataceae; genus Fimbriiglobus. The sequence continues at coordinate 16,732 of JAYVXO010000150.1, forward strand.
TGCTCCGGCTTCACGAGGTCGCGGGCTTTTTCTTGCCACTTCACGGCCTCATCGAATTCCCCACACTCCGCATGGGCAGCGGCAAGCGTGTCCATAAAGCCAGCTTCTTGCCACTCGGTCAATTCGCACGCACGGGTCGCGCACTCTTTGGCTTGACGCCCGTTCCGCACATCGGGGTCCGGAGCCGTCGCCCAAATCCAACCGAGTTGATTGAACGTGGCCGGGTTGCGCGGGTCACGTTTCAGCGCATCCAGATGGTCCTGAATCGCGCGTTGATATTGCGATTGTTGGTAGTACACCGCCGCGCGTAAGTTGTACGTGCCGGGGTACTCCGGGCTGTTGCGAATTGCTTCGGTGTAATCGGCCAGCGCGCCGGGCAAGTCGTTCAGTCGCCGTTTGCACATCCCGCGAATCGTGAAGGCGCGAGCGGTGTTGGGCGACTGTGTCAACACGGTGTCACAGTCTGCAATGGCTTGTGTTGAATTGCCCAAATCAAACCGCACTGTGGCACGGGCAAGTGCCGCCAACGGCGAATCGGGTTCCAGCCGAAGGGCCTCGCTCAAGTCTTTGTCTGCCGCAGGCAGATCGCCGAGTTCGCGGTGAGCCAGTCCACGGGTTCGGAACGCACTCGCCAATTCCGAATTGATCCGCAACGCCGCGTTGCAGTCCACAATGCAGGCGTTGTAGTTTTCACATTCGAGCTGCAAATTCGCACGGCTCAAATAGTAGTCCGCCGCATGATTCGGGTCGCCTTCGATTGCCGCCGCGAAGTCTGCGAGCGCCTTCATGCTGTCGCCCGTTGCGGTGTAGCATTCCCCACGGAGGCCATAAATGGACGCCCAACCGCTATCGAGTGACAAGACGGTGTCACAGTCTGCAATCGCCGCAGGGTAAGCTTTTTGACGGTGCAGAATCTCAGCCCGTTCCGCGTACAAAACGGGGTCGTCGGACTTCAATCGAATCGCCCGATCGAGGTCGTTGAGGGCGTCCGTGCGTTGCCCCAACTCCAGGTAGGCCCGTGCCCGCGCGCGGTAGCCAGCCGCGACATCGGGACGGAGCGCAATGACACGGCTGAAGCACTCAACCGCTTCGCGAAAGTCTTTCGATTGAATGCTTTCATGCCCACGGTCTAAAAAAACCTGGACATCGGCAGTGGTGCGATCCTTGGGCATGGCTAGCTCTCGGCATGGTCAAATCGAACGGGTTCGATCGGTACCCGTTTCTCGAACTATTCTAGTTCTCTTTCGGCGGTTGCGGGGTGACTTCTTTCTTCTTAATGATCGGGACGTACAACCCCGGCACGCCGAGTGACTTCGCAGATTCATTCAATTTGGCTAAATCTTCGGTTTGAAGCTTCTCGAAATCGGCGACATAGCCAATCAACGACTTGTCCAATTCCACGGAAAACTCGGTCATCGCCTTCGTCGGTGCCCCGTCGCCTTCGCACGCATTGGAGAGTAACCACGTCAATTGAGAATACAACATAGCGCCGCCTTTGGCGGCGAACACATCGTAGACGATTTTCGCTTTCGGGTTGTGGAGTTTCTCTTCGAGTGCGGTCAGCTTCTTGCCGAACGCTTCGGAGTCTTTCAGCAGCGGCTTGGCGTCATCGTTGTCCTTCAGCAAGACTTTGCGGAGCGAAAGTTGCTTTTGTAAACTGCGGATCGTGGCCACGGTTTGCGACAGTTTAGTGATGTTGTCGCGCGCTTTGAGGGCCAACGTTTCTTGACTCGCCAGGTCCGTCACAGTGATACGCGGATCGGGTTTCACCTCCACGATTTGTTCTTGGACTTGCGTACCCACGATGAGCTTGACCGTGTACTTCCCAACCGCAACCGGGACGCCCAGACTTGGCACGCCCGAATCAACTTGCGCACCCGGAATGATCTCCGCACCGTCGTGGGTGAGATCCCACACAAAGCGATTGAGGCCCAATTTCACCGGCAACTTGCGGTCTTTGATTGCGGGAGCCGGTTCCTCGTCATCTTCTTCAGTCACTTTGCCGCCGAATTTCCCTTTCGCTTTCGCAACGATCTTGCCCTTCGCATCGAAGATTTCAAGCTTGACATCTCCCTTCAGTTCCTTCTGAATTGAGTACCAAATAGCGGCCCCGTAAGAAGGGTTCTCCGTGTTGGAATACCGCAAGTGTGACGACACGTTGCCGCCGCTCAGGTGCCACTTGGTTGCCGTGGTAATCGGGTAAAGGTGGGCCGGTTTCTCCTTCAATCCGTCGGCCCAATTCCGCACGACGGTGAGGTCGTCCAGAATCCAAATCGAACGGCCATGAGTCGCCACGACCAAGTCGTTATCCTTCACCTGCAAATCCGCCACCGGCACGGTTGGCAAGTTCAATTGCAGGCTCTTCCACGTTTTGCCGGCATCGGGCGAAATGTGAATCCCACGCTCCGTGGCCAAGTACAACAAACCCTTCTTCTTAGGGTCTTCCCGAACCGCATTGCAGTTGGTCCCCGCATCAAGGCCGTCGGTGATCTTCGTCCAAGTTTTGCCAGCATCGGCGCTCTTCCAGACGTGGGGACGGTTATCGTCCATACGGTGATTGTCAACGACCAAGTAGGCGGTGTTCGCATCGAACGGGGAAGGCTCGATGCACTCCACGGTGCCCCAATCGGGCAGTTCAGGAATGTTCGCGGTGACCTCGAGCCAGGTCTTGCAATCGTCCTTTGTGATATGCACGCGACCGTCATCACTGCCCGCCCAGATCAGCCCTTTCTGCTTTGGTGATTCGGCGAGCGCGAAGATTGTGCAATAGGTCTCGGCGCCCGTGTTGTCCCCGGTGATGGGGCCGCCTGACCACTGTTGTTTTTGCTTGTCGTTGCGGGTCAAGTCGGGTGAAACCGCGTCCCACGTCACCCCGTTGTCACGAGTGCGAAACAGCACATTACCAGCGTGATAAACGGTTTTCGGGTCGTGCTGCGAGACCAAAATCGGTGCCGTCCACTGGAAGCGATATTTGTGCTTCGATGGGTCGATGCCGGACGGGTTCGTTTGATTCACCGTGATGTTACGAGCTTGCTTGGTGCGGTGATCGTAGCGGGTCATGATCCCGCCGTATTCGCCTGCATAGACAATGTTCGGATCGGTCGGATCGCTGACGCAATGTCCCGCTTCGCCGCCGCCCACGGTGTGCCAATCGCCAAGCCCGATGCTGCCTTTCAAACTGTGACTCGGTCCCGAAGCCGTGCCGAGATCCTGCATCGAACCCATCACCTTGTAGGGGATGCTGTTGTCCGCGTGGACGTGATAAAACTGCGCCAACGGTAGGGGCGGCGCGAACCACGTCTTGCCACCATCCGTGCTGATGTCCACGCCGCCGTCGTTCGCGTTAATCATGCGATTGGGGTTGGTCGGGTCAATCCACAGATCGTGGTGATCGCCGTGATGCGGCCCGTTGACGCGCTTGAAACTTCGTCCGCCATCAATGCTCTTTAACAGCGGAACTTGCGGTGCCCAAACCACGTCCGGATTCGTCGGGTGAACCGTGAGTGTGGTGTAGTACCACGCCCGTTGGCGAATGTTCCGATCGTCGCTGACCATCGACCAGTTTTCGCCGCCATCGTCTGATCGGAACAGGCCACCCTTTCCCGCTTCAATGATCGCGTAAACTCGTTGCAAGTTCGACGGTGCCACGGCGACGCCAACTTTGCCCCAAATGCCATCGGGCAAGCCGATTTTCTTCGCGTCTTTCTTGAGTGACACCCAGGTGTCACCAGAATCATGGGATACGTAAAAGTCCGAACCCGGCCCACCGCTCGTCAGTTCCCAAGGGCGTCGGCGTGTCTGCCAGAATCCGGCATAGATGATCCGGGGGTTGTTCGGGTCAATCGCCACGTCCGAGGCGCCGGTTTCTTCGTTTTTGAACAGCACTTTGTCCCACGTCTTACCGCCGTCTTTGGTGCGGTAGACTCCGCGTTCAGGATTGGGGCCGAAGGCATGTCCCAACACTGCCGCGTAGGCGACATCCGGGTTCTTGGGGTGGACGGTCATCGTGCCGATTTGCCCGACTTGCTTCCACACGTGCTTCCAGGTTTTGCCCGCATCGTCCGATTTGAAAATCCCCGCCCCCGGCGACACATTCCCGCGAATGTTTGCCTCCCCGGTGCCAACATAAACCACATTCGCATCACTCGGTGCCACCGCAATGGATCCGATCGAAGCCGTCGGTTGGTTGTCAAAAATTGGCTTCCAGATCAGCCCGCCATCGCTCGATTTCCACACCCCACCCGACGCACTCGCCACATAATAAGTCAGCGGATCACCCGCCACCCCACACGCCCGACTGACCCGCCCCCCGGCATACGGCCCCACGTTGCGATACTTGATCGCAGCATACTCCGGAGGGGTGTTTGGGTTCTCCGGCTCTGCTGAAAACGCGGAATGGGAAATCAACAATAACAAGAAGACAGCCCAAGGACGCAACATTGGCGGGTCTCGGAATGGAGTATGGAGAGGAATGTTTCAGGTCATGATAATCCGCCAACCGACCCGTCGGCATCACCCCACCAACCAGAAATGTCAACGCAGCCTACCAACCAGCCCGCACGAACCGAACGACAGAAGTAGACATGTGAGCAAGTTGACTAGAACAACTTATCGGGTGGGAACAATTCAAACATCGCTTCGGCTTCTCGGATTCGTAAACGCCGAATCGAGTTCATGAGTAATGCAACGACCGTGGCACGACCTATCGCGGTAGAGCCTTGAAGTTGCAGTTCATACCATTTGAAATGGTCTACCCAGCGATCCGTTCGTGGATGAAAAAGCACAACAACAAGTTCAGATTCCGGATCGATGCTTTCGGTGCGACTCGACTTGTGTAGGTTGCAACTTGGACATGCCAAACACAAATTATCCTCACTGTCAGTCCCGCCAGCGATTTTCGGCAGGATATGTTCAACGTGGAACGTGGCCCCCTGCAACGATTGATGCATTCGACAGTATTCACACCGATCATTGGCACGAGTGATGACTTGCCGACATACCACCGCCCAAGTTAGGCTCATAGTGGTTGTCGCCCCAGGACATGCAACGCTCCGGCTCGCATCAGACTTAGCATCTCACTGAGTTCCACGAGCGATTCCAACTCCTCACGTTCGTGGGGTGCAAGTTCGCCTTCGGTATTCCGACTCATAAGCGATTGGAGGCGTGCATCAGTTTTTGCTGGAAGTCGAACATCTGCAACCGACTCGACTAACTCACGTGGCGTTTCTACTGTCGCTGTCATAATTTGCTCCGGCTTCAATAAATATATCAGCCAATTCATCCAACAAGTTCTGACTGTAGGTGATGACTAACTTATGCAGCCTTTCGCAATTGGCGAAGTCGTTCCATCACTTCGTCAGCCGTATACCAAACCGCGTTCGGGTTCCGAAGCCGTGTAGACAGCTTCCCTCGTGGGGCGGTAGACTGCGGGCCTTGTGAAGGAATCACGGAGCGGAGGCGTGGGAATGCGTGAATTGAGTCTTGTCACGGGTGGCGCGGGGTTTATCGGTTCCCATTTGGTCGAGGAGTTGGTTCGGCGTGGGCAAGCAGTGCGGGTGTTTGACGATTTCAGCACAGGCTTGCGGGAGAACCTCGACGAGTTTACCAACACCATTGACATCGTCGAAGGTAGCCTCACGGACCCGAATAGTGTCGCCAAAGCGATGCGGGATGTCGGGGTGATCTATCACCTCGGCGCGTTGGCGAGCGTGGCGCGAAGCGTGGAGAACCCGGCGGCAACCCATGCTGCGTGTGCGACCGGGACGTTGAACTTACTGGATGCGGCCCGAAAGTGTGGCGTGCGGCGTGTGGTGTATGCGGCCAGTTCGAGTGCCTACGGCGGGACATCGACGCCGCGTGGCCAACGTGAAGACCAGTTGCCGGCGGCGCGGTCCCCGTATGCTGCGGCAAAACTGGCGGGCGAACTTTACATGCAAGCGTTTGCCGCGACCTACGGGATCGAAACCGTTCGGCTGCGATTCTTCAACATCTTCGGCCCACACCAACGCAGCGATAGCCCGTATTCGGGAGTGATCGCATTGTTCATCGCCGCGCTGGTTCGTGGCGATGTGCCCACCATTCACGGCGACGGCTTGCAATCGCGTGACTTTACTTTTGTGGCAAATGCAGTTCATGCATTGATGCGCGCCGCCGAAGTGCCGGACGTGTCTGGCAACGTTTACAACGTCGGCACGGGCCGTTCAGTGACCGTGATTCAACTCGTGAAGCAACTCAATCACATTTTGGGAACCGACTTGCAGCCCCATTTCGTTGCTTCACGAAGTGGCGATGTGCGGTTCTCCAAAGCGGACATCAACCGCACACACGACGAGTTGGGGTACGATCCCCAAATCACGTTTGAAGAAGGTCTGCGAAAAACCGTGCAGTGGTATCTGGAAACCAGCGGCGCGTTTCAGCGCCTTGCCGTGGTGTGATCTTACGTATCGCCCAGAAGGTTCGGCACCTTCTCGCGCAGGTGTTCGATCTCTTGGTGTGATTCGCCGAGGTACGCCAACAACCGCAGGTCGTCGCGGCTGACCGTGCCGCCGCTGAACAACCACGCCCGGACCCGAAACAACTTGTAGAGCTTGACGAGCTTTCGGTCGCTGATGAAGATTTTGTCTTCACGAACTAGCGTCTTGACGAGCCGTTGAAACTCGCGGAACACGTCGGCGGGGAAGAAAACGTCTCGATCGTTCTGTTCCTCGCCCCGAACGTCGGTTTGTTTCCGACTGAACAAAAACGTGAGGTAGCGGTTCGCCTTGATGAAGTCTTCGAGCGAGCAGTGCCCCTCCGCCCACGGCTTCTGGTTCAGCCCCTTGTACGCCTCGCCTTGCAACCCGGAGTCGATCAATTCTTGAAAGTGGTCGTCCTGCACCGACCGGCTTTGCACCTTCAAGACGAAGCGGTCCTTCAGTGCGGCTAGCTCGCCTTGCTCCGGGATTTCGTTGGTTGCCGCGAACATGATCCGCAGCGGCACCGGCTCCGGTACGCCGTCCTGGTAGAACTTCCGCTCGTTGATGATCGTCAGCAGGATGTTCAAAATCGCCGAGTTCGACTTGAAGATTTCGTCGAGGAACACCAGCTTCGCGGTGGGCAGTTTGCCCTCCTTGCGGCGGATGTATTTCCCCTCACGTAGCTCTTTGATGTCGATGGCGCCGATGATCTCGCTCGGCTCCGTGAACCGCGTCAGCATGTACTCGAAGTAGTCCCCTTCGCCCATGCCGAGGGCGTCCTTGAACTTCAACACGAGGTCCGACTTCGCGGTTCCCGGCGGCCCCACAAGTAGTAACGGTTCTTGCGCGATTGCTGCCACGCACATAAGGTCAATGATTTCTTGCTTGTTCACGAAGAACCGGCCCAACGATTGCCGGAATCGGGTAATGCGTTTCCGCAGTTCGTCCGCTTCGGCCTGCAAATCCGCAAGTGACGCATCTTCAGCCGAGGGCTTTTTTGCCACCATGTCAAAGCGATCCTAATTGAGTGAACAGCACATCATGCAATAAAGAATTGTAAAGGGTTTTACAAGCAACGAGAATCTCTGGTCGATGAAACGGCGTCGTATTCCGCTTGGTTTGTTGGCCTCCAAGTTTTTGGCTCCACCCGTCGCAGAGACGGAAAGCCTGTCCCGAACTCCGAAGGCCAGATGTCGCCGGAGTGACAAAGCGAGTACACTGCCCCGGTTGAACCGCCCTTGTTTGTATTGGGTTGCAATATGTCCATCGACGGGAAACCGCTGTTTCGTCCGGAAGCTGTTCGGCCCAAGGTGCGGGCGTTCACGCTGCCAGAGCACGCCGATCAGGGCAAGATTGCGAAGTGGGCGAAGATGCTCGCCGCGAAGTCGAAGGTGAAGCTGAAGGAAACCGAAGTCCGGGACGAGTTCCTGTACGACATCTTCCGCGACGTGCTCGGCTACGTCACGGTCTCCGACAACCCCGCCGCGTACACGTTCAAGAAGGAGCAATTCGTAAAAGCCGACGGGACGTATGCCGACGCCGGGTTCGGGCGGTTCGGCACGGACCCGGAAACGCCGCTGGTGGTTCTCGAAGGCAAGGGACCGAACGACCCGCTTGACCGGCCTTATGCTGGCCGCAAACGCTCCGCTTTCGAGCAAGCGTTGTACTACGCGCTGAATCTGAAGATCGACTGGTATTTGGTCACGAACTTGAAGGAAACGCGGCTGTACTGCAAGCAAGCCGATCAGTTCACCTTCGAGCGATTCGAGACGCAGAAACTGGCAACCGATGAGTTCGAGTGGAAGCGGTTTGTGTACCTGTTAGGGGCGGAGCGGGTGATTGCTTCGACAGGCAATCACCTTGCCGCGTTGCTGGTCGAATCGGCGAAGATTGGCCGCGAACTGACCAACGAGTTCTACCGGGAGTACCGTCAACTCCGCGAACTCACCTTCAAGGCGCTCCGCCACGAGAACCCCACCCGCGACCCGTCCGCGCTACTCACGGCGACGCAAAAGATACTTGACCGCGTCCTGTTCATCGCGTTCTGCGAAGACCGGGGTTTGTTGCCGCGTGACATCATCGCCCGCGCCTACCAGCACTCCGACCCGTTCAACCCGAAGCCGATTTGGGACAACTTCACCGGGCTGTTCAAATCCGTCGATCAAGGGAACAAGGCGCTTGAAATCTGGCAGTACAACGGCGGTCTGTACGCCAAAGACGACTTCCTGGATTCGCTCATCGTCCCGGATGCGGTCTGCTTGGGGTTCAAGAAACTCGCGGACTACGAGTACGGCAACGCCGCCGACACCGAAGCTAAGCTCATCGACGTGGAAATCTTGGGCCACGTTTTCGAGCAGAGCATTTCCGACCTCGAAGAAATCCAGAACGTGATTGCGGGCAAGGTTCCGGAACTGAAGCTTAAGGAACAGAAGAGGAATTCCCGCAAGGAAGCGGGGGCGTTCTACACCCCGGCGTTCATCACACGGTACATCGTCCGCGAAACGCTCATTCCGGTTCTCGAAGCGCGTTTCGACAAATTGCGGACGGAACATCAATCGAAACTGGGGCGGACTGCGAAGAAGGTTCTTGACGAACCCAAGGTGTTTGATGCCGAAGAACTGTCCGATGCCGCAACGAAAGTGCTTGTCGCCTTCTGGGAACGGTGGGTCGAAGAGTTGGCCACCATTCGGATTGTGGACCCTGCTTGCGGTAGTGGTGCGTTCCTGCTCGAAGCCTTCGATCAACTCTTCGAGCAATACACCCAAGCGCAATCGTTCCTGACCGCGCTGCGGGGCTTAACCCTGTTCGACATCCGGAAAACCATCCTCGAAAGCAACCTGTACGGCGTGGACCTCAACGGCGAAGCCGTGGAAATCGCCCGGCTATCGTGTTGGATCAAGACGGCGGAGTTTGGTAAGGTTTTGACCAGTCTGGATCACAACATCATCATCGGCAACAGCGTGGTTTCCGATCCCGCCGTTCACCCCAAGGCGCTCGACTGGCACGCCGCCTTCCCGAAAGTGTTCGCCGCCGGCGGGTTCGATGTGGTCATCGGCAACCCGCCGTATGTCCGCCAGGAGTGGATCAAGGAATACAAGTCGCACCTCGAAAAGCGTTTTCCATCGGTTTACTCAGGCACCGCCGACTTGTTCGTTTACTTCTACGCGATCGGCTACGAAGTGTTGAAACCCGGTGGCCGCTTGGGGTTCATTTCGAGCAACTCGTTCACCCGCGCGACTTACGCCGAAGGGTTGCGACGCTTCCTGACGACCGAATGCCGGTTGCACAACTTCATCGACCTCAGCGACACGACCACTTTCACGGACGCCAAGGACGTATACCCGGCCATCGTCGTCTTCTCCAAGGAATCGAATGTCGCAGAACCTTCAGTCGTTCATACTTTGCGGTTCAGAAAGGAAGATCGTGGCGAAGACATCGACGAATTGCTTGTAACAGCGGCAATCAACATCGCCACTTCAACCCTGGACCCGTCCGGTTGGCGCATGGGTTCCGAAGATTTGTCGTCGCTTGCGTCCAAACTGCAAAGCACTGGTCAGGCACTCAAAGACTATCCAAACGGGACGATGCACTACGGCGTGAAGACGGGGTTAACAAGAGTATTCGTAGTCAATGAAGCAAAGCGACAAGAACTGATCCATGCTGATGCCAAAAGCGCCGAACTACTGAAGCCATTCGTTCAGGGTGCAAATTTACGTGAATGGCACATTAACGACTCCGGTGAATACCTGATCGTTTTGAAATCCAGTGAGAATCATTCCTGGCCGTGGGCTTCTGAAGGCGACAACGCCGAGAACGTCTTTGCTGCAACCTATCCAGCCGTTCACAGCTACTTGCATCACCACAAGACAGACTGCATTAAACGAACTGACCAAGGCCGTTACTGGTGGGAACTCCGTTCTTGTTCATATTGGGATGCATTTGGAAAACCAAAGCTCGTATGGCCCGACATAGCCAAAGGGCCGCGATTCAACATTGATTGTGACAGTTACTTTTTCGGTGATACGGCATTCTGCATTCCCCGCAAAGATTACTACTTGCTCGGCGTTCTCAATTCAAAGGCTGTGTGGTTCGCATTAACTGGAATTGCGATTCCATTCGGTGAACGGGCCGGTGAGTTCCGGTATCGTCTGAAAATCCAATACATCGAAAGGCTTCCCATTCCCGACGCACCCCCGGCGGAGCGGGACGCCATCGCCACACTTGCGGAGCGTTGCAACACCCTTGGCACCCAGCGCTACCGCATCGAAGAGCAAGTCCGCCATCGGCTGCTGACCAGCTTCCGCACCGATCCACAAGCGAAGTTGAGCGAGAAGGCGCAAGAGTGGTGGGCACTCGATTTCATCGCCCTCGGGGAGAGCCTGAAAACGAGTTTCAAGCGGAAGCAGAACCCGTTCACGTCCCCCAAGACCGCCGACGAATGGGAACCGTACCTCCGCGAAAAGTTCCACGAAGTAGACGCCCTTCGCCGCCAACTCACCGCCGCCGAAGCCGAAATCAACGACCGCGTCTACAAACTCTTCCACCTCACCCCCGACGAGATCAAATTGTTGCAACGCGAAGTGAAACACTGACCTAAGTCGAGGCAGGTAATAAATCGGATCTATCCGGCCCCGTTATTGCGCAGCGAGTCTACTGTGTCACCCCGCCGATACGGGCTTTCGTCTGCGGGCGTTTAGTTTGCCGATTTGCACGGTTCCGCCAAGTGCCAACAACCCCCGGATGAGGGTGTCGAACGAGACATCACTTGCGGCGGCTTCAACTTTAGCGATGCGGGGTTGAGAGGTTTTCAGCTTCGCCGCGAACTGCTTTTGGGTTAGGCCGGAAGCCGTTCGCAACTCGCGGATGCGCTGGCTAATCTGCACCCGTAATTCGACCATCGCCGATTCTTCCGGCGACAACCCGAGGAACTCATCCGCATTGCCAAGCGTCCACCCGGACGCTTGTAACTTGGCGGCTTTCGTGGGGTTCATCTCATTTCCCTCATCAGCAATGGCTTGAGCGTAAAGGGGAACCGACGGGTTCAGTTTCGGTGGTGCGTTGAGTCCGAGAATTACATTGGAATATACCGTATCGGATATATACCACAACGCAAAATCTGGGTGAACCCCCTGTTCGTGTGAACACCGTTCCCCCATTTGGCGGGAGCTATCGCGGGCCACAGTGAGTATCCTGACGCGATATGACCGATGTCACCTGTATTCTGGCCGCCGTCGAGCGGGGCGACCCGCACGCCGCCGCCGCCCTGCTCCCGCTCGTCTACGACGAGCTGCGGGCACTCGCCGCCGCCCGCATGGCCGCCGAGAAACCTGGGCAGACGCTCCAGGCCACCGCATTGGTCAACGAAGCCTACGTCCGGCTGGTCGGGGGCGATCCGGGTCAGCCGTGGAACAGCCGCGGGCACTTCTTCGCCGCCGCCGCCGAGGCGATGCGCCGCATCTTGGTGGACAACGCCCGGCGAAAGCAAAGCCTCAAGCGCGGGGGCGACCGGCACCGCGTGGACCTCGACCAACTCGCCGACGCATCCTGCAACCGCCACGATGACGTGCTGGACATCGACGCGGCTCTCGTGGGTTTAGCCGTCGCCGACCCCCAGGCCGCAGAATTGGTCAAGCTCCGCTACTTCGCCGGCCTGACCATCCCACAAGCTGCGGAAGCCTTGGGCGTCTCGCCCCGTCGCGCCGATTTCCTCTGGGCCTATGCCCGTGCGTGGCTGCTGCGCGCCCTGGGTGGCACCGCCGACAACTCGTGACCCGCACTTTTTTTTCCGTCTTCTTGCGCGATCCGGGGTCGGATTACGCACTGACAGACAGGAACTCATCCGACAGGATCAGGCCATGACCGAGCGTGAACTCTTTATCGCCGCCCTCCAAAAGGAGAACCTCGCTGAACGACAGGCGTACCTGGACGCGGCGTGCGCCGACGGGCCGGAGTTGCGGGAACAGGTGCAAGGGCTGTTGCGTCTTTACGAAGGAGCCGGCAGCTTTCTGCAAAAGCCGGCGTTGGCGGGAGACGCCACGTGTGTGTTTGTTCCACCGACCGGGAGGCCGGCCCACAGCGAAACCCTCGGCACGATGATCGGCCCGTACAAGCTGTTGCAGCAGATCGGCGAGGGCGGCATGGGCACCGTCTTCATGGCCGAGCAGGCCGCGCCGATCCGGCGCAAGGTCGCCCTCAAGGTCATCAAGCCGGGCATGGACTCCGGGCAGGTCGTCGCCCGGTTCGAGACCGAGCGACAAGCCTTGGCGATGATGGACCACGTCAACATCGCCCGCGTCATTGATGGTGGGACCACGGAGAACGGCCGGCCGTTCTTCGTGATGGAACTGGTTCACGGCGTGCCGATTACTAAATACTGCGACGACAACCACCTGACACCGCGCCAGCGGCTGGAACTGTTCGTGCCGGTCTGCCAGGCGATCCAGCACGCCCACCAGAAGGGGATCATCCACCGCGACATCAAGCCGTCGAACGTGATGGTCACGCTGTACGACGGCAAGCCGGTGCCGAAGGTGATCGACTTCGGCGTGGCCAAGGCGACGGAACAAAAGCTAACCGAGCGGACCCTGTTCACGCAGTACGGCACCCTGGTCGGCACACTGGAGTACATGAGTCCGGAGCAGGCGGAGATGAGCGCCCTGGGCGTCGATACCCGCAGCGACATCTACTCACTGGGCGTGCTGCTGTACGAACTGCTGACGGGCAGCACGCCGCTAACCCACAAGCGGATCAAGGCGGCAGCCTATGGCGAGATTCTCCGCATCATCAAGGAGGAGGAGCCGCCCAAGCCGAGCACGCGGCTGAGCGATTCGGGCGAGGCGCTGGCGTCGATCTCGGCCAATCGCCAAATGGAGCCGGCCAAGCTGACCAAGCTAGTGCGCGGCGAGTTGGACTGGATCGTGATGAAGACGTTGGAGAAGGACCGAAACCGCCGCTACGCGACTGCCAACGCCCTGGCAGCGGATGTGCAGCGCCATTTGGCAGATGAGCCGGTGGAGGCGTGTCCACCATCAGCGGGGTATCGCTTCCGCAAGTTCGCCAGGCGAAACAAGAAGGTGTTGGCCGCGGCGGGGGCCTTTGCCGTTCTCCTGATGGCCGCGACCGTGATCAGTATCGGCTTGGCCTCCTGGGCGTTGCAGGAGCGCAACCGTGCCGATGAGCAGAAGCACGTGGCCGAGACCAAGGAAAATGAGGCCAAGGAGCGGTCAGACGAGACCAAGGCGGTGCTGGACTTCGTGGAGAACCAGGTCTTCGCCGCCGCCCGGCCACTGGAGCAAGAAGGGGGTCTGGGCCGAGACGTGACTCTGCGGGGAGCCGTCGAGTCGGCCCTGCCCCGCGTTGAAGGGAGTTTCCCCGATCAGCCCCTCATCGAGGCCCGGCTCCTTACGACGTTAGGAACCTCGTTTCTGTATCTAGGCGACGCGAAGACGGCGGAGAAACTGTTTCTCCGAGCTCGCGAGTTGCGTACCGTCAGGCTCGGGCCCCATGATGCCGAGACGCTGAAGAGCATGAGCAGTCTTGGCAGATGTTTGTTTGTCATGGGCCGGTACGGAGAGGCCTTACAGCTTCAAGAAGAGACGCTGCGAATCCAGGAAGCCAAGCTCGGCCCGGATCATCCCGACACACTCAAGACCATGGGTGATTTGGCAGGCACCTACGGCGCACTCGCACGAATTCCAGAGGCGGTGGAGTTGACCGAAAAAACGCTCCGGCTTACAGAGGCCAAGCTCGGCACCGATCACTCCGACACGATTCGGAGTATGCACAACCTGGGGAGATTCTACACTGCTCAAAAACGGCACGAGGAGGCACGCTCCCTCCTCGAAGAGGTGCTCCGGAGACGCACGATCAAACTCGGTGCTACCCATCCGGACACGTTGAGGAGCGCCGAGGCTCTTGGCGTGATCTACATTGCAGTGGGACGGCACGTGGAGGCCGCGAGGCTCCTCGAAGATACGCTCAAGTCACAGGAAGCGATCCTCAGCCGCGACCATCCCGACACACTCAGGACCATGCACTATCTGGCGAAATGCTACGCAGCGCTTGGCCGGCCCGCAGAGGCCGTCAAACTCGGCGAGGAGACGCTCCAGCGCCGCACCGCCACGCTCGGCCCGAATCATCTCGACACACTCGTAAGCTTGAATAGCCTCGCGAATTACTGCACCACGCTCGGCCGCCCGGAGGAGGCGGCCAAATGGCGGAAGGAACTCGACGCACGGAAAGGGCACAAGAAGAAGAAGTAACGGTTGCCTGCAACTACGGTTGTCCGGCTCTTCATGGGAGAGACAACTACTTTGATTGGCTGCGGCCCGCGCCGCGGCGCCGTCCAAGGTGTGCCCACCAGTCATAGCGGAAAAGAAAGCGCGGGAAAAAGATCAGGGCACGTGGAAGAACTTCGCCGCATTCGCGCGGAAGCGGACGAATTGATGAACAAGAAGACTAAATAGGAGCAATCATGCGACGCTTTCGACCGAATTTGGCCCTTATGGCTTTCCTCTTTCTTACTGGAGTCAGCTCCGTGATTCGCTGCTCCGAGAATGCGAGATTCCACGATGTAATCGGACTGACCACGGGTGGGTTTGCGCTAGGGGCTGCTTTCGTCCTCACGATTCTCACCGTCATGGGAAGGATCAGTCTGCCCGATGACAGGAAGTCGTCGGACAAGCAACGTCCGGCTGCACAATCTTCAGCCGCACCGTTGGTTGGCAAGGTTGATTGAGGGCTGCCATCGAGCAGCCAAGTCGATCGGTAAAAGAAAGCAGCCGGTGGGGCCCTTACCGCCAAGCAAGCCCCCACCGCCCCGGCCTACGGTCTGCGCGCCGGGAACGATGTCTTTGCATTCTAACGCGGACTACAGGAGGGAATCGATGTCACCGAACGCCTGACAAGCGAACAGTAAGCCGGCGACGGAGCGCCGGTGCGTAGGCGAGGAATCAGCCGTCCCGCTGTCTTCATCGGATTGCAGGAAAAAGTAGGTGCCGTCCGACGTTCGGACGGCCACAGCCGGCAGCGTCGTTGCCAAACAAAGCGCTGCCGAACGCGGCGAGGTTTCTCGCCGTACACACCAGACAGGAAGATGACCATGAGCAAGTTGAAAATGAAACTGATGTTGGCTGGCGTTCTCGTCGCCGGAGCTTTTGTTGGAATCGGCATCGGGGTCGCTTGGGCGACACCCGGCGCGGGGGTCACCGCCACTCTCCTCGCGGGGCCGGTGACGCTGAACGAGATCGACTTGAAGGGCAACAGCGATACCCACCACTTCAAGATCAAAACCAAGGGGGAGTGGGAGACCCGCGTCGTGCACTACCGCATCGTACCGGGGGGACATACCGGCTGGCACTCGCACCCCGGACCGGTCTTCGTCATGATCACCGCCGGCACGATGACCAAGTACGAAGCCGAAGATCCCACCGACGCCGTCCTCTACCCTGCGGGAACCGGTTTTGTGGAGGGTGCCGGTGACACGCACATCGCCGGGAATACGGGGACGAGCGACCTGCAATTCGTCGCGTTCTTTCTGACGCCGAAGGGCGCGCCCATTCGGATCGACGAACCGGCACCCTAGGCGAAGAAGATGACGACGAACGTCGATGTGCGCTAACTACAGCGGCCGGTGGGTTCTTACCGCCAAGCAAGCCCCCCACCGGCCCGGCACCGCCCTGCGCTCGGTCTGCGCGCCGGGAACGATGTCCCGCCATTCCATAGCAGACCAACCTCGAAAGGGAGAACTAACCATGACATTCCACAGTTGGCTGCAAGGCCTCCGACCCACCCCGGCGCCGATCCAAGGCCAACACTATCTCAGGCAGCGAAGCTCTCTTCGTGCCGCGACGCATCGGCTCAACCTCGAAGCCCTGGAAGACCGCCTCACGCCCAGCACCTTCACGGTGACCAACCTCCTCGACAGCGGCCCCGACTCGCTCCGGGCGGCGGTCGCCTCCGCCAACGCCAATCCCGGACCCGATGCGATCGACTTCGCCACAACCGGCACCATCACCCTGACCAGCGGCCAGTTGTCCATCACCGACAGCCTGTCGATCGGCGGGCCGGGCGCCGACGCCCTGACCATCAGTGGAGGAAACGTCAGCCGGGTCTTTAGGCTCGCCGGCAGTCCCACCGTCTCGATCGCGAACCTGACGATCGCCAACGGCCGCGCGATCAACGAGGGCGGCGGCATCTACATGTCCGGCGGCACTCTGGTCCTCAACCAATGCACCGTGTCGGGGAACCATGCGGAAGATTACGGCGGCGGCGCGCTGGGGGGTGGCATCTTTGTAGCGGGCGGCACACTGACCCTCGACCAGAGCACCGTGGCCTATAACAGCGCGTTCGGCAGTCCGGGCTACTACGCTGACTTCGGGTACGACGGCGGTCGAGCGGAAGGGGGTGGCCTCTACGTCGCTTACGGCATGGTCTCTGTCAACCAGAGCAACTTCTACGGTAACTTGGCGGCTGGCGGCGACGGCAGCGTGGATTATTGGACGGGCGGGAGGAATGGCAACGGGGGTGGGGCGGCGGGCGGCGGTCTCCGTATTGCGGGCGGCACGCTGGGAATTCGCCAAAGCACGTTCTCCGGCAATGTAGCGGTTGGCGGACTCCCCGGCTCGGAAGATTCTTACCCTTTTAACAGCGGCTTGCCCGGCGTGGGCGAAGGCGGTGGCCTCTTCATCAGCAGATACGACTTCAATCCCGCGGCCTACTTGGACACCTTCACTGTAGACCACACCATCAACAACTCCCCCGACAACATCGTCGGGCCGTATTTCCTCGACGCGGTGCCGCGGCTGACCATCGGCGACGTATCCGTCCTCGAAGGCAACACCGGCACACGGGGGGCCACCTTCACCGTGACCCTGTCCGCGGCCTACAGCCAGCCGGTCAGTGTTGCCTACTCCACTGGCAACGGCAGCGCCACAACCGGCAGCGACTACCAGGCCGCCTCCGGCATCCTGACGATTCCCGCAGGCCAGACGACTGGAACCATCACCATACTGGTGAGCGGCGACCGTGTCGCCGAGGCGAACGAGACGTTCGTCGTCAACCTCAGCGCCCCGACCAACGCGACCATCGCCGATGGCCAGGGTCAGGGCACCATTGTGGACGACGAGCCGCGCATCAGCATCGGCGACGTGACCAAGGCCGAAGGTAAGAAGGGACAGACGACCCTGTTCACCTTCACGGTCACGCTTTCGGCCGCCTACGATCAGGCGGTGACGATGTCGTTCCGCACCGTGAACGGCACCGCCACGACGAGCGACAACGACTACATCGCCAAGACCGGCACGCTGACCTTCGCCCCCGGCGAGACGACGAAGACGATCACGATCGCCGTGAACGGCGACAGCAAGCGGGAGGCCAACGAGACGTTCTACCTGGACCTGTACGGGCTGAGCATCAACGGGCTGTTCACCAAGAATCGTGGCATCGGCACGATTCTGAACGATGACTAAGATGGGAGGTGAGTCGTGGGCGTGGAAAGTCGCGCGATCCGCCGAGACCATGAACAGTCTATAGTGGACCTCGAAAACTGCACTGCGGGTAGAAATCCTTTGGTGGGGTTTGATCGGGGTTGAACAGAGGGATGCACATGGTAACAGTCCTCGTGTGCATTCAGCGTCGTTCAAGACGTAGGTGGCGTTAGCGGCGATCAACGGGGATCGGACGTTGAGCGTGGTGGCGTCGCAGTACGAGGTTCATGTCAAGCTGGTGCCGGTGTAGAAGAAGCAGTGGGTCGAGCAGGCACGGTGTTTGAGGGCCGTGTCAAGCCGGTGTCACTGAAGAAAGGGTGATTTTGGATGTCATCGTCCTGCAACGTGAAGTGACAGGACGATGTCACTACCGCCGGGATGACCACCGCTTCCGGTCGCGCACCCGCGAGCAACCCGCTTTCCACGTGTTCCAGCGGCACCCACCCGCCATACGGCAGCGGGCTTCGGTGGGCGTGGCAACCCCAAGGAATAATCTCCAACCGTCTGTGCAGGCGGACGGGTAACAACGTGGGTTGGTGCCACCAGTGGAACTGGACTTCCGGCAACCCGGCCCGGTCGTACACCCGCTCAAGCAGGCGATGCCGCTTCACGACGGACACCGGGAAGTCTTCGACGGGCAAGGCGATGCCGGTACACATAGTTCAACTCTGGCGTCAGAAACAAATCTTGCCCCGGATGTCGCACACGTCGTGCAGGTTGGCCGGGTCGCGGTAGAAGGCGTTGGCGAACAGCGCCGCCCCGAAGCGTGAACCGCCCGAACTGTTCATTGATCTCGCGCTTCACTTTCGCCACGGCATCGGCGTTGGCGTCCGGCAGATCGAACAAGCTTTGCTGCCACGTCTCTTGCCGCTTCAGGCGAGAGGCCACTAGAGCGGTTCTCGCATTGGTGTAGCGTACACCAATGCCATATTTTGCGAGCTATCTTCCGAGTGTCCGCTACACAAAATCGGGAACCGCTCTAAGTGCAAGTGCGTGGCGGACGACCCCGCATGCCACACCTGACGCAACCCGGCCTTGGCCGCTTCCAACAGCACGCCAAAGCGGTCCGTTAGCACGTCCAGATGAACCACGCCCCGCGACGTTCCGCCCTCGAAGTAGCTCATGTACACGGTCAGTACCGACGGGCGAACTTCGTGGTAATGTAACTCTTCAACAAGGCGTTCCACGTTGCGGGCTAGCCACCCGTACAGCGTCAACGGGTCCGAGAAGTGACCGGCCAGTGACCCACCCCGAAAGATCATCTTGTGACGGGGTCGTTTCGGGCGGATGGGGATGACCCGGTTGCCGTTGAGTTCTTCCCAGATGTCGTGGCCGGTTGCGGTGAGCAACTGCTCAATCAATGATCCCTTGGCGTTGCGCAGGTCCAAACAGGTTTTGATCCCGTAGGGTTCTAGCGTGCGGGCGCGACGACTGGCAATCCCGGCAATTTCCGTCACCGGCAACTTCGCCAGCAACGCCCGCTCGTGGTCCGGCGTTTCGACCGCGACGCCGCCGAACTGCGGGAATCGTGGTCTGGCTGGACGGTAGGCCACGTCCGCGCCGTTTTGGGTACGATGGCATCGCCGAGTGTGGTTCAAACTCTGGCGAAGAACAGGCGCAGAAACGCCGAACAAACACAACGCGACAACGTCGAAGCCGTCAAGACCCTGAGCGACGAATGGAAAGTTCTGGAAGCCCGTGCCGAGGTCCGAATCGCCCTGGGACAAGTCGCCGTGGGAGTGCCCGCCCTGGACGCCATCGAACGCCTGACCCGGTACGAAAGTCACCTCACCAAAATGCTGCACGCGACCCTCGATCAACTCGCCCGCCTCAAAGCCTCAAAAGTCATGTCGTAGGCCGAATGGGTTCGTTTGGCAGATTCGTGCTTTCGGGACGAGAACATTGTCTCAGCACGACATCCAAGTCTGCAAAGCACTGCGGATGCGGATGAGTTCAACACGAATTATCTCGATTTCAAGCCCCTGCTGCTGAAAGCAAACGCACCTGCGAATGGGATTCTCCACGTACAAAAGGATTCCTTTGGCGATGAGATGCAAAATCAGGGAGCGGGAAATAGTGCAATTGTGTATAGTGGATTTGACAGGTGAAGCGGGGCAGTGCGATTTTTGTAGTACAGATTTTGAGGCGGTGCGATGGCGATCGAGATGCGGAACGGCAAGTCGTATTACTACACATCCCGACGCATCGGTTCGCGGGTTGTGCGAGAGTATCAGGGGTGCGGGTTGGTTGCCAACCTGTCAGCCTGGTTGGATGAAATCAATCGAGCGCTTCGACAAATCGACCGCGACTTGGAACGGTTGCGACGTACTAAAAAACACCGCATCAACGAAAAACTCCGGACGTGGCTGGCACGGATCAACGCCACCGTTGCGGACACAATGCTGGCAAACGGGTGGCATCAACACAACCGCGAATGGCGACGCAAAAGGGGGAATGCGATGGGTACTCTGGCGACGACCGACGCGGCGTGTTCAACGTGGGTGCCGTCCGAACTTGTCGTAACAGCCGGAACGCTGAACGCTGACGTAAAAAAGAGAGCCAAGAAAGGTGACCGCTCGGTACTGCCCGAAATCAATCAGTTCCTCAACAACCCTGCGTCGCTGGCGCTTTACGGTGACGTAGGCCGGATGGTTCTGCACTAATGGGTTATCCTGCAAGCTGGCGAAGATGTTCTGACGCGGCAAGCGATGTTGCGGTTCGCGTCCGACATGCGAACCCAGTTAGCGGGCGTGAATCCTTCCGCACTCGACTATCTGCTGGCCGAGCGGGTGGTCCTGGCGTGGACGTTCCTGAACTTCTGCGACTTACAGTACGTTGCGAGTATCGAGACGTTGACAGCGGAACGGAGCCGGTTTCACTTCCAGCGAATCGAGATGGCGAACCGGAATCTGATGTCCGCTTGCCGAACCTTGGCCAAAGTCAAGAAGGCAAAGTTTCCCGATGTGCTGGCGGTCGTGAACGTCACCACGGGGGAAGTAGGAAAAACCTGCGCTTAAAAAAGGAGCCGGAATCGCCGTATGTGCGCACTTCTTGCACGGTCGGAGTATTGGTATACTGATGGACAGGCCGGCGGAAGTCATGAACCGCTGAAAGCCGGGGTTGTGGCGAGATGGTTTTGTCCCCATCAAACAACAACCCCGGTCCGCCAATTTCACCAGGACAAATAGCATGTCAGCTTCGCAGCCGCGAAATCCCGACGGTCATTCTTCGACCACTTCAACGCCCCCTGAAATCAAACTCGGTTTCGATGCTCAGGAGGCCAGCACGAAGGCGCTCGCTTTTGTTACGGCAGTCGAAAAGTCGGGTTGGGTCCAGCGCGAACCTGATGCAAGAGATTTGGATGTCGATCGCAACTTACCCGCGCTGAGAAGTCCGCTGATCGAATGGGCGAATGCGATCAATCCGAACCGGGTGCCGTTCGATGAACTCGATCGAATGGAACATCTTTGGGATTACGCATCGGACTGGCGGGTTAGAAATGGTTCCGAAAACACGTTGACCCCAGCGCTGACACTGATTGCTTCCTTTGGATGGGTTGCCCGCTTTTGGTCCGCAAACTCACTATTCGAGACGGGCGACTGGAATCCAGTATTTCCATTTAGCTTCTTGCCGTTTGAACTTGTCAAAATGACGTGGCTGGCAGCGAAAGCTCTGCAAACGGGTGAAAATCTGTTTGGAGTTGAATATCCGTTTCGGCTACCAAAGGAACGTGTCTCCTTGCCAGAAGCGCGGAAACATGCCGTTGAACTTGTCGTTTGTGTGAACCAAATGCACCAAAATCTCAATGGGAACACAGCGGCTAATGTTGCCGCTGATCGTGAATTATTTGAATGGTGGGGGAAATTGAACTGGCGATACTCTCGCTTTGCCGGACTCGATTTCGAGACTTGCCGAGGTGACGCGATCTTTGAAGATGGAGACACCGGCGGCCCCAGCGCACACGAAGCGGCGGAATCGTTTCGATTCTCTCTGGGTTTCCGACTCGGCTCCTATGCCGTGGCGACCCGAAGCAACGATCCTGAAAGTGTAAGGCTCGATTTCCCCTGGATGATTCCCTTCTGGACTCCGAACGCCCGTGAGACTGCGGCGAACTTAGTCCCCGTACTCAAGCAATGGAAGTGGAATAGCCAGTTAGAAATTGAGTCTGGAAAACTGAAGGCGACCGAGACATTGACAAGGCAAGCAAGCCAAAACAAACCCCACGTCAACCAAGTCGATGTTGAAACTTCCGCCAGTGGAAGTCTCTGTCCACCCGCGACCGATTTTGACTACGTCTCACACATCAAGTCACTTTGCAAGAGTGTTAACGGCTACAACGATCAAATCCGATGTTTCGCCGAGCAGTACCAAGAACTCGGATACTTACACGATCCGGTTCGGTTAGAACTTGCACAAAACAAGCTCCAGTCCGATCTTCGCGGGGCCGTTCAGGAACTCGATCTCCACACGGCGACGGAACGATGGAAACGTCTCGCCAATTCTCGCCCCGTCATCGAAGTCATCCAGCAATTCTTCCCGGAGCCGGACCGAGCGACCCGACCGCCTGAACTGACTAAAATACTTGAGAGCAACATCGGGAATGGGGCATCGGAAGTTGCAGCTTGTCAACCACCTAATACCGGAACACAACCTGTAGAAACTTCACTCGATTCCGAGTCAATTGACCATTCAGAATTGCACGTCGTTTCAACCGACGCATCGAACCACGAATTACGCTCGGAACCGATTGCCGAAACGATACCGACGGTGGATTCGCAAGCGGCAAAACGCACATTGGAAATCAACGCGATTCATGACTGGTCGTTGAAACGCGAACGACAACTTGAGGAATCGACGCGACCAACCGAGAACTTGTGGAAGTCACTCCACGAGTTGAGCGTATCGCTCCATGACCTCTCTTGCTGGCGTGAGGTACTGCGTAGTCAGTTATACTCTGCCCGGTAGTAAATGATCTTTTTCTGTGAGCTAGATTCTGTTCTACTCTCCTTCTCACAACGGAAGGGAGTCCCGAATGGCCGCCTG
>JAYVXO010000151.1:0-15139 GCA_043785105.1 Fimbriiglobus sp.
GCGATGCATCCGTGCGCTCCGGTCTGAGTTTGCCAGCCTTACCCCAGCCGTTTACCAAGCCGCCCAGATTCCAACAACATCAATCAACACGGCCTAGCAGGATACTATAAGCGGTGTCTGGTAACGGGGAGATTGGGCGTTCGCACGTACAGGGCTGACGTGACAGCCGAAGCGAACTTGCCTCGGCTGCGAAGTGGTCACAATGATTTCGCCCGGACTTGTCAATCGTGCGTTTTTACGGGGAATGCACGGAGAGCGGGGAAGAAAACGAACCGGGAACGGTCTGCCGTTTGGTGACACCCCAGGCACGAATCCGACTGGCGGTAGGTTTCAATCGTAGTGTTGGCGGCACCACCGCTGGGAAAGACTCGCGTCGCGGTCAAGTCTGTGATTTGATTCGGATCACCGGGGTCAGTGTTTCCGACCCACTGCGTGACCACGAGTCGGTAGTTCGCCCACACCGTTTGATTCACGTCACGCGATTGATGGTACTTCATGTTGGTGTTATGTGTCGTGGGGTGAATCGCGTTGGCCCGTTCCACATCGACGGGCTTCGGGTTTGCGGGGAGTGGTTTCCCAGCTACGATTTTGGGCGGGAGTTCATCAACATTAAACTTGACGTGAATGACTGCGGGGTCGTTTTTGCTAAACGACGCGCGGGTGGCGTTCGGGCCGGGTTCCGTGTTATCGACGTGCTCAAACGTGCTCCAAATCCAACTCGGCTTGCTGGGTGTTTTAACCGCGATGTGCAAGCCAACCAATCCCACTTCGGACTTCCGAAGTTGGAGGCCGTCTTTCCCTTCGACACGTTCTGCTAGTTCTGCCGGGACGTGGTAGAACCGTTTCTGTGTTTTCTCGTCGATATCCTTCAACTCCAGCCACGCCGCTTTCATAACAATCGAGCCGTCAGGAAACGCAAGGAGTTGGTTATCGCCTGTCGCTTTCTCAAGTTTCTCGCGGAGATAATACTGGTTGTTGACGATAAAGTTATAGGCAATTTCGTTCACGCGGATTTCATACATCACATATGTGCTGTTCTGGGCGACAAGTGGGGGAAGTATTCTGGATTCAAATCCAGCCTGTGTCACTTTTCCCAGACGAAGGACGTGGCTGAGAATCTTTCGCTTTCCCGCATCTTTGGTCAGACCCTTGGCGGGCTGTAACGCTTCAAATTCCGCGTCGTAACTGTTCCACGGTGTCGGCGGAGTTTGTAGCGGGTCTGGTGGGTACAACTCTCGAAGAGTTTTCCAGGTACCCCAGACGACGTGTTCGGAGTCCGCGCCGAATTTATTCTTCACATCCGCTTCGCCACGCTTGATACCCGTCGCCGGCCAGTTTAACGAAACGAACAGCCGCCAAGAGAGGTCATTGAACCGGTGTCGATCTTGTGTCTCGTCCACGGCTTCTTTGAAGTCAATGTCACCGGGTACCTGGTCCATTTGACGATCGCGGAACGGCGCATCGTTCACCAATGGCTGCGGATTCTCGAACATGGCGTGGAGTGAAAGAAATGTCGTCAAGCACCCGACGAAGCAAAATGGCAATGCGATGTTAAACGTGGTAGACATGGGCGAGGTCTCTTGGGGAGTATAAACAACGGAATCAAATCATCGGGTGTGACAACACGAGTTTGGACCAAGTCGTACTGGACGTGTGTGAGAGTTGGCATGAACCCGGCTAGCATGAAATTTGTAGCCGGTAATGTACAGAGCTGTTGTCGGGCACGATGGCACCAAACTTGTGTGACTCTGATTCATCGGTTCGAGCCAGGGACACAGGTTTGGTGTTATCGAGTACACCCTGGGGTGCGAGAGACTGGCCGCGAACGGTTCGCCAGTTCAACTACACCCACCTAGGGACCAACTGCTATTGGGTAGATCGCACTCCTCTTGCGTCGAGCAGAATGACCCGCCTGGGTAAGTGCAGACGCCGAGGGGTTCTGCGACTAGTATGTTAAGCAGCTTGCTAAAGGATTCGATACGGTGGCTAATCGAGTCTTCCACCCAAGTTTCCCAATCCACGGCGAACGCCGTGCTCGCAAGAACTTGAGATTTGGCTTGGGACAATCGCAGGATCAAGTGATTTGCGGCATCATTCACTTCAAACTGTTGCAGTGCCGTCGCTTTCAAAAGCAATTCGTTGCTGATCTCTTTTCTGATCGTCACGACAAGACGATCAATGGCCGCCACAATTTCATTTCGAGTGGGCTGAATCATCTTCAAACTCCTGGTAAAAGTTAAAGGTTGGCGTCAAAACAAGTATCGTTGGGAAAATACAAGTTGTTCATTCACAGGTTGTCCATCGTTTGCAGTGCCGCTTTTCGTTGCCGCCACGTGTTCGGGTGGAGCGGCACGATGTCGCCTCGGGAATCCAATTCAACTCCGGTGGTGACTTGAAGCCACAGCATGATGCGTTTGGGTTGACCGGCCAGTTCACTCGGCGCCAGTTGTACCCGGATTGTTCGATCCTCCCCCGCAGTGAGCACCCAACGGTCGGTGGGGTCGATGGTCGCGCACAACGCGCTGGGATCGTGTCGTATCGGCGGACCAATGGGTCGGCCTAAGTGCGTGGACCACAACCGCGCAGTCCCGTCGTCACTTGCTGTTGCTGCCCATTTTCCAGTCGAACTGACGGCGATCGCTCGGACCTGTCCACCGTGTTGGAGTGTTCGCTCGACTTCTTGGCCTGTGGAAACGTCCCACACGCGAGTCTTACCATCAAGGCCGCCTGTCAAGACGTTGCGTCCATTTTTTGTGAAGGCCGCCACGGAAATTGCGAACCCGTGTGGCAACGACGGGCCGCACACCACGCCCGTGTCTGCGTCCCAGAGCCGCCCGATACCGTCGGACCCGGCCGTCAGCAACGTCTTCGGGTCCAAGGGGTGAAACGCCAGGACATGGACAGTGTCACCGTGTGGCATCGGCACGCCGATTTCCAACCCGGTGGTGACATCCCACCGGCGGACCATCCGGTCCTTGTGTGCCGTAATGAGCACGGCGATGTCGGGCCGAAACACGGCCGTGATAACTGGCGCGCCGAGCGCGACCGGGTCTGGAAACACAGACGTGCCAGTCTGACTCCACCACAATCGAACGTGACCGTCGTAACCCACCGTCGCGACAGACCGCTCGTCCGGGCTGAAGCACATGTCGCGGACGGCGGACGGGTGATCCAGGAATGCGACTTGAACTGAGGTTTTTGGGTTCCAGACCTCCGCCCCTTTCTTGTTGTACGTGGCGACGACAAGTACGTTTCCGTTCGCGCTAAACCGGAGCTTTCGGACCGGACCTTTGTGGGGCAGCGGTTGTCCGCTTGCCTCGAATTTGCCGTTGGTTACATCCCAAAATTGCACTTGTCCGTCGTCCCGACCCGTCGCGATTCGGTTGTCGTCCGGGCTGAACACCATCGCCCGAACCGGCTTGGTAATGGGCTGTCTCAGGCGGGCTTCGCCGTCGTCCGGGACACTCCAAACACGGGTCGCGTCGTTGACACTCGCCGTCAGGAGTTTCTTGCCAGACTTCTCGAACGCCACAGCCGTCACCGGGTTCCGGTGGTGCATCACGGCCATTAGCCGACCGGATTCGATGTCCCACAGTCGAGCGACCCTGTCATCGCCCCCGGTGAGAACCCGTTTCCCGTCCGGACTCACCGCGATCGTTGCGACCGTTGACGGGTGCCGCAGGATACGGTCCAGGAGTTGTCCTTTGGTGACATCCCAGCGGCGTAACTCCTTGTCACCCTGCCCTGCGGTTAGCAGGGTCCGTCCCTCGGATCCAACGGCCATGACGACTGGCCCAGGTCGAACCGCGACGCCCAGAACTGGGCGGATCGTATTCCCATCCCATGCCTGAAAAGCTGCGTTCAAGTTCTTGGCTTTGCCAAGTCCAAGAATCAAATCCCGACCATTGTCGGAATAAGTTAACCCGGTGACGGACTCGACAACTGGGGCGGGTTCGGGCTTGCCATTTGTCGCGTCCCAAATGCTCACGCCACAGTTTTGCCCGCCACACGCAATGTGTTTGCCGTCGGGGCTGATTGCAACCGACTCCACACCAACAGCTCTGTGTACCAGTGTCGGCCCGACGACACTGGCTGACTTCAAATCCCAGCAGCGAACCGTCTGGCGGTCCGGATCAACAAACCACGCGGACCGACCGTCCGGGGCGAACGCAAGAACCTTTCCTTGGGGCGGATTGCGACAGTCTAACAGGGTGACCTGTTGTTGCGTCCATGCGTTCAGGTTGGCACGAATTGTCCAGTTCAGATCCGTCGCGGAGGTCGGAGCCGTGTCCAAACTCCGCGCCATCCAGTGCAATCCCAACCCGATGTCCCCCGTGTCTACCGCGTCGAGTCCTCGGTCGAATTCCGTTTCGGCTCGAACTAACTTGGAGAGCGTGAGGGCAGCCTGAACCTCTTTCGCCTGGTTGTCCGCGTGGACGGCCCAGGCCACCGAGATCACAGTCGTTGCCAGTAACAGCATTGCTGCCATCGCCCCGACTGCTGCCAGAGTCCGGTTTCTCCTGGCCCACAGAACGAGCCGCTCGAAATTGCCGACCGGGCGGGCGAGGATCGGCTTGCCGTCCAGGAATCGCTGTAAGTCGTCCGCCAAGTCCGCCGCCGTGTCGTACCGACTGTTCGGCTCTTTCCGCAGGCACTTCAAGCAGATGGTCTCGAGATCTCGGGGGACACGGTCGTTCCGAGCACGGGGAGGTCGCGGTTCCTCGTAGTCAACTTGATACGACAGAATCACCCGGTTTTTTGCGGTGAACGGTAGCTCACCCGTGAGCAGGGCGTAGAGGATCACGCCTAGGCTGTACACGTCAGTCCGATGATCCACCCGGCGGTTGTCACCACGAGTCTGCTCCGGACTCATGTAGCGCAGCGTTCCCAGGACTTGCTGGTCTTCCGTTAGGTTCGCGTCACCACTGTCCCAAAAGGCCAACCCGAAGTCGGTGATTAAGGGCACTTCGGAATCACGCATGAGGATGTTCGACGGTTTCACGTCACGATGGACCACCCCTTTTTGGTGGGCATGGTGCAAGGCGTCCGCAACTTGAGATATGAGTTTTGCGGATTGATTCGGCGTCGGCCTGTCAGCCTGAATCCGGCTATCGAGCGTCCGCCCCTCAATCAACTCACTCACAATGTAAGGCGTGCCTTTTTCCTGGCCGACGTCGTAAACGCGAACAATGCCAGGGTGGTCGAGTTGTGCCGTGACCTTGGCTTCCCGTAGAAACCGCTCCAGATTCGATCGAGCACGAGTCTTGTTGGGATCCTGCCGGAGTACCTTAACGGCCACGGTCCGGTGCATCTCCGGATCCCACCCTTTGTACACCGTGCCGAACCCGCCCCGCCCGATCACTGCCGTGAGCTTGATTCGTCCGAGTCGATGAGTGATCGGGAAGGGGTCTTCAACGGACGGCCCCAATGTCGATCGCCACCCGCAGCTCGCGCAGGTTGTTCCGCTATCAACCGTGTCTAAAAAACATTGGCATTGCGGGCACGAAGTCGTGGTTGTTTTTTCACTAGTTGTAAATGGACTCACAATGCGGCGGAAATGGGCCTGGTCTTCCAGAAAACCGGCTAGCTCTTTGGCATGGTCCGGGTAACGAGCCAGGAACTCGGTCCGATCCGGCGTTCTCCCGGTATCCTCGCACGCCAGGTATTCGGCCACGGCTGCGTCAAGCCGTGCCTCCCAATCGGACGACTTGCCGGGATTGCTGCTCATCATACCCCTCCTTGCCGCATCTGTTCCCGCAATGCTTTGAGGCCACGGTGCAGCAGTCCGCCCACGGCTTGGGTGCTCCGACCCATCATTTCAGCCGTTTCCTTCGACGTCAGACCCCAGAGGTGGTGCAGCGTGATGGCTTCGCGTTGATCGGGCAGCAACAGTTCCAGGGCGTCGGCTAGGCTGTTCAATTCCTCTTCGTGCATCGCAAGTCGGCTCGGGGACGGGTCGTCGTAGGCGAGGTTGACGCCAAAGCTGGCCGAAAACAATTCCAGAATCGTTAACGACATCTTCTTCTTGTAGTCCCGCATCCCGCAGCGCGTTGCCCGGATCACGTCGAGCATGTTGTTCAGCAGGATCCGTCGTAACCAATCCACGAACGCGGGCGTTGTCTCGCCTTTGAAAGTCCCGAGTTCATGATGGGCTTCCAAGAGCGTGACTTGGACCAGATCAGACGGTTCACCCCAAGCCTGCAATACGTGACCCCACTGTTTCCTTGCCAGCAAAAGAAGTTGGCTGCGGTACAGTTCTGGTGCGAAGTTGGTAGTCGTTGTTGGCATGGACGTAGCCCTCTCACTACTGGAATAGGCGTCGGGAAGTCTGCGATTGAGCGCGCGAATCACCAATTTCTTTGCGAAACTTGTGAAGTCGGACCAAAACGTCAATGGAAATAAGTATGTGCTACGAATCTGCCGGTTTTGGTAGCAGTATACACGGGTTTGCGGGGGAAGCACGGACAAAGTGTTGTTTGATGGCGATTTTGGATTTGGACTGACTATGCCTGACGGGTGCGGCTGAAAGCTCTGGGTGTCAAAAATGCTTTTCCGAGGCCCAGAGATTTTAGCTACAACCCGCGCCACGGTGTTTCGGGTTGGGGTGGACGACATGCCGGTTTTGCGGCAACATGTGATCCGAATAACCGAGGATATCAGGATTCACTATTCGGAAGGGACGACACATGCGGAACTTACTGGCGTTGGTCGGGTTTATCGTCGTGATGTTTGCGGGGTTGGGGTGGTACTTCAATTGGTACACCTTCAACATCAAAGCAAGCACCGATGGCAAAGTGAACATCGTGGGCGATGTCGATACGAAGAAGATCACGGACGATGCCAAGAAGTTCGGGGAGAAGTTCGGTAACGCCGTTCAAAACACCGCCGCCCCACAACCCCAGCCGAACAACTTCATGGGACCGCCCCTCCCCGGCGACATGCCGAGTAAGCCCACGACCGGCACCACGATACAACTTCAAGTCCCCGGTCCGAATCGGTAAGTGACAACAGCCAAACGAAAAAACCGCACCAGTGCTGGAGCGGTCTTTTCGTTTCTTGTCGCTGCCGCTGGCGATCAACCGGCCTTGTACTTCTCGATCAGCACTTTTGCGGTTTCGGGGCGGAGGATGCGGGGGTCGGGGAGTTCGCCGCGACCGAGTTGGGCACGGAGGTCGCTGCCACTGATGTTGACTGGCTTCCACTCTTTCGGGGCATTCTCGACAAGTCCGACGCGGTTCCACTCGGCGTAGAAGGCCGCAAAGCCGACTTTGACGGGTTGAATCAGCAGTTCGCCTTTGAGTTCGTCGAACTTGCGGTGGGCGGCGAGACCGTCCCAGATTTCGCCCTTGTCGTCGAACGGCGCGTCGGCGTGTTTGCGACCGATGATGATGTCCGTGAACCCGAAGTTCTGCCGATAAATCGCGTGCATCACCGCTTCTTTCGGTCCAGCGTAGAACATCTTGATGTCCAGACCCAACAGCATGACGTGGTCGCTGAACGGCTTGCCGACCTTCGCCCACAGTTCTTCGTCGATGTCACCTTGGCCAAGCACTTTGTTGTCGATGAGGGCACGGTAAGTCTTCATCCGCGTCCCGGCATCCACATCGTCGGCTTTTGTTTCGCCGATGAGTGGATTTAGCACCGCCCCGGTGAAGTGACCTTCGCGGGTAAGCCGTTCGAGACCGTTCACCAGGGCGTACTCGTGGGCACGGTGCAACGCATTGCGGGTTTGGAACGCCACAACCCGTTGGAAGCCCTTCTTGGCGAAGAGTGCCCGCGTTTCGAGTGGCGTTAAAACCAACTCGCCGTAGGCGGGGTTCTTGGGTTGGGCCAGCACTTGCACATCCCCACCGACGAGGTACGTGCGGGGGTCCGAGGTCGCAATCCGGGCACCGGGGTGGTCGGTGCGCGGGGTGGCATACACGCTGGTGTTGTACTTCACTTTGTCCCACGGGTAGACATCTTTGAGCAACAACGTCCCGACCACTTCGCCGCGTTCGTTCTTCAGTGGGTAGGTCGTTCCGGTTTGCAAAGTTTTGGCGAGCGACTCTTCGACCGGGAACGCAAGTGGGATCGTCCAGGCGTATTTTTTGCCGTCCCGAACGATGACTTCGTCTTCCAGAACTTGGTTGTATTCCGCTCTCACCATCGGCCCGGTTAGCGGTGATAACCCACCGTCACCGATGCGGTACAGCGTGGAAAGGTCCGCGTCCGAGACCGGAATCGCGGTCGTGGTCAGGCTTTCCAGCTTCGTCACGGTGCGGTTCACCGGGGTCGAAACGCCACCGTGCGGAAGAATCAAATCAGCCATCGAATCAGCTCCTAACTACTCGGAGTACCAGCCTGTCGTGAAAAGTGCCAGAGTGTGAGAGTGGAGAGTAGAGAGTGAAAACAGATCACTCTCCACTCTCCACTCTTTACTCTCCACTCTCACACACGAACACACTGGAACTTTCCATAAAAACGGGTCGATCAAATCACGTACTGCAGACCTTGCCCGGCTTCGACGAGCCGGGCCAGGGTTGTTTGGCGCAAAATCTTCACACGGGATTGTTGAATTTCGTCCCAAATGGTGTGCAACGTTGCTGCCAGTTGGGAAACCTCACCTTCGCGGGCCGTCGGGCGACTGTTCTTCGCCACCGGGGCATCGGTTCGGTCCACGATACTCAAAATGTCCGCCAGCGAAATCTCGTCCGGCGCACGTGCCAGTTGGTAGCCCCCCGACGCCCCGCGTGTGCTGGCCACCAACCCCGCCCCCTTCAACTGCAACAAAATCTGCACGAGGAACCGTTGCGGAATGCCATGCTTGTCCGCGATGTCCGCCAGCCGAATCGGGTGCGGGTCGCCGTACTGCACCGCCAGTTCGAGCATCGACAAACACGCATATTCCGCCTTGGCCGAGAACAACATGGGCGGGTCCGAATAGTGGTGAGTGGACAGTGGATAGTGGATAGAAGCAGAGTGAATAGAAGGAGAGTGGTTAGGGGCAGGGTGCCAACGCCACACGCATCATGATGCGTGTGGCTCTTTTTTGCTTACTAACCACTATCCACTGGCCACTATCCACTTCTTAAATTCCCGACCCGTCCTTGTGTTCGATCACGTGCAGCCCGCACTCTTTCTTGACGTTCCCGGCCCACCGACCGGCCCGATCGTCTTCGCCGGGTTGCACGGCTCGGGTGCAGGGCCAACAGCCGATGCTGGGGTAATTCTGGTCGTGCAGCGGGTTGTACGGCACATCGTGCTTCACGATGAACGCCCACACGTCTTTCTTGGTCCAGTTCAGAAGCGGGTTCACTTTGACGACGTTGAACTTCGCGTCCCATTGCACGACATCGGCATTGGTCGCCCGGTTCTCAGTCTGGTCTTTCCGAATCGCACTGATCCAGGCGAGCGGGTTGTAATGGGCCATCGCCCGACGCAACGGCAGCACCTTACGGTCATGGCAACATTGGTCCGGACGATGGCCGTACAACGGCCCGCCATGTTCCTTCTCGTAGTCCGCAACCGACAATTCCGGAAGGATGTATTCGACCGCGATCCCGTAGCGATCCTTGATCCGTTCGCGGAGTTCCAATGTCTCCGCAAACTGGTAGCCCGTTTCCAGATTGATGACCGTGACGCCCGGTTCAATCTCGGCGAGCATGTGAATCAGGCAACACCCCTCCGCCCCAAACGCCGTGGCCATCAACAGACGCGGGTGAAAGTGCGTGACCGCCCACAGCAACACATCCTGCGGTGAAGCCCCCGACAATCGCCGGTTCGCGTCCGCAATTTGTTCGTTGCTCATTCGGAGCGATTCAACAGCAATTGGAGTCATGACAGAAACATCCTCTGGTCGAGCTTCAACCAGTAACGGCACAATCTTTATCGGCATTATAAGGATTCAGGCAAGAGGCCGATTTCACGCAACGCAATTTCTACCGCGACAAGCTTGGTTTGTTGGGCGAATTGAGTGCAAACGTTGCCCCAACATTCGTCGAAACGGAATTGTGTTGCCTGACCGAAACGCAACGTGTAAATTAAATGAGTTTAGAAGAAAGTTGTGTTATAGTCTTTTGGAACCGGCTGAATCAAAATCGGAGTAGACGGAACTCACGATTATATAGAACCAGTCCTGTCTAGTAATTTGTTAGGCTGCATAAGAGCGCACTGCAGATGAGGCCCCCGAAGTGTATACCGTTCCTGCCCAGCACACGCTACAAGCAGGTCGCCGTGCGGTCTCTGTGGTATGACAATGACGGGTTGGCCATCGAGGTTCAGGGCGAGGGTTTCGTGTTCGCGCGGGTAGTGTTCCACCGTCCTGCGGGCTTTCGCGTACTGGACGAGCGTGACCTGTGCGAGTTCTGGGACAACTACCATACCGGCAATGGGTGGCTGTACGAGGTCGAAGAGGGCGGCTGGCAGGAACTGGAGTCGCACCGGCCGCTGTTCAACTCGCCGGGGTTCTTCACCGGCCTCCGCGAGTACCTCGTGGTGTGCGACAAATGCGTTAGCGTGCTGGCCGTCGAGCCGCCGGAGATCATTGACCTGGGCGCAAATCCGGATTAGACGGGCGATGGCCGGTGCAAAGGAACGCCTAACTATGCGCTGTAACGGACCTGGGGCTGCATGTGCGCTTTCTGGGATTCGTAGCTCACCCAGCGGCCTCGGCTGCTGAGCTTTGTCGATGGGCGGTTGAGGGGCAACCGGATGGACGGCGTCAACCGCGAGTGGCTGTTCCGTGAACTTCGACAGTCGCTCCGCCTCCTGGCGGCGAACGGGGTCGTGGCCCTTGCCGGCATGCCGGACGGGTGTTGCAAGCCGGACGAGCTGGCCCTGGACTTCGACAACTTCTGGGCGGCCGTAGTTGGCAACTTCGCCGCCGAGCTTCCGCCCGAATTGGTGTCAGCCCATGCCGCAGTGGACGCTGCGTTTGGTATCATTCGGGACGATGGGTGGTCCGAGGAATCGGTACGGTCGTCCCCGGAGTGGGCGACTGTACGCCAAAAGGCCGGAGTGGCGTTAGCGTTGCTGGATCGGTTCGAGTCGTAGCTCTATCACTGTGAACTGACTTAATCGGTGAGGTGTTTTTCGCTTGCTTACATGCGGTTTTTCGCATCTCACTTAGTAACTCCTCCCTCCCCGAACGCCCGTTGCTGCCCACTGACGCCGGGCTGTCACTGGCAACGGGTGGCAAATAATGCTTGACTCTTGCTCGCGGGCTTGCGAAAGTGTGGGCCTGCCGGTGATTGGTCGCGGTTCCTGCCTACCTTCAGACTTGACGGTGCGTGGTCTGACAGTCCCTTTTCGGAGTTGATCATGTTTCGTCTCGATATTGGCTCGACGGGTCGTTACTGCGACGGCATCGGGCGACGGAGTTTCTTGCAACTCGGCGTCGCGGGGATGGCGAGCGTCGGCTTGCCGCAGATGCTCCGGGCTAAGGACGAGTCGGCGAAATCAACGTCGCGCAAAAACACGTCCGTGATCCTGATCTGGCTCGACGGCGGGCCGGGGCACTTGGACACATATGACATGAAGCCGGACGCGCCGGTCGAGTACCGCGGCATTTGGAAGCCGATCCGCACGCGGGTGCCGGGGTTTGAAATCAGCGAACTCTTTCCCCGCCAAGCCACTGTGACGGACAAGTTTTCGGTGGTGCGGTCGCTGTACCACAACACCGGCGACCATTTCGCGGGCGGCCACCGGATGTTGACGACGAAAGAAATGGGCGTCAGCGGGGCGAACAATTCGCAGAAGTTTCCGGGCATCGGGGCGATCGTCAACCGCGAAGTGGGCGCCCGCCAACCGGGGATGCCGGGCTATCTGGCAATCCCTTACGCCAGCAGCATCGGGTTGAATCCGGGCTACTTCGGCGGGCATCTTCTGGGGAATCAACACAACCCGTTCGCAACCGGCGGTGATCCGAATTCACTCAGTTTCAAAGTGCAAAATCTGAACCTCGCCAACGGGCTGACGCTGAATAAGCTCGAAGAACGGCGGGCACTCGCCCAACACTTTGATGCCTCCCGTCGCAACCTGACGCCGCTTGCCGAATCCGACGCGATGGACCGATTCTCACGGGAAGCGTTCGACTTCGTCACCGGGGCCAACGCCCGTGTCGCCTTCGACCTGAGCAAAGAAGACCCCCGGCTCCGCGACCAGTACGGTCGCCACAGTTGGGGCCAATCGGTGCTGCTGGCACGCCGACTCGTCGAAGCGGGTTCGACGTTCGTGACCGTGCATTTCGGCGGGTGGGACCATCACTGGGATCTGAAGGCCGGCATGGAGAACTACTTGCCGAAAGTCGATAGTGCCGTCGCGTCACTATTCACGGACCTGGAAGATCGAGGATTGCTCGAAACCACGTTGGTCGTCCTGTGTGGCGAGTTTAGCCGAACCCCGAAGATGAACGACGGCGGCAACGGTGGCGCCGCGATGAGCAAGGGAACCCCAGGCCGTGACCACTGGGGCAACGCGATGTTCTGCCTCCTGGGTGGCGGCGGCGTGAAGGGCGGGCAAATCGTCGGTTCCACCGACCGCAACGGGACCGTTCCGAAGACCCGCGCCGTCACCCCGTCGAACATCCACTCGACCATCTACCACGTGCTGGGCATCGACCCGAAGTTGCAGTTGATGGACCCCAGCGGCCGACCCGTCGCGGTCCTGGACGACCCGGAACCGATCAGCGAGTTGCTGTGAAATCACAGCAAGATAGTTGCCAACATTGGTTTGTTAGCCCGACGCGCGAGCGAGGAGTAGACCAGACCCCTCGCTCGCGCGTCGGGCTAACAAAACAGGATCGCTTCGGCCCTGATGCGAAGTTGGGACAGAATGTTTTGCCCAGACTGATGCGAAAGCGATAAGAAAAGCTACAATCCAGCTAGACTCGTTCTGATCGCCCATGCAACCGAGCTGTTTCCATGTCCGCTACCGCGAGACCTGATCGGCCATTTCCACGCCGAACTGTTCAATTACCCTCG
The DNA here is from genome assembly GCA_043785105.1 of Fimbriiglobus sp. Taxonomy (GTDB): domain Bacteria; phylum Planctomycetota; class Planctomycetia; order Gemmatales; family Gemmataceae; genus Fimbriiglobus. The sequence goes on from JAYVXO010000151.1 coordinate 12,963, forward strand.
AATTCCTGGAGTCCAAATGGGAAGTCTCCGGACCCGTCGAGTACCGATTTCGAGCTGAACCCGTCGGCGGTGTTACCACCTGCCATCCGGCTCATCACGGATCGCGGGACCGTGATGCCGTCCAGCGCAGGGTTCTTGAACACTAGCGTGGTCCTGGACCCCGAAGCAAAGGCGCTGTTCCATCATCGACTCTTCATTTGTTGTTTGGTTGCCGCCGTGCCGTTCCTGTTCTTCGTGATTTGTGCGTCCACCAATTTCATCGAACTGTTCGGGCGAAGTGCGGTCGGGCGAAGTGGGTTGGGGTTGTCGATCGTCACCTTCGCGTCGTTGCTAAGCTTCGCGGGGTTTTTGTACTTTTACCGGAACTCGTCCGAGAATTTGCTTCGCGTTGTGGAAATCGCCATCTTCGGGATGATGGCCTTGTTCTTTGCTTACTGGCAGTTCTCCGTACTGACTGCCAGTCCACAGTACGGGTATGAAGGCAACAAATTCGAGGGGATGTCGCCACTAGCCCTCAAGCATGAGCAAATGTCTACACTCGCGGCGGCGCTCATCGTTCACTTCAATTGGTTCGCACTGATCGTGTTTCACGGCGTGCTCGTGCCGAACACGCTATCGCGTGGCGTGGGGATTACATTGGCGATGTGTTTGGTGGCATTGGGAGTGAGTGCGGTCGCGGCGACCACGCACCCGCCGGTGGGACGGTATGCGGTGCAAGTGTTTGCCATCTCCGTGACGATGTTGGCGGCTGGTGCGGGCCTGGGAATTTTTGGCACCGCGAAGATTGCCGCGCTCCAGCACGAAGTGTTGACCGCCCGCGAAGTGATCCGCGAGATGGGGCAATATCGCCTTCGTCGCAAGCTCGGTCAAGGTGGCATGGGGGAAGTTTATCTCGCCGAACACCGGCTGTTGAAACGCCCCTGTGCGCTCAAGCGAATCCACACCCGCTATCTAAACAACCCCGAACAACTGAGACGCTTCGAGCGCGAGGTTCAGGCCACGGCGCAGCTTCGTCACCCGAACACGGTAGAGATTTACGACTACGGCGTCGCCGACGACGGAACCTTTTATTACGTGATGGAATACCTGAACGGGCTAAGCCTCGAAGACTTGGTCGCACGTCACGGACCGCAACCCGCAGACCGGGTTGTGCATATCATTCGTCAAGTTTGTGGTGCCTTGCGGGAAGCCCATCGGCATGGCATGGTTCACCGGGACATTAAGCCGTCCAACATCCTGATTTTCCCGGACGGTGCGCCGCACGATCAGGTGAAGGTGGTCGATTTTGGCCTCGTGCATTCCCTGGCTGACGAGCTGAACCCGGATGCAAAAATCACCCGTGAGGGCCTCATTGTCGGAACCCCGGAGTACATGTCCCCGGAGCAGGCTTCGGGCGGATCGTTGGACGGCCGCAGCGACCTCTTCAGCCTCGGGAGCGTTGCCTACTACCTGTTGACAGGGAAGGAGGCGTTTCATCGTGAAAACCCGATGAAGACATTGCTTGCCGTCGTCAACGAAAGTCCGCTCCCGATTGTGAACTACAACCCACTCGCGCCGGATGACGTGATTGCCATCGTCAAGAAATGTCTGGGCAAACACCCCCACGAGCGGTTCAGCAACGCCGCCGATTTGGAACACGCCTTCGTACTGTCCGGTTGCGGCGAACACTGGACCGAGGAACGGTCCACGGACTGGTGGAGCGCCCACCCGGACGCCCAACCCGGCACCGGAACCGACCTCAGCAGTTTGCCCATGCCAGAACCCCGCGAGACGTGGTGAGGGCGAGTTCCGATCGTGTCGTTAACGCATCTTGTTAGCCCGACGCGCTAGCGAGGGGCATACCCGAACCCTCGCTGGCGCGTCGGGCTAACAAGCAACTGATTACTACCTAACACATCTTGTAGAAACGCTGAATTCCTAATCGCCGCGGTGGTTCGATGCGGCACTCCCTTCTAAAACTCACTACACATTTCCCGTTTCACTGTGAGGGCTGACCCATGCCGGACTTGCAAAATAACGACCTCTATATGTTGATCCCGATGGGCATCGGGGCGCTGCTACTGGTGATTGCACATCTGTGGCTATACTCTGCCCGGTAGTAAATGATCTTTTTCTGTGAGCTAGATTCTGTTCTACTCTCCTTCTCACAACGGAAGGGAGTCCCGAATGGCCGCCTG
>JAYVXO010000152.1:0-15042 GCA_043785105.1 Fimbriiglobus sp.
CGAACAAGATGCCGTTTTGGCGGACCGCAACCACCATCCCGATCCGATCGTCCGACGCAAACTGAACGTCCTCTGGGCCGTTCATCTGGGGCACTCCCGCGACGAGGCCGCACGCATCGCGCACGTTGGCGTCGCCACCGCCAAACGCGACATCCTCGCCTACCGCGACGGAGGCCTGGAGGCGTTGCGGCGACGCGATCCCGGCCCCCGACCGACTCGCCAACTCGCCGACCACGCTGAACGGCGTGCCCACCCACCACGCCGACGAGTTATCATCCCTGATGACCCTGAAGTTCCAGACCTTCAATAACGTATCACTATTGGCCGCGTAGAGTGTATTCTCTTCGCAACGATTACCTGCAGGTTTGGCGAAGATTGTTACATGGCCCGCGCGTCTCGCGTCCTGTGTTCCGGAGAGGCGGAATCGCCTCGAACGGAAATTAGCCGTTCTTGACCCGCAATTCTCTGACTTGGTACAATGTGCGAATCTTTAGGGTGTGTCGCACAAATGTCCGACGTCACCGATTTGATGAACGCGGCCAAGGCGGGCGATCGGGTTGCCGCCGCCGAGTTGCTGCCGCTTGTGTACGGAGAGTTGCGAAAGCTTGCCGCCGTGCGGATGGTGCGAGAAGATTGCAATCACACCCTGCAACCCACGGCACTTGTCCACGAGGCCTACCTTCGACTCATTGGGCCGACCGACGAGGTTCGCTGGCAGAACGAAGGTCACTTTTTTGCCGCTGCTGCCGAGGCGATGCGCCGAATTCTTGTTGATGCGGCTCGCCGCAAGGCGGCACTCCGACACGCGGCGAACGGGTCCGGGTGGAATTGCTTCCCGATCTTGCCGTCGCTACGGAAATTCAGGAAGACCTCGTCGCTCTCGACGAAGCCCTGGTTCGATTGGCGGTCATCGACTCCGTGAAAGCCGAATTGGTGAAACTTCGCTACTTCGCGGGTTTGACACTTCCCGAAGCTGCGGCGGCGTTGGGCATCTCCGAACGGACCGCCGGGCGTCATTGGGCGTTTGCACGGGCGTGGCTCCGGCGGGAAGTCGAAGGGGCTGAAACGCAACCCTGACAATTTTGGCTAGGTTTCCGCGTCGAGAACGCATTGGTATTCATGTTCCCCTTCGCCACACTTGTACAGAGCCGATGCCATGACCGTCGAAGAGGTGTTTCTTGCGGCCTTGGAGATTGCCGACGCGAACGCACGGACGAAGTACGTCGAAACCGTTTGCGGTGACAATGCAGCCTTGCGAAAGGAAGTCGAAGAACTGCTCGCCTCTCATTCCCGAAGTGGGCTGTTCTTAGACGTACCAGCGGCGCAGCAGATGCTGTTCGAGTCGAGCCAAAAAGGCTCTGGGCCGGCCCCGCCAACGACCCATATCCTGGACCGGAACGAACTCCTCGGGGCGGTTCTCGACGGCAAGTACAAACTCATCGAAGCGATCGGTGAAGGCGGGATGGGCACGGTGTTCATGGCCCAACAATTGGCCCCCCTGGTGCGTGCGGTCGCGGTCAAGGTCGTGAAGTCGGGGATGGACTCGAAGGCCGTTCTGGCACGATTCGACGCCGAGCGGCAGGCGTTAGCGATGATGGACCACCCCAACATCGCCAAAGTACTGGATGCGGGAATGACGCCGAGTGGCCGACCGTTCTTCGTGATGGAACTGGTGAAGGGCGTGCCCATCACGAAATTCTGCGACGAACGGCACCTGACCCCGCGACAACGGTTGGAGTTGTTCGTCCCGGTGTGTCAGGCGATTCAGCACGCCCACCAGAAGGGGATCATCCACCGCGACATTAAGCCGAGTAACGTGCTGATCGCTCTGTACGACGACCGCCCCGTACCGAAAGTGATCGACTTCGGCGTGGCAAAGGCCGTGGCGGGTCCGGCACTCACCGACAAGACGCTGATGACGGATTTCGGGATGGTGGTCGGGACGCCCGAATACATGTCCCCCGAGCAAGCGAGTCTGAACAATCTGGACGTGGACACCCGGTCCGATGTCTATTCACTCGGCGTCCTTTTGTACGAGTTGTTGACCGGGACCACGCCCGTCGATCGCAAGTCACTCAACAAGGTAGTGTTCCACGAAATCCTCCGGATCATCCGCGAGGTCGAAGCCCCGAAACCCAGCGCCAAACTCTCCACCATCGACAATTTGCCGAGCGTGGCCGCGAACCGCGGCATGGAACCGGCACACCTGTCGAAGTTGATGAAGGGTGAACTCGACTGGGTCGTGCTCAAGGCAATCGAGAAGGACCGCACGCGACGGTACGAGACGGCCAACGCCCTGAGCCGGGATGTCCAACGGTACTTGGCCGATGAGTTCGTCGAAGCGCGGCCACCGAGTCGCGGGTATCGGCTGAGGAAGTTCGTCAACCGACACAAGGGGCCGGTGATCGCTGCGAGCCTGGTGCTGTTCGCCATTTTGGCCGGGTTCGCGGGGACCGCCTGGGGCCTGGTCTTGGCCCAACAGAACGAGCGGAAAGCCCTCGCGGCGGTCGAAGCCGAAAAGGAGGCCAAGGAGCGGGAGGGTACCCAGCGCACGGCAGCCGAAAAAGCGCGCGACCGCACACGCAGTGTGTTGGACGCGATGGTCTCGGACGTGACCGGGGATTCCTTGGCCACACAGAAAGAGATCAGTGCGGAGCAGAAGAAGTTCCTGCAGGGGGTACTGGGCTACTACCGTGAATTTGCTGACGAGCCAACCAACGATGAACTCTCCCGCCAGCGGCATGCGCAGGCCGCCCGTCGGGTCGGCACGATCGAGTACCGCCTGGGGCGGAAAGAAGAATCCGCAGCGGCGATCCGTCTCGCTCGGGATAGTTACGCTTCGCTGGCCGCCGAGTTCCCGACCACGCCCGAGTATCGCCAAGAACTCGCTCGCAGTCACACCGGCCTGGGCCTCTTGCTGGTCGATCTGGGGCAGCGTGCGGCGGCGGTCGAACACTTTCGCAACGGGTTGACGATCCAGAAGAACCTGGTCGCCGAATTCCCGGACGCGCCGGAGTACCGCCGCGATCTGGCACTGGGCCACAGTAACCAAGGGTCGCTGCTGCACCAACTCGGTCAGGCCGAAGTGGCCGCAGAGCAGTTTCAGAACGGGCTTGTCATTCAGCAGAACCTGGTCGCGGAATTCCCGGCCGTGACTGAGTATCGCCGCGACTTGGCCCGCAGCCATTACAACCAAGGGAACGTACTCAAAAGCCTCGGTCGGCAACCGTCGGCCGTAGAGCAGCATCGCAAGGGCCTAGTGATTCGTGAGAAGCTGGTCGCCGATTTACCGACAGTGGCTGCGTACCAGAATGAGTTAGCTAGCAGCCATACCAACCTGGGCAACTTGCATAAAGAACTCGGCCAGCTTGCGGTGGCACAGGAGCAGTATCGCAAGGCGTTGGTGATCCAAGAGAAACTGGTCGCCGACTTCCCCGCCGTTGCGGCGTACCGCGCGAACCTGGCGCTGAGTTGTTATAACCAGGGCGTTCTCCTGACTGGTCTCGGGCAGCGTGCGGCGGCGGTCGAGCAGTATCGCAAGGCGATCGTGATCCAAGAGAAACTGGTCGCCGAGTTCCCCGCCATTGCCACGTACCGCGCGAACCTGGCGCTGAGCCACCAAGGCCTGGGGCAGTTGTCGGCTGAGGCGGGTCAACGGGCGGCCGGCGAGGAACAGTACCGCCAAGGCCTGCTAATCCAGGACAAACTGGCGGCCGATTTTCCCGCCGTTCCGGCCTATCGGCAAGACCTGGCCCGGAGCCACTACAACCTCGGGATGATGCTTAACGGTTATGGCCAACTTGCGTTGGCACAGGAGCAGTATCGCAAGGCGATCGTGATCCAAGAGAAACTGGTCGCCGAGTTCCCCGCCATCCCGGCCTACCGACCGGAACTGGCGCGGAGCCACAACAAGTTGGGGATTTTGCTCAACAATCTCGGCCAGAGTGCGGCGGCGAACGAACAGCACCGCATGGCGCTGGCGATTCGGGAGAAATTGGCCGCCGAGTTCCCCAACGTGCCCGACTATCACATCGAACTCGGCGGCAGCTATTGCAATTATGGCAACACAATCCGTGTCGAGAATTCAGCCGAAAGTGTTACGTGGTACAGCAAGGCAATTGACTGTTTGCAAGCCGTTCATGTGAAGGATCACCGTGCCGCCATCGTCACGCAATTCTTGCGGAACAGCCACGTCGGCCGTGCCCAGGCTTACCACCAGTTGCAGCAGTACGTCAAGGCGTTAGAGGATTGGGATCACGAACGGCATCTACGTCCGCCACGAGGCGGGCATGTTGCAGCAGTACGTCAAGGCGTTAGAGGATTGGGATCAAGGGATCGCACTGAGTCCGCCCGCTCAGCAGTCGGGCTTTCGGGCGGGCCGGGCCACTTCGCTACTCAGTGCGGGTCGGGTAGTCGAAGCGGTAGTCGAGGCCAGCGAACTGACAAAGTCACTAGAGCGGTTCCCGTGTTGTTGTAGCGTCGAGGTAACCGCACGATTCAAAGTAGTTCGCGCACTCTTCCGGCGTGAAGCAGTCGAGGACGGCACCCAGGTAATTTTGGAGCGTGCGGATCGTTCGCTTCTTGGCCGCACGCAGCTTCGATTTCAACTTGCTGAAGGCTTTCTCGATCGGGTTGAGGTCGGGGCTGTAGGGCGGCAGGAACCGCAACTCCGCACCGACTGACTCCACGGCCGCCTTGACGCCGGCCCGTTTGTGACTCGACAGGTTGTCCATCACCACGATGTCGCCACGCGCCAGCGTCGGCACCAGTTGCTGCTCGACGTAGGCGACGAAGAGGTCGCCGGTCATCGGCCCATCCACGACGGTCGGCGCGGTCAAACCGTCGAGCCGCAACGCCACGACGAAGGTGGTCGTTTTCCAGTGGCCGTGCGGCACATCCATGACCAACCGTTCGCCGCGGGGGCAACGGCCGTGCGTGCGGGTCATGTTCGTGCTGGCCCACGTTTCGTCGAGAAAAACGAGCTGTTTCGGATCGAGCGCGGGTTGCCCGGCCTTCCACTCGTCGCGGCGTCGCTTCACGTCCGGGCGGTCTTGTTCGCTGGCCCGAAGAGACTTTTTTTTCGCGTCAGGCCGAGATGAACCAAGGCTCGGGCCAGCGCCGATTTCGACAGCGGAATGCGGAACCGGCGCCGATATTCCGCCAACGTGGCATCGGGCACCTGACGCACGGCCTCGCGGATCCGCGCGGCATACTTCACCCAACCGGCGACGCATCCGTGACGCTGTTGGCGAGGGGCCACTTCGCCGGTGGCCGCCCGCCGCTGCTTCAGGCGGCGCACCCAAGCCGAACTCACCGTGTACTTATCCGCGATGGCACCCGTCTTCAGTCCGGCATCGCCATCCGTGAGAACCCGGACCCGAAGATCCATTGAGTAGGCCCTCATAACTTCACCCCCAAATAAGGATGGAGCCAACCTACCCGACTCGCCCAACTCGCGCTAGATCAATTTGGGAACCGCTCTAAACTGGAGCGCCGACCAGTGGTACGACTTTGTCTGCGTGTATGCCGTGGCCAGCGGCAAAATCGCCGACAAGAAAACCGAGTACGCAGACCGCGCGATGGAGTCGCTCCAAACGGCGGTCAAGGCTGGCTACAAGAACGCCGCCCACATGAAGACGGACACTGACCTCGACCCGCTCCGGGGTCGTGACGATTTCCGGAAGATACTCACCGACCTCGAAGCGAAGGCCGCGAAGCCGCCGCTTGAAATTGCTCCGAAGCCACGCGAGAAGAAGTAACCGGAGGTTCACAGTGCCGCCTACCGATCAACAATTCCGTGCGGGATTCAGGTCGAAAATCCGCACGCTTTCTGACTGACTTGAATCATTTCCCAAAAATCTCTGAAATTCGTGGCCAGATTCATGACCGGATTTCGCGTTGATTGGTGACCCCACCCCGTGCGGTTCCGGCCCAGGACTCGCATCGTACCCGGAGATACCATGAAACGCTGGATTTGCAACCTGTTTCAGAGTCAGCCACGAACTCCCTTTCGCAGCAATCCGCTGTCGATCTTGACACTCGAAGATCGCATTGTTCCCGCCGACTTCCGCGACGTCGGCGGCTTACGGTTTTTCACGGACGGGATTTACACCAACACGGCCTCCACCAGCACGACCAACTCACTCGTGAAGGTTGGCCTGACGCCCGGCTTCGGTGAAACCTTCGCGCCGCTCCTGGACATCCCCGCCGGGGTGGCAGTCGGGTCGAATCCGCAGTTCGCCAAGATCAACACCACAATCAGTGCCGGTGGGCTGACCTTCACCGGCAACAACCTCGCCTTTACCTTCGACACACCGAACAAGAAGTTCAGCCTCTCCGGTGATGCGTCGTTCTCTTTCGGCGGCGTGACCATCGGCAGTAGCTTCGGTTCACCGCTCGGGACATCGCCCGGCCTCGTGATTCAGAACGGTAAGCTCGCGTCGATTGATCTCGGCATCACCACGAGTTTCACCGTGGGGCAAGTGGGCTTTAGCACCCAAGACCTCCGATTGAAATTCGATACGGCTGCCGGGAACCGCTACGCCATCACCGGCAAGGCGACTGCCACCGTGCAGGGCACCAGCCCCATCGCGCTGACCACCCAGTTCGGCGAATCGGCGGAAGAACCGGGCTTGGTGATCGTCAACGGTAAGCTCTCTCAACTGGCCGTCGGGGTGTCGAGCACGTTCGGCATCGGTGGGTTGGCACTGGCAGCGAAAGACCTGACGTTATCGCTGGACACCGCCACCAACAACTACAAATTCTTCGGCGCGGCGAGTGCGAAATTCGGCAACAACGCAGAGACCGTGGGCTTCGATTTGTTACTGGGCAACTCCGCAAAACCCGGCGTCAGCATCGTCAACGGCAAGCTCAGTTCGCTCAACGCGGGCGTGACCAGCAACTTCAACGTCGCGGGCGTCTCGATCAACACCAAGGTGTTGACCGTCACCCTGGACGTGCCCTCGAACACCTTCACCATGTCCGGCTCGGCGGGGTTCTCGTTCAGCGGCGTGGGGACGAACTCGGTGAGCCTGGATGTGCAACTCGGCCAATCGAGCAAGCAACCGGGGATCGAGATCGTCAACGGCAAGCTGACCGAGTTGAGCGTCGGCGTGACCGGGGGCTTCAACCTCGCCGGGCTGTCGGCGGAAGCGAAAGACCTGACGTTCACGTACAACCGCGTCTCCAATCAGTACGGTTTTTCCGGCAGTGCGAACATTTCAACCGCCCCGGTTCTGAGTGGCAAACGGGTGCTGGACCGCTTCGGCGTGCAATTCGGCACCTTGGCCCTGCCGGGCATCTTGGTGCAGAACGGTCGCCTCGAAAAACTCGATATTTCCCTGAACGGGGCGATCAATCTCGGCTCGTTGAGTGTCAGTCCGCGCGATTTACGGGTGCAATTCACGCGGCTCGGGGGCGTGTTGCAGTTCACGGGCGGGCTAACCGTTTCGCTGGCGTCGCGCATCACCGCGAGTGGCGACCTCATCAACGGCGGACTCGTCATCAATACGAACACGGGGGCCGTTCAACTCAATGGTTTGCGACTCGGGATCAGCGATACGCGGATCGGCACGGTCTTCATCCGCACGGCATTCATCGAGTATACCCAGAACACGAACGGCACGTTCAATCTGTCCGGCGGGGCCAACGTCGATCTCCCCGCCGGGATCACCGTTGATGGCTCCTTCGACATCGTCAACGGTCGGCTCCGCCGCATCATGCTCAGCTTGAGTAAAGATCCGGGTGTGCATCTGGGATTCGGTATCTTTGTCAATCGCGTCGCGGGGGAACTGAACAACCTCGACAACCCAGACAGTTTGATTGTGAAAGGGTCGATGACGTTTACCGCCGGGCCGTCGTACCGCATCGGCGGCAAGTCGGTGGCGCTATTACAAGGGACCGTCGAGTTGACCCTCAATTTGGCGGGAACGGTGACGCTCCCATTTTTGGGCGTGTCCATTCAGCCCTTCGGACCCAACTCAGGCTTTGTGGCATTGAGTGGGCAGATGAGCTTGTTGGGGGACGCGATTCCTGTTGCCAGTGGGAATGTGACGATCGGCTTCGATAAGTCCACGGGCGCGATCCTTGGGGTTTCGGCAAACGTCAACGTCAAGATGTTCAACGGCTTCCTTGTTGGTTCGATCAGCCTGAATTTGAACGGCACCACCGGCGATACCACGATCAAGGCCGGGCTGGCGATCGTCATTCCTGCGATCACGATTCCCGAAGTGCGATTCCCGGACACGTTCTTCGGCCCTGGCGGCGTGGTCTTCCCCGCCACGAATCTCGGGGGTCAAGAGCTGGCCGGAATTGATGTCACCATCCGACTGATCGCAAATAGCCCGCTTGATAGCTCGCTCAGTTTCAATGCCCGTATTCTGGGCGTGCTGAATGCCACGGCGACCGTCACCTTCCGGGGCGACCTGACTGTTTCGGGAACTGCCTTGCTGATACCGTTTGGGCCAGTCAGCAAGAAACTTCCAGCACTCTTCAACGATCCCGCCCCGGCGAGCGCGGCCCCGTCGCTTCGCATCACCTCGACCGAGCGCGTGCTGGGTAGCCCCACGCGGGATCTCATCGTGAACTTCCAGGCCACCCCCGGCAGTGCCACACTGGATGAAGCCGGTGTCGCATTCAACGTGAATGGCAACCAACGAACCGATGGCACTAGCCTTCAGGCCTTGGCGAATCGCCCCGCGAACTTCGTACCACCAGCGGGCTTCAACCCCGCAACGGGCCAAGGTTTCATCACCATCCGGAACCCGGACCGTGACCTGCCACCACTCACGCCACTTTCCATCGTCGGCACGATCTCGCAGAACAAAGCCAACGGCATCACGACCGTGACGCAGCCGTTTGGCCCGATTAACGGCGTCGCCCCGGCTCCCACGCTGGTCATCCAGTCCACGGAGCGTGTGCCGAATAGCCCCACGAACGACCTGCGGGTGACGTTCCGGGCCACCTCGACCGCCATCAACACGGCGACTTTGGGATTCAAGATCGATAACGCCGCCGATCTCGACCCCGGAAGCCTGGTGCAAATCAACCGATTGGACGCCAGCCAAACCTTCAACGCCGCCACCGGCATCGGCACCACGATCATCCGCAACCCGGAGCGACTCGCCGTACCGGGCCGAGCGTTCACCATCACCGGACAAATCCAGGACAACTTTGGCTCGACGATCACCGCCGCATTCGGGCCGATCACCCCGGCCTTCGGCCCGCCGACCCTAGCGGGTGCCACCACGATTCCGGTCGCCACGATTGGTCAAGCGATCACGGTGCCTACCAACACCATTGTGGTGAGCGATCCGGCCGCACGATTCGACACGGCCGCGAAACTGCGGCTCTCACTCCGCACAGACAGCAGCATTCGCTTGGAAGTCCCCGCTGCCCAGATTCCGGCTGGGATTGTCGTGGAGCAAAATGGCGGCCGCGACTTGATCCTGACTGGGACTGCGGGCGATCTGAACATTGCGATGGACTTGTTGCGAATCACGCGACTCTCGGATAACAATGTTCATTCGCTAACAGTCTTCGTAAGCCGCCCTGGAGTCGGCGGCGGGACCGTTCAACGAGACCTGACGATCCCGGCCAACGTCGTCTTGGGCGTCACGATTCCCTCGTCAGCACCCAGCACCGTGAACGCCTTCGGCCCCGGCGTCGCCGTCCTAGCGGGCACAACGATTCAGCTTTTCCCGAACACGAGTATCCGCCGCATCGGGATCAAACTCGTGCAGGGCACGGGCACAAATGCGAGACCACCGTTCCCCGGTGACGTGTTGAACAGCGTGGTGCCCGCCACGTCTCCCGTGTTCCCGTTCTTCGATCGGAGTACGTTTGAACTCGTGCTCGCCGGCGATGGCACGGAAACCCTCGCCGACCTCGAACGCGCGATTCAGGCGACGACCTATCAGACCACGGGCAGTAGTGGGCGGATCAACATCCGGATCACGATCACCGATTCCCGTCGCCAGGTCGTCACCCAAGAGAAACAAATCGTCATTCAGAACACGGGCCGCCCAGCCGGGTTCGCACCAACTGCGAAGGGGCCGTTAGGATCCGGTTCCAGTTCCCTCTTCGTAGACGTCGGCCCGACACTCGGCGTCTACACCGGCATCGGCCCCGCACGAGTCGCTGTGGACCTCCAGGTCAGCAACTTCAATCTAGCCGACCCGATCGTCTCCGCGACGGTCTGCTTGACCGGGTTGTTCGACGCCACCTCCGACAAGCTGACCTTCACGCCTGCGGGGAACATCACGGGCAACTTCGATCCCGCGACCGGCATGCTGACCTTGTCGGGCGATGCGACAACAACGGTCCAGGATTTCCAGACCGTGCTCCGCAGCGTGTCGTTCGGAAGCGCCCGCAAAAATCCGACCCCCTATCCGCGTGAAGTGCTGTTTACGGTGATCGCCGCGAGCGGTGCGTTCAGCCCTAACATCTTCGGCCTCACCACGATCGCCATCGAAGTGCCCACCGTGCCGCCAAGCATCACGGCTACCACAACCAACCTCGCCTTCCCGCCCAATGGCGCACCCTTGGCAGTCTTCCCGGACCTCGATTTGGTCTACCCCGATGAGGCGCTACCACCGCCGTCGGTACCACTCGGGACATTCATTCCAGGGACCACCATCACCCGCGCGACGGTGGCGATCAGCACCAATTACCGTCCGGGAGAAGACTTCCTCACGTTCACCCCGCTCGCAGCGATCACCGGGATCTTCTACGAAGACACGGGCGAACTCTTGCTCGAAGGCACCGGCACGCTCGCGGACTACGAGCAGGTCATCCGGTCCGTGAAGTATCAAAACCGGAACACCTCACCATCCACCGCCGATCGCGTGATCGAACTGGCTCTCGATGACGGCTCGGCCAGTAGCAACCCCCCATCGCTCAGTCGCGTGATCCGACCCCAATCGGACGGCCTCGACACCGTCCGGGAATCGGGTTCACTGAATCCGCTGGTCATCCCGCCCACAACCAAAGAGGCCTCACTGGGATTGACGGGCCTGAACTACGTCCCGAGACCGGGTGAAACCGTCCTCGTCTACACCATCGTGAGTACGCCGCAAGGCACCCTGGGGACGGTCGTCCTAACTGACGGTACGGTTGCGGTCGTCGGTATGAAGGTGCCGATTGAACAACTGCGTGGTGCGAAGTTCGTCGCATCTAGCACGCCGCGTTCGGGGACTGTTTCGTTCACGTTCACCATCGCCGGATTGAACCCCGTCACGGGTGCCGCCACGGAGACCCCGCTGACGGCCACGGTGCCGATCGAGATCACCAATGTGGCACCGATCGCGGGGAACGACCAGTACACCATCCCCGCCAACACCCCTGTCGTCTTGGGCTTCCTGGGCAACGATACCGATGTGAACGGCGACCTCCTACTAGTCGCATCCTTCACTCAACCCGCCAACGGCCGCGTGACGCAAAGCCCCGATGACGGTTCGTTCACGTACACTTCCAACACGGGTTTCGCGGGCACCGATCCATTCACCTACACGATCTCGGACGGAGCGGGTGGCCGTTCGACGGCCACCGTCACGATGACGGTCGTCGCGCCCCCGGTGCCGCCACCCCCGAAGGATCTCAGCGTCCTCGTCGGCTCGAAGGAGTTTGCCGTCGGTGCGGATGTCGGTGGTGCGAATGTTAACTTCTACAACCCGGACGGCACGTTGCGGTTTGGCGTCAACCCGTTCCCAGGGTTCACCGGCGGTGTCCGCACGGCCTCAGCCGATTTCAACGGCGATGGCGTGGCGGATCTGATCGTGGGGACCGGCCCCGGTCGGGCGACGCGCGTTGTCATTCTGGACGGCAAAACGCAAACCGAACTGTTCAGCATCGACCCGTTTGAAGCGACCTTCACGGGCGGGGTGTACGTCGCAGCGGGTGATTTGAACGGCGACGGGTTCGCGGACTTTGCCATCACGCCGGACGAGGGCGGCGGCCCGCGTGCCCGCGTGTTCAGCGGGAGGGGGTTCGGGCAACTCGCGGACTTCTTCGGGATCGAGGACACGAACTTCCGGGGCGGCGCCCGCGCCGCGATCGGGGACATCACCGGGGACGGCAAGGCCGATCTCGTGATCGCCGCCGGGTTCGGGGGCGGCCCACGGGTCGCGGTGTTTAGCGGGGCCATGCTCGCCAGTGAAGGGACGTTGCCGGACCAGACGCAAAGCCGGTGGAACACGTGGAAGCCGTTCGGCGACTTCCTGACGTTTGAACCGGAACTTCGCAACGGCGCGTTCGTGGCCGCCGGGGACGTGAACGGGGACGGGTTCGCGGAACTGGTCGCGGGCGGCGGCCCCGGCGGCGGCCCGCGGGTGAGGGCGTTCAACGGCCTGGACCTGTTTTCCAACAAGCAAACCCGAATCGCCGACTTCTTCGGCGGCAACACCAACAACCGGGGCGGCGTGCGGGTGTCGGTGAAGAACCTCGACGGCGACAACTTGGCGGACGTGGTCATCGGCGCCGGGACCGGGGCCGGTTCCCGCGTGACGGCCTACACCGGCAAGTCGATCGGTTCCCCCACCCCACCCGAACTGTTCGCCTTCGACGCCATCGACGGCTTCACCGGCGGCGTGTTCGTGGGGTAGCGTTCCCTGGACAGTCGATCGTGTTGGGACGTTGTCCCGGCACGGTTGACCACGGGATCCGATCGACCGAGGTAAGAATTGAACCACCGCTTTTGACGATGCTCTAACCAGGTACGGCAACCTACTTCAGGCACTATGAGCAAGCAGTAATGTTGGCGGGCAGTAGCAAGGTGGCATGGAATCTCATCATCCTTCCACACCACTTCTGGGTATGGGTTGAGTTGTAGGTGCATCGGAAGTGCTGCCCGATATCTGCCCTTAGTCTGGGACGTCACTGCACAAGTTGGAACGGTAAAGGGTTGGGCAACCGTCCCTCGTTCTTGAATCGGTCAGTTCGGCGTGGCTGGTGATCCATTCACTGGCGATCCCGCGACCGCACTTCTTTTTCTCGGCCTTCACGCGGCCCAGTCGGCACCATTCTCGGACCGTGAAATCGGGTAACGAGCCAACAACCCGTTGTTAGTCGCTCACACCAAAAACGTGACATGGACAAATCCACCACCAACTACCGTGCCTAAAATTGGGTCGTAGACATCGTAGGTGAACCAGCAATCGGAAATGTCCGGATTTAATCTGAAGACAGTAAATGAACCATCTGTATTAACTTCGATTGTAAAGTATCCAAAGGGGTTTCCGTCGCTCCCTAGCACAGCGGTCTGTGTTCCATTGTAACCGATGTCGTTTGCCATCAGATTGGGGCCGGTAAAACTCGGTGCAGTTGAAGAAAAGAACTCGTCATTGACACCAATGTACGGGGGTGGGGGCGGCGGGCTGACCGCTGTCAACACCACGTCGTTTCCCGTGCCACCAGCATACGAGAGGATGTATTCATGCCCCCCCACGGTGACACTACTGCCTTCGGGAAGCCCGACAAAAATACCAACGACTGGGGTTTTACTCTGATTGTCAATCAGTGTGATGCTATTTTGCTGAAAACTGGTGGCCGGAGCGAATTCCAATTTGCCAGCCAGAGTCACGATGCCTGTTGTTGCTAGCAAACCTGTGCTGCCCGTGTCTAACGACCTGATTGTATAAATCCCATTGGCCTGCTGTGTGAATGTCCCATCGACCATTAACTCTTCACCTAACAGCAACGTTCCGCCCACATTTTTCAGTGATTCGATATTGGCCATCGTAGGGTCTTCCAAGGTGCCCGATTCGATCGTGACCGAGTCATCGCCAAGACCACCTGCGATTGTAACCTCACCTAGTAAATCGTCCGGAGGCCCACCCGGTGCATTCGCAACGATGATTTTGTCGTCGCCTGCGTTGGTCTCAACGGCTAACTTCGCTTCCGGATCATCGGAGTTGCCATACAAGTACACAAAGTCGTTCGATTTGGACGTCCGAACGGTGCGGAACAACGAATCGGTGTTGGTGATCGTCAACTTGTTGTCGAAGGTGACTTTGTTCGGGAACACTTTGTACTTCCCCGGCACGACCTGTGCGCGGTCGTCGATCACCAGTTGGTCCAACCCCTCGCCGCCCGTGACCGTGACATCTTTTGCAACATGAGTCAAGCCGTCGGCCACGGAGCCGATGGTGATCTTGTCATCGCCATCATTCCCGAAAATGAATGTGCCGAGCGTCGCCTTCTTGGAGGTTGCGTCGATTTGGATCGTGTCGTCAAATTGGGTCGCTTGCAACTCATACTTCGACACGTTCTTGGAGTGGACGACCGGGTACGCCGCGCCCGCGACCCCCAGACGCATGTCCCACCCGTCCGCATCCAGGTCGCTGAGGCCGAGAACGTAACCACGGGCGACCGCCCCCTTGTCGTCGAGATAGGTCACCTGCGAATGGTCCCTGCCGCCGTCCACGGAGATCGTTGCCAGAAGCGGGCCGAACCCCGTGTCCGGTGAGCCGATTGTGATTTCGTCGTCGCCTGCTTTGGTGTTGATGAACAGCCCTTCGGTCACCTTTTGGCTAATGTCATCAACCCGCACAATGTCTACACCGGGGCTACCGTTGAGCGTAAACTTCTCGATCCCTTTGAAATCGACCGCCCCAACTAAATTGATCACACCGCCCACGTCCTCGATCGCCCGGTTGATTCGCTGGTCCCATCCTTGTGTCGTGCCGCCGAACGTATAGCGATGCTCGCGCGCCGTGCCGTTGGCGTCGTTGAGAATTAGTTCATCATGACCGCCGCCACCGACGACCTGAATGTTCCCCGAGATGCCGAGATCACCGTCGATCGTGATTTTTTCATCATCCTCGGTACCACGGATCGTCAAACTCTTAATGTTTGCGGCCGGTGCGGAGTAATACAGGCCGTTGTACTTTCCTAGGAGATCGTTCGGGGCATCAGGGCCGGTGACCCGAATCTCCAACCGCCCATTGTTACTAGACTCGCTGCAGAATAAGCCGCAGGTGGGTATGGCGGTGGGATGAACCTTTCCGACAAGCTCAAAAAGAAACCCTCCACCTTTCGCACCTTGAC
>JAYVXO010000153.1:0-4849 GCA_043785105.1 Fimbriiglobus sp.
GATATGCCCGCCGCTGATGTTTCGATGCCGACATGAATTGCTCCTAAAGTGTTGGGATTCAATACTATAGAACACGATCCTTTGCCGTATGGTCTCTGACCGAGCAAGACCTCACACCCGAGGTCCGTGCAAAATTGCAGGGCGTTGCGTTCACGATCACGGTCCAAACGCCGGGCACGCCGAAGCCGATGCTGAAGCCCACCGAACCAACCAGCCCGCCCCAAGCCAAGACGGACGACACACCGGCCTACCCCGCCCCACCGGGCGACGGCTGGAAGTGGTCTGATGGTGCGTGGCGGCGTCCCGCATCGACCTTTACCACTTACCCGTTCTTCACGCCGCCGACGCCGTCCGCGTGTCCGGGCGGCGTGTGTCCACGGCGATAAGCCGAAGGGAGAATCGTGGCACTCGAATGGAACTACATCGAAGTACCGGGGATGGAAGCAACCATCCGGCTGGTCATGCAAATTTTGTCGCACTTGGAACGTTTCCCGGAGAGTCGCAACACGCTCCGAACCCTGGTCGAGGAACTGACCGCACCGCCGAAGCCCGTTGAGGGCGTGCGACCCGAACGCGATTTCACGCCCTGCCCTTTCAACTTGCTGTGACCCACATCGGCCCCGGTTATCCGGGGCCGCTTCACTTCCCGTCACAGCCAATCCCGAATTAATTCCCGAATTATTAGCATACGCCTATTGACACTGAAATAGCGTGTGCTAATATATAAATGTTGAGACGGAAACACGCCACACCCGGAGACGACGATGAACATTATCAAAGGCATCACACTGGCCATCGCACTGGTCGCAACGGTCACCTTAATCGGCCTCGCACTGTGTGCGTTTGTGGGGGTCAGCTTCTGGGCCGCGCCCGTCGTCGGTACCGCGTTCATGGCGACTCTGATCGCAGTCGGTTCAAACTGCTAAGAACACCATCGTCATCACTCAAGTCAATCAAGATTCTTTCCGGAGAAGCTCACATGTCAAGAAAGAAGCTGCCGACTGAACCAGTGAAGCGCGGGCGTGGGCGCCCACCGAAAGACGAATCCGGCACGCAGAAGCCGTGTTCGGTTCGGCTAGCGCCTGCCGAAGAAGCGCACCTACTTGCGAAGTACGGCAGCGTCAACGCTGGCGTTCGGGAGTTGGTCAAGCTGGACATGGAAAGCACGTGAAACTAATTCCCGAATTATTAGCATACGCCTATTGACACTGAAATAGCGTATGCTAATATATAAGTGTCAAGCCAACGCACACCGCGACGGATGACACAAGGAAATAAAAGATGTTCAAGAAAGCCATCGCAGCCCTGGCCGGGTTCACGAAGGAAGTGATTGACCTGCTCTGCATCATGGTCCTGGTCGATGCAATATTCGGCAGCAACGAGTAACAATGTTTTGATAAACTAGGGATCACGTTCCCGCTACTGGAGTGAATGACATGACAGGTGCCGAAGTGCTGGCCATCATCCGCGAGACGCCGTTCGACCCGATCCGGATTCACCTGAGCGACGGCAAGACGCACGACGTTTACCACCCGGATCAAGTGTTGGTGTTGCAGCGGTTGCTGTACATCGGGATGCGAAGTCCGGGCAACGCAGATTCGACCGACCCGCCGGACATTGCCGCCCGAGTGGACACCTACCACATCACCCAGATCACACCGCTCCGGGCGATGGTTTAACGAACGCGGCCCCGGATCACTCCGGGGCCGCTTCTTTGGACGTTGCTCATTCAGCAAGCGGTCTACTTGTTGCCAATGGCCGTTGCCGCACGGATCAACTCGGACAGTCGAAGCGTCACGTAAACCGCACCTCCCGATGGCACACCTACCGTTGCCGAATTCGGGACTCGGATTTCAACCTCGTCGCCGAGCCGGTCGGTAACCTCACATAACACGTCATCAACATGCAACGGCCCATCCGCATCCCCGTCGGGCCAAATCTGTACCCGGCCCTGTACGTAATTCTCGTTCATCATTTCGCGGTTGCCTCCTGTGCAAGCGTGTCAACGATGGCGTTCGTCAATCGCAATATCAACTCCGTGGAGAAAGGGATTTTCTCGGTGGCAATGTAAATCGTCGCAAGGTGGAAGGCAGTCGCCTCGATAATCGCCCTCTGACCGTCCACCGTTTTCGGCTTCGGCAACGCGCATAATTTCCTCAGATAGTTGGTTCGCAAGTCTTTCATTTCGACCTCTTGCATGGTGAGCAAGGGCGAAGCCGAAGCTTCACCCTTGCGTGACTGGTTCAACACGGGCGGCGCAACGCCGCGCAGATCTGCGGGTTAACCTGGGCGACGGCAAGCAACTCATCCAGGCCGCTCCGCACGGACTGCATCGCGCCACGGTGGATCAGATGGCGGCTCCGACCGACCGGGGTTTCGGCCATTAGGGACAACAGCGATTCGACCAGTGGCACGAACTTCGCCAGCGTCGAAACCGTTGCCCGAAGCGCCTCCCGTTCTTCGTAATGGGCAATGGTTAGGTTCACGCTTCGACCTCCTTGATGAGCGTCGTCAGTTCGCCTAAGAGGTTCTGCATTTCGGTCGCTAAAAGCTTGACCGCGAAATCGTCCGGGTGCCCGTCGAGGTCGGCCAAGATCACGCGGCAATCGCCGCGTGCCTTCCGCATCGCGGCCAGCAGGCGCGGGGCCATCACCACCAGCCGCATGTTGGCGGCAACCCGGAGGGGGTCGATCGTGTCACCGGCCAGGAACGCGACGACGTTGCGGTCGGAATCCCGGATGCTGTTGAAGTCGCCTCTAACCCACGGCGTCGGGCTGATGTTCATGATTCGTCCTCGTGCATTCCTGGGAGCGACGGCGTCAATCCCGCGTCGCGGATGACCTGTTTCGTACTGGCATCGACGCGGCGTTCGTAGTCGCGGGCGATGCGGAGGGTGTTGCTGTTCTTCGTCTTGAAGAAGGCGCGTTGGGCCGCCCGCATCCGATCGACCAGCTTGGCGAGTTCATAGGCAGTGGTCATGCGGCACCGCCTTCGGGCGGCTTCCACGGTTGCGTTTGGGCAAGGCTCAACGCGAGGTGAACCGCCGCCTCCAACGTCTCGATTCCGTGCGCGAAATCGGCGGGGTCGGTGCGGTACGTCCCGAGGGAGTACGCCACCAAATTCAGACAGTCCAGCAAGGCGGGCGCGGCCTCGACTAGCTTCGCGTCCGGGTGCTCGCGGTTCACGTCCTGGTAGTGCCCGCGAGCGTGCCGGACTACCACTTGCTCAGACGACTTGCCGGGATGGACGGCGATGGCGTGCATCACCGACCGGCCTTCGTAGTCCCCTAAGTACCAATCGCCGAAGGCCGATTTGTACCACTGCCAAGGGCCTTGGCTGTGCGTAAGCGGGTTCGCTGGGTTCATGACGCTCTCTTTGTGGGTGAGAATGGGGACCGAAAACCGTTGATGCGATCGGCCTGGATTGAGCGGACATAGGCCACGTCGTCGGGCGTGAGGAAGCCCTTGGCTTGGAGCGATTCGACCCGCTCCATGATCTCTCGGACCTCATCACGCAACGCGGCCGGGACGGCCTCCGCGAAGAGGCCGTCGAACAGTGACAACGTCATGTCACACCCCGCCTTCGGTCGCGGCGAACCCGTGCGGCACGGCGTCAAGGGATTTGAACAAGGCTTCGACTTCGGCCAGTTTGGTGAACAGCGCGTCGAAGCTCGCCTTCGGCGTCGTCGCCCGCAGGCCGTGGGCCGTCGTGAGTAACGCCAGCGAGCCGACCAGGAACGCGACGGTGATGTTGTCGAACGGGTGCGGAGTGGTGTTCATGCCACACCGCCTTTGCGCTTCGACTTGATCTTGTCCATTTTCTCGCCGTACTCTTCGCACAGGATTTCGCCGGTGCCGTTGTCGAGGACGTTCTTCGGCTCCTTGGGATCCTTGCCCATTCGCCGTGCGGCCATCCCCTCTTGCAGCGTCTTGCGCGCTTGCTCGGCTTCCTCGGGCGTGCGGTCATCGACGTACTTGGCGACGGGCGGGGTAGTCAGGATGGGGCTTTGAATTGTCGGGGACAGCTTGCGGTAGAACTTCGCCACGTCGGCGCGGGTCTCGGCGGACGGCCACCAAAAATGCGTGAGCAATAAGCCGATGTCGTAGTCCGGTTCTTCGACCTTGAAGCAACGGCCAAGTGATTCACTCTTGATGCACGAAGCACGGCCCCGTCGTCTGCGCCAGATCTTATAGATGCGGCCACGCAGGTTCGGTTGAATCAACCGATCGCCGGCGTCCTGGGGCAGGCAATAGATTGCCCGTGTCCAGATGCGTTGTTTGTTGTCGTCCAAATCACCTGGCAGGTTGACCAAGGACGGGGCGTAGTGTGTGACCCGCTTCGACTTCGGCGACTCAATGCAGTATTGACAACCCTCACCTTCACAGGGCGTAGTCTTGCCTTCGTAGGCACCGCTCAAATGGTAGTGTGTCTCGATTGAACTGAAGTCACCCAGGAACACAACCGTCTCGGGGTTGACTTGTCCTTTGTCGTCTTCGAGTTGCCGATTGATGTGGATGTGAATGTGGGGGACCGCTTTCCCGGAATCCGGGGAACGGCCCACGAAGCGCAGGGTGCGCGACATTGTGGGATCTCTCTTAACCTCGCCAACACTTGCCCGGATTCGTGACGTACACCCACGCGACAATGCGGGGTGATTTGGGAAGACACGAGTTTCTAACCTGACAAGCCGCGAACGGCTAACCGAGAGCATACCCGCACATCCGACGAAACGCAAACCCCCACCACCTTAAAGGGTATACCTCCAGATTTTGCCACGGCGTTAGGCGGCGATCCAGAGGCCATCCCAATCCGGGGCGTCGAGTAGGGCTCTGAGTTCCACCAGCGGGCC
>JAYVXO010000154.1:0-39273 GCA_043785105.1 Fimbriiglobus sp.
GTATAACTGCGTCATGTCTGTATCGCGCAAGCGGCTAGTGCTGGTGTTGAAGTCGGTGTTCGCGGTGGCCGTCATCGTGGCCATTGGCTGGCATTTTTACTCCCTTCTCTCCGCGAACCCGCTCCGCGATCGTGCCCTCACGATCCGTCTGGAGTTTCTGCTGCCTGCCGGGTTGCTTTACCTCGCCGCCCACACACTATGGGGCACGTTTTTCTGGCAGTTGTTGCGCAACCAAGGCACCGGGATTTCGTGGTTCATTGGCGTGCGGGCGTACTTCGTTAGCCAATTCGGCAAGTACGTGCCGGGGAAGGCTTGGGTGATCCTGTTGCGGGTGGTGATGTTGAAATCGCACGGGCTTTCCCCCGCCGTCGTCGGGGTGACCGGCACGTATGAAACGCTGACCAGCATGGCGGCGGGCGCGATGATCGGGGTGTGGCTGTTGCCGTGGTCGGGGTTCACGATTGAAGTGGGGTCCGGCGCGTGGTTCGGGTTTCTGGCCGTGGCACTGTTACCGATGGTTTTGGGCGTGCTGAACCGGCTTGTCGCGCGGGTCGCAAAAAGGTATCGTGGCGCCGGGGCAACGCCCCTGCCTAGCCCGTCCGTGTTGTTGTTGTTTCAGGGGCTGTTTCAAGCGTCGCTTGGGTGGTGCCTACTCGGGGGTAGCTTGTGGCTGACAATCCAAGGCTTAACGGACGAGCCGATTCCGTTCACGGTCGATCTCTACCTGGGCTTGATCGGCGCGACGACGTTGTCGTATGTCGCCGGGTTCGTGGCGTTGATCCTGCCCGGCGGTCTTGGGGCGAGAGAACTGCTGTTGCAACGGATGCTGACGTTTCAACTCGCGCCGATTGCCAGTAGCCCCGAGGCGTTCGCGGTGATTGTTTCCCTGGTGTTGCGATTGGTGTGGACCGTGTTTGAAGTGACGTTAGCCCTACTGCTCTGGTGGACGGGCCGTCGTGGGGTGAAACATGGGGTGAAACATGGTGGATGAATCGCACCCCGATCGGTTCGTCGATTCCGGACTAATTTCGCTGGTGATTCCCGTCTTCAACGAGCACGAAAGCCTTCCCAGTTTGATGGCCGAAATCGACGCGGTTAGCAAACTGCAAAGCCTGCGGGTCGAAGTGCTGTTCGTCGATGACGGCAGCACGGACCAATCCTGGGACGTGATCCGCGACATGAGCACGAAGGAACCCCGCATTCGCGGCGTCCGGTTCCGGGGCAACTTCGGCAAAGCCGCTGCACTTCAAGCCGGGTTTCAACGGGCGCACGGCGACATCGTTTTAACACTGGATGCGGACTTGCAAGACGACCCGCACGAGATTCCCCGGTTCCTCACGGCCATCGAATCGGGTCTCGATGTCGTGAGTGGTTGGAAGCAAATTCGCCACGACCCGTGGCACAAGGTTTTCCCCAGTCGTGTGTTCAACGCGATGGTTAGCGTGGTAACGGGTGTGAAGTTGCACGACCACAATTGCGGGTTCAAAGCGTATCGGTCCGAAGTCGTGCGTGCTGTTCGGCTCTATGGTGAATTGCACCGCTTCGTTCCCGTCTTGGCGGCAGCGCAAGGGTTCAAAGTGGGGGAACTCGCCGTCCACCACCGTGCCCGAAAGTTTGGCCGATCGAAGTTCGGCTGGAAGCGATTTATCAAAGGCTTTCTCGACATGGTGAGTGTGCGGTTCACCACCGCGTTCGGCCACCGCCCGCTACACCCCTTCGGCACCGCCGCGTTCATCGGCTTCGGAATTGCGTTCATCTGCCTCGGGCTGTCGATCATCACGTGGCTAAGCTTGGTCGATCTATTTCCGTCACTGGTCTTGCTACTCCTGTCAGGAATCGCCACGATTCTGGCCGGGCAAGCATTGATGACCGGACTGGTCGCGGAACTCCTGGTGGCCCGCACCGCCAGCACCGACGACCCGTACCATATCAGCGACCGGATCCGAATTATCGAACCGCTATCCTCCCGCGAAGATTTCCGCTTATGAGTACTACGGATGCGACCGGCTCGCTGCGACGATCGTTCTATTTGATACTGACTGCCGTTGCGGTCGCGGTGACGTTGGCCAAGGTCGTCGGCGCGGAAATGGTGTACGAGCCGAGCCGGTACAAGCCGCCGACCGAAACTAGCTACGGTGCGGACCGCGATAAGAACTTCGTGCCGAAACGAGCTTGGCCCGCCGTTCGCCCGGAACCGACGCCGATGTTTAGTTCCAACGATCGCTCCCGATGGGCCACGGTGAAAGCGCTCGTTGAAAACGGCACCTTCGTGATTGGCCAACGCGACAACTTCCGCGATGAGTCCGACTACCGTGATAGCGGGATCATTTTTCAGGACGGCTATCAGTCGCTCGACAAAGTCATGAACCCCGAGACGGGGCAGTTCTATTCCAGCAAGCCGCCCGTTCTACCCATCATCGTGGCGGGGGAGTATTACGTCCTCAATAAGTTCCTCGGGCTGTCGATCGACCATGATCGCTGGTGGGTCGTCGGGATCATCCTGATTACCGTGAACGTGCTGCCGTTCGCGCTGTATCTGGTGCTGTTGGCGAAGTTGATCGAGGAACACGGCACGACGGATTTCGGTCGGCTGTTCACGTTCACGGTGGCGTGTTGTGCGACGTTTCTGACGACGTTTTCGATGACGCTCAACAACCACTCGCCGGCGGCTTACTGTGCGTTGTTTGCGATCTATCCGCTACTGCGCGCGGATGCCGATGATTCGCCGTTCAGCCTGCTCGTGAGCGGTTTTTTCGCTGGGTTGACCACGACGTTTGAACTCCCCGCAGCGGCGTTCGCGGTCGGGCTGTTCGTACTGTTGGCCATTAGCCGACCGTCCCGCGCGATGCTGTGTTTCCTACCTGGAATGGCGATTCCGATTGTCGGGCTGTTCGCCAGCAACTACGCGGCGATGGGGCTTTGGTTGCCGGCCTACGGGGAGTTCGGCGGGCCGTGGTACAACTTCGCGGGGAGTCACTGGGCCAACCTCGGCAAACTGACTGCAACGGGCATCGACTTCGCCGACGAACCGAAGTCGGTGTATGCGTTTCACTTGCTGGTCGGGCACCACGGCTGGTTCAGTTTAACGCCGGTGTGGCTCCTGGCTGCCGGCGGATTGATAGCGAACGCGGTGCCGAGTTTTTCGGACATCACAAAACTGCTAACGAGTCCCAAGGCCGGGTCGCGTGGCGTCTGGACCAGTGCGATGATGTCGGCCCTCACGATTGGCGTCTCGGTGGTGGTGTTCGGGTTCTACGTTTGGAAGACGAACAACTACGGCGGGTTCACGTGTTGCGCACGGTGGCTGATCTGGCTAACGCCGTTGTGGCTACTTGGAACATTGCACGCCACGGATCGGCTGGCCCGAATCGCGGCGGCCCGGTGGGTTGCCGGCGTGCTACTCGGCGTGTCGATCTTCTCCGTATATTACCCCGCCTGGAACCCGTGGCGAGCGCCGTGGATTCTGCAACTCTGTGAGATGAACGGGTGGGTCCGGTACTGATTCCTGTTCCTGCTGAGAAGACTTTCTCAATGGCTGAGCTACCGACCGGGTTTCTGGTTCAACGCCGTGACGACGGCTTCGGCGACGTACATCCGTTGCAGCCGGGGCAGCGCTACACCATTGGTCGCGCGCCGGACAATCGTATCGTGCTGCGGGATGATTTGTGTAGTCGCCACCACGCGGAAATCTTCGCCGAACTGTCGGACTGGGTGATCCGGGATCTGAGTAGCCTGAACGGCATGGCCATCAACGCGACCGTCACGAAAGGTGATGCCACGCTGAAGCCGCACGACGAGCTTCGGCTAGGTCGGGCGAAGTTTTTGTACGTTCAACGCCTCGATCAACTTCCGGAGCTGCCATCCGAAGGCGCCCGAAAATCCGACGCGGCCGAAGGCATCGAAATCACCCGGCGGCTTGGCCAGACGAAATACCTCCCGGCTGCCCCGCCGCCGGCAACCGATGTCAGCGCGGCAACGGTCATTCACGACGACGAAACCGCACGGGCGACCCGTTCGTCACCCACCGAAGCACTGAGCATCTTGTTCCGGTTGGCACTGGATATGTCCGAAGCACGCACCGCCGCCGAACTCGCGGAACTCGTGATTGATGCCTTGCTCCGTGCGACTCCTGCTGAAGTCGGCGCGGTGCTGAGTTTGAAAGAAGGTCGGGAACTCGAACCCGTGGCGTACACCGCGCGGCCTCCGTTTCGGCTGAGTTATCACAAGGTGTCGCAGTTCGTCAGCAAGGAAGTGTTGACCACCAAACAGGCCGTCCTTGCCGAAGACATCTCCGAGAACAAACGGCTGAAAAACCGCGAGAGCTTGGCAGACATTCGCGCGTCGAGCCTGATCTGCGCGCCGATTTTGTTTGAAGGACAGAACCTCGGGTTGTTGCACCTTTACAACACCGCGAAGCAAGAACGGCTGAATGCCGACGATCTCGAATTCGCCCTCGCCGCCGCCCACCAACTCGGGATGGCGTGGCACCGGATTCGGAAGCAGAACGGCTTATCCGTAGAGAACCGTTCACTGCGCGATCAACTGAAACTGGAAAGCGAACTGATCGGCGAAAGCGTT
The DNA here is from genome assembly GCA_043785105.1 of Fimbriiglobus sp. GTDB lineage: Bacteria > Planctomycetota > Planctomycetia > Gemmatales > Gemmataceae > Fimbriiglobus. The sequence continues at coordinate 4,579 of JAYVXO010000154.1, forward strand.
GGACTGCGTAACCTCGAAGAACAAATCCGCCGCGTCGCCGGCACGAAAGCGACCGTGCTAATCCGGGGCGAGAGCGGTGTGGGCAAGGAACTCGTCGCCCGCGCCATCCACTACAGCAGTCCGCGGCGCGACTCGGCGTTCGTCTGCTTGAACTGCGCGGCGCTCACGGAAACCTTGCTAGAAAGCGAACTGTTCGGCCACGAAAAAGGCGCGTTCACCGGCGCCACGGAACGGATGATCGGCAAGTTTGAAGCCGCCGACCAAGGGACGATATTTCTCGACGAGATCGGCGAAATGGGCCTCTCCACGCAAGCCAAGTTTCTGCGGGCGCTGGAAGGCCACCAGTTCGAGCGAGTCGGCGGCAACACGCCAATCAAGGTCGATGTCCGGGTCGTCGCGGCCACCAACCGACCGCTCGAAGACGCCATCCGCGACGGGACGTTTCGCAAGGATCTCTACTTCCGCTTGCAAGTCGTCCAACTCGACGTGCCGCCGTTACGGGACCGCATGGATGATGTCGCGCAAATTGCCGAACACTTCCTCAAACGGTTCGTCCGCGAAACCGGGCGGAAGGTCAAAGGGTTCACGCCGGACGCTGTTAAGAAGTTGCGCGGCTACCACTGGCCGGGCAACGTCCGCGAGTTGAAAAACGTGATCGAGCGAGCTGTCGCACTCGGTGTCAGCCCGCAAATCGAAGTGAGTGACATCTGGCTGTCACCGTTAGAACTGAACCCCACGGGTGGTGCTACGCACGGCGAGTATCAGCCCGTTTCGCTGGGGCAACTGGAGAAGCTCCACATCGTTCAGACGCTAACGTTCACCGAATGGAACAAGTCGAAAGCCGCAGAAATCCTCGGCATCGAACGCTCCACGCTCGACCGCAAAATCAAAACCTACGCAATCAAGAAGTAAGTGCGTCTCGTGGTTACGGCCATCGGTTTCTCCCGTTGTCAACGTATCAAAACGAGGACTGTTGAAGAGTTGCAAAATCTAGCTGTGGTAGGTGATCGAGAGTGAATGAACAATGTTGATTCATTTAGGCACATGGTTCGTCTCGGTCGTACTGCCCAGTCCATGATCGAAGCGTACCCAGGGTAACGTGATAATCCTTGAATACGCGAGGTATAGGGCCAGATAGGGGCAATTCGGTGCTAGTAGTTCCGGCCAGCCGTTCACCCTGATACCAACTCACCGCCCCGCACCGATCCTCAAGATACGCCGCAGCTTGATCCAACCCGGCCTCAACCGGCTCCGGGTTGAGCGGGTCATCATAGTCGGTGAAGTGGTTGTGATCTGTGTGGAACCCGACCGTCAACTCTTGGTTTGCAGTAGAAACCCATAGTCCCCTTTCGACAGCCAGGGACGGGCATGGGATGTGGAAGTCCACAAAAACACCGTTAATATCTGATTGAACGCAACCGAACGGCTCCCAATCTGGGAACCGGACCAGTATCAGCCTCACAGCGAATTTCGAGTAATCATCAATATTGCTTGCTAGAAGTCCTGCCATCAATTCTCCTCGCCATCTGTAACAACGATTCCACTATCCATTCACTATTTCCCCAGCCACCAGTGGTGGCGGACCTTCGCGCCGTAGGTGGCGGATTGGCTTTGTGCCCTGACGGGGCACCGGAGTGTAGCCACGGGTGGAGCGCTTTGCGCAACCCGTGGTCAGTGACACCCCATTGTCAATCGCCCTGAAGGGGCGAAGGAATTCCTCTACCCCTTCAGGGCAGTCTAGTAGTGAAGTCTCCGGTTCCACGGGTTGCGCAAAGCCTCCACCCGTGGCTACATGCCTTGACCCCTAACGGGGTCACCAATCCAGAAACACGAACCCGCCAACTTTTGAGTTGTTCTCGCACAGTTCGTTTTCCTGCGGCATGGTTGGCTTAAGGATTGGCACGGTAGTTATTGTTTAAGTGATCCTAAACAAGTGGTAACGATGCGGGGATTTGGACGCTGACATCGTTCGGTTTACTCCCCCAGCCACCAGTGGCGGCGGACCTTCGCGCCGTAGGTGAGGCCGAAGCGTTTCATGACGGTTTCGGTGATGTTGTCCACGACTTCGGCGGGGTCGTCACTGATGTGGAGCTTGTCGAGGTCGTCTTGGTCGATGGTTTTGCGCTCGACCATCTGGCGGATCATTTCCACACCTGGTTTGTAGAAGTCTTTGCCCATCAGCGCGACCGGGAAGTCTTCGACCTTGCCGGTTTGGATCAGCGTGAGAACCTCGAACAACTCGTCCATCGTGCCGAAGCCGCCGGGCATCACGATGAAGGCGTAGCTGTACTTAATCAGCATTAGCTTGCGGACGAAGAAGTGCTGGAAGTCGATCCATTGGTCGAGATAGGGGTTATGATTTTGCTCTTGGGGCAGGACGATGTTGCAGCCGATGGAGCGCCCGCCGGCGTCTTTCGCCCCGCGATTGGCGGCCTCCATGATGCCGGGGCCGCCGCCGGTCATCACGGTGAAGCCCTTGTACGCCAATAGTGACCCGACTTCGCGCGCCAATTTGTAGTACGGGTGTGTTTCCGGAAACCGGGCGGAGCCGAACACCGTGACGCACGGCCCGGCGAAGTGCAACTTGCGGAAGCCGTAAATCAACTCGCGGAAGACCGAGAACGCCCGCCCCATCTCGAAACTGCGGTGTTGCGGCCCCTGGAGGAAGCGTTTGTTTTCCGGGTTGTAAGCCGGGATGCCCCAACTGGAAGGACTCGCGGCGGGAACGTGGTCTGGGATGGTATCGGCCATATGAGAGTCGAGAGTGGTAGGGTGGAGAGTCGAGAGTAAATAACGAACGATTAGCGAAGGATTCCCGCTTCACGCATCAACCTGTCGGTGGCAGTGTACGCTTCCCGGACCCAGTCCGTAATGCGATCAGGTTCCGGGGAATACTCCAGTTCAATGCTAATGGCACCAGCAATCTTCAAATCGCGGACCTCCCGCAAGTAAGGACCGAAGTCCACGACGCCACGGCCCGGCGGCAGGTCGCCGTGAACTTTGCCGTCGCAATCACTGATGTGAACGTGAATGGCCTTACCGCGTAACAACCGCAACTCCTCCGGTTTCGTTCCGGCCAAGAGCAAGTGCGAGATGTCGATGTTCGCTTGCACCGCCGGGTGGTTCACGTCGTCAATGAACCGCACCATGTTGGGCACGCTGTTCAACAGGGAAAGTTTGAACGGCTCCAGTTCGAGAGCAATTTGGACCCCCCGCTTGGCCGCGTAATCGCCGAGGGTTTTCAGGTGGTGCACCGCCAGTGCCCACTGCTCGGCGGGCGGGATCACTTGCCGGTCCCAGATGTATTCGCCCAAGACCAGCAGGACATTATTTGCGTCCAGTTCATATGCCAAGTGGAGGTACGCCTGACATCGCTGGAGGTGAAAGCGTTGCACGGACTGGTTGAAGTCGATCAGCCCCACCGCCACACAAGCCACACTGACGACCGGCAGGTTCGCTTTTTCACACTCGCGCCGAATCAGCTTGCGTTCCGTCACGTCGATGTCGAGCGGGTCGGCGAAGATGTCGATCGTGTCGAAGCCGATTTCTTTGGTCATCCGGATGCCGTAAGCCGTTCCTTGCCCCGCTTGCACCCAGGCGGAGTTGATTAACCCGAGCTTCATAGAAAAATCCTTGCACGCGATCGCCCGTTTCGCTAGACCGATGGACGCCAGTTACTGTAGCCTGTCCCGGTGCGGTTGGAAGGCGCGAGTGGCCATCGAACTGAGTTGGACGTGGAGTTTGCGATGATCTTCGATGCTGTGACCATTTCAAAATACGCCGGGGTTGCCGCGGCATTGATCTTGTCGGGCTTCGGCGCGCCGATCCCGGAAGAAATTCCGATCGTGACCGCCGGCGCGATGGTCGGGCACGATAGCCAACTCGAAAACGTCGAAGAACTCCTCAACGGTGCGATCGGCGGCGGCCCCGCTGCGTACCTGAGTCCGGTACCGGATGCCATCGTGAAGTGGTGGATCATGCTGCCGTTGTGCATCGTCTCCGTGGTGATCGGTGACAGTGTCCTGTACACCATTGGTCGCGTCTGGGGCACACGGTTGATGCGGCTCGCCTGGGTGCAGCGGCGTGTACTGCCCCTCGAAAAGCAGCAACAAATCGAGACGAACTTCCACAAGAACGGCATCATGATCTTACTGGGCGCGCGACTGACGCCGGGGATTCGTTCGCCCGTGTTCGTGATGGCGGGCGTGTTGCGGATGCCGTTCCGCCGCTTCCTTCTGGCCGACGCCCTATACGCCATCCCCGGCGTGAACCTCCTGTTTTGGCTGGCGTACTGGTTCACGGACCAATTCGTGGAAGCGATCAAGGCGGTGGACCGCCACCGCCCGATGGTGATTCTGGCGATTCTCTCGGCGGCCGGCGGCGTCGTGATCTACAAGTTCCTAACCAGTTGGAACCTCGCAACCGGCAGCGTGGAAGACATCCCGGCCTACGCCAAACCCGTCGGCGTCGTGACGAACGCGATCGAGAAAACCGTCGAGATGACGATCGAGAAGACGGCCAGCGTCATCGACAAAGTGACCCACCCGATGGGCCACGGGGACAAATCGCACCTGAGTTCCAAGCCGGTACTCGTGCCCCTGTCCGACCCGAAGCGAGTTCAACCCCCGGAAAACTAAAGGGTGCAACTCATTACTCTGGGCCTCGGAAAAGCGGATTCACCGCAGAGCGCGCGGAGCAATCCAATACAATTTGAATTGCTTCCTCGGCGTCCTCTACGCCTTGTATGTTTCCAAAGTACCACACAAGTGATTGACTGAAGCCACCTGGGGAGTGGATTGATCGTCCACTTCTGCGGGGTCGCCGACCGATCGAATGCGTCTGGGTCCAACCAACCAAGACCGTCGCAGAACAAGATCGTCGGTGATCGGATCTCGGAAAATATCCCCAGAGTCCGGTTACTGCTCTCGCGGAGTTTTGGCCGATAACTACAATAGACAAACTCTGACCTCACCCTGTGCCGTCGCGGGGTGCTTTTAATCGCCCGCGCACAAGGGAAAGCCATCGTGGCCCGTAAAGAAGCTGAAATCGCACTTCCGCTAGAAAAGCGGCAGGAAATCTTCCTTTCTGTCGTGGAATCGCAGGACAAAGGGATGTCTGTTGAGCAGTCCCGCGTGGCCGCCACGAAACGGTTTGCCGTGACCGAATCGCAAGTGAAAGCCATCGAGCGGGAAGGGCTTGATAACGAATGGCCCCCGCTCTAATTCAAGAGATTCCGAAGAAAGTGGAAACTCGGGCTAGTATTGACCTAATCGACCGCTTATAGTGCGGCTGTGGGTGGGTGCGTAAACCAACCCGCATGACGACGAACTCGATTGCTTGTCCTGTGGAATTGTTCTTCGGCGCCGCACGTCTAGTAGAGTTTTCTCTTCGGACTTCGACTTCCGGGAATTGTGAAATGGGAACGGCTTTCCTGGCGAGGATTGTTCTTCGTTCCGTTCGCCGTCGAGGTTTTCCTGAGTTGCCAGGTTGCCTTTGTCCGTATGTGTGCGTCCGGAAATCCGGTCGTTGAGGGTGAGTGACTCGTGAGCAAGAACATCTACGTTGGGAACCTTTCGTTCTCGACCACCACGGCTGACCTCGAACAATTGTTCGGTCAGTACGGCACGGTGACCAAAGCCCAAGTCGTAACTGACCGCGAAACGGGCCGCAGCCGCGGCTTCGGGTTCGTCGAAATGTCAGCCGGCTCGGAACAAGCAGTTGCTGCCCTAAACGGCTTTGAGTACCAAGGCCGACGCCTGACGGTCAACGAAGCCCAACCGCGCGAATCTCGTCCCCGCACCGGCGGCGGTGGCGGTGGGAGCAGCGGCGGAGGCGGCGGTTACGGCGGCGGTGGGAGCAGCGGCGGAGGCGGCGGTGGTTACGGCGGAGGCGGAGGCGGTGGTGGCCGCAGCAGTGGTGGCGGTGGTGGTTACGGCGGCGGCGGTGGTGGCCGCGGCGGCAGTGGTGGCGGCGGTGGCCGCGATCGCTACTAAACCGATCCCCAACGATGACTATCAAAACAATCAAGCTCGTGGCCAAAAGCCCCGAGCTTTTTTCACGTCCCACGGTCCCCTCCATCCGGAGTCGCACATGCAAACAAATCGACTGGGTCGCACCGACTTGAACGTCTCCGTAATGTCACTCGGCGGCGCGGCGATTGGCCAGCAATACGGGCCGGTGTCCGCATCTGAGGTTGCGGACACGGTCCACGCCGCGATTGACGCCGGGATCAACCTCATTGACACCTCGTCGTATTACGGCAAAGGGCTAGCGGAAGAGATTCTGGGCGACGTGCTGCAAGGCGGCTGGCGTGAGAAAGTGGCCATTTGTACGAAAGCCGGCCGTATCGACCGGGCGGAATTCGACTTCACCCCTGCCAGTATGCGCAAGTCCGTTGAAGCCTCCCTTCGGCGATTGCGCACCGACCGTGTCGAAATCTTATTGGCCCATGACATTGAATACGCAGACGATTTTGAAACCGTGTTCACGGAGACGGCTGATGTGTTGCATCAGTTGAAGAAAGAAGGCAAGTGTCGATACATCGGCATGTCCTGTTTTCCGCTGAAGTTGTTAGTACATGCCATCGAGAAGTGCAACCTGGACGTGGTCATCTCCTATTGTCATTACACGTTGCAAAATACAACCTTGCTATCACAACTCATGCCCATTGCACTGCAACACGGTGTCGGGGTGTTGAACGCCAGCCCGCTGGCAATGGGGTTGCTCACGCACCAAGGCCCGCCGCCGTGGAACCCGGCCCCGGCGGCGATCCGACACGCTTGCCAGCAAGCCGCCGACCACTGCCGGGAAGCCGGTGCGGACTTAGCGACACTCGGGATGCAGTTCTGTTTCCACGAAACTTCCATCCCCAGTACGATCACCGGCACGGCAAAACGCAGCGAATTGGAAGCCAATCTCCGAACCCTTTCGACGAGCATCGACACGCAGTTGCTCGCCGAAGTACAAGCAATCCTGGCCCCCGTGAAGGACCAAACTTGGCCCAGTGGCAACTGGGTCGGGTAATCGGGTAATCGGGTAATCGGGTATCGGGTGTCGAGGTTGTAGCAGGAGGGGGGTACGTTGTGCAATGGTTCCGTGACTTCATCGCCGTGATTGCGATTCGCATCGCGTTCGTGGTGTTATCACCATTGTTGTTATTCACGGCTAGAACTGGGCGTGGACGCGGTATTGGCATCATGACTGCTAGTATCGTGTTGGCAGCAGCTTGGATTTCGCTAGCATTTCTTACAATAGGACTCCTAGAAGCAATCGGAATCAAGATGGCGCCAGGTAGCAATGAAGCCATAGTTGTTACTATTTTTTCGATTGGATTTGACTTCTCACTGTTAATTGCTTTTGTTACTTTCCTGACATTGTTCATTCGTCGCCCGCTTTACTACTCGGATGCCGTCAGTTGTTGGATGTCCCTTTTCCTTGGCCCGGTCTGGTTGTTGCGGGTTCAGCACGTCTGGTTTCCGGAAGCGGATTGGGTTTGGTTGGGCGTCCAACTCGTCACGCGATTGGACCCGTGGATGTCCCGCAGTCAAGCACGATTGATGCGCGATGTTGTGCGGAAAGCACTCGATGAAATTGCGGAAACATCCGGTTACTCGCAACTTCCGCCCGCACTCCCGCTGCTGTTTTGGGGCAGCTTCCGGCGACCGGACCACGGGCATTTTTACAGCTACATGCCGAGTCACGAGCCGGGTGAGACGCTTAGCTTGTTCATCGTGTTGCACGGGCACGGCGGCAACTTCTTCCTTTGGCCGCATTCGTGGAAAGAGTTTGCGGACGCACAGCGGTGCGTCATCGTCAGCCCGAGTTTTGGCTACGGCAACTGGGAACACCCGCAGGGCGTTCGTGCGGTCGAACGTTGCCTGAATTTCGCGGAAACGCACTTCCCAATCGACCCGGCGCGGGTTTATCTCGCCGGGATTTCGCAAGGCGGTTGTGGGGTGGCCCGTAGTGGTGCAGCGTTCGGAAGTCGTCTGGCGGGGTTGATATTTCTGAGTCCGACGATGGAACCGGCGGTGCTAAACTCGCCCGAGTTTATTGAAGGCTACACGGGCCGACCAATCCTCGTCGTGCAAGGTGGACGTGACCACAACATCAAGCCACAGTCCGTGGATGCAGCCGTGGCGATCCTCATGCAGAACGGTGCCGACGTGACGTACCACACCGACGGCGACGCGGACCACTTTTTATACTTCGCCAAACGGGACGAGATCCACACCATAATCGGCGACTGGATGAAGCTAAACATAACTCCGTGATATAATCGTCACCTAAAAGCATCCGCTGTTCGCACCTCCGCTAGCTCGACCGGACTTGGCCGTTCGCCAGTTTGGCACGTCACTTGCAAGCTTTTTCACTTCCGTTCTGTTCGTCTCACCCCGAGGGTCGCGTGATGAATTCGGATACCACCTCGGTGTGGGCGCCCACCGAACCGGCCCCGTTGCCCACCCCGCTTGCAGGCGACGTGTCTTGCGACGTGTGCGTGGTCGGCGCTGGAATTGCCGGGTTGACTACCGCGTATCTGCTGGCCCGCGAGGGGGAACGGGTCGTCGTCCTGGACGCCAAGCCGGCGATTGCATCCGGCGAAACCGAGTACACGACCGCACACCTTGCGTGGTACCTCGACGACACGTTCTCGCACCTCGCGTCCGTCCGTGGCGACGACGTGGCCAAGGTCGCTGCCGCCAGTCATCGGTCCGCCATCGATCTGATCGGCGAGATCGTCCGGACGGAAAACATTGCGTGCGATTACAAGCGGGTCGATGGCCATTTCGTTCCCGGCAAGGACGGCCCGGACGTGTTGAACGACGAAGAGAAGACCTTGCTTCGACTGGGGTTGCCGTTCGAGCGGACGAAGTTTGCCTTCCCCGGCGGGCAGTCGGCGGACTGCCTGCGGTTCCCGGACCACGGCCAGTTCCACCCGATCAAATACTTGGCACATCTGGCCGATTCCATCCGCACGCACGGCGGCGTGATCTACACCAAAACCGTGGTCGAAAAGGTCCGGGGCGGCGCGCCGGGTACGGTGACCACTACGCACGGGCACACGGTTACCGCCGCCGCCGTGGTTATTGCCACGAACAACCCGTTCGAGGGCGGGACGATCCTGCACGCCAAGGTGGCCGCCTACCTGACCTACGTGTTCGCCGCCGAGATCTCGAAGGGGTCTGTCGAACTTGGGTTGGTCTGGGACACGGAAGACCCGTATCACTACGTCCGTTTTCAACCGGGTGGGGACGCGGAAAACTTCGACTACCTCATCGTCGGCGGGGAAGATCACAAGACCGGGCAGGCGGACGATCAGCCGCAACGGTGGGACCGCCTGAAGGCGTGGGCGAACGCGCGGTTCCCGAACATGGGCGCGGTCCGGCACCACTGGTCCGGGGAGGTTTTTGAAACCCCTGACGGACTTGGGCTGATCGGGCTGGCGCCGTGGAACGGGCCGAATGTCTTCATCATCACCGGGGACTCGGGGATGGGGATGACCCACAGCACGCTGGGCGCCCGGCTGGTGGCCGATTTGGTGCAGGGGAAGCCGAACGAGCTAGCCGCAGTTTACTCACCATCCCGGATGATGCCGGGGGCGTTGCGGACGTTGGTGGGGGAGAACCTGAACGTGGCCGCCCAGTTCACCGACTGGCTGACGGGCGGCGACGTAAAAAGTGCCGACGCGATTCCAAGGGGTCACGGCGCGGTGGTCCGGAGCGGGCTAACGAAATTGGCGGTGTACAACGACGACCAGGGGAAGGTTACCACGCTGTCGGCGGTGTGCCCGCACATGGGGTGCATCGTCCGGTGGAACCCCGGCGAGACGACGTGGGACTGTCCGTGCCACGGGTCGCGGTTCAGCGCCACCGGCATGTGCCTGCACGGCCCGTCCACCAGCGACATGGCCAAGGCGGAGTGAGCAGTCGCTTGCTGCGTGTCAATCGCCACTGGATTCGGCGGCACGCGGCGTGCTACCAATTAGTTAGAGTTGGCAGGTTGGAATCGGAGGAACTTCACGTGATGCTGCAGTTGAACCCGCCGTTGCCGGTTGACACGCCAAAAGGGGCCGGATACGCCCACCTCGTGATTGATTATAGCCAAGAACACTACGTCCTTTTCGTCTGCTTTCTGAACGAGACCGGGGAGTGTTGGGTCTATCCCAACCGGGACGTGCGGGTTCAAGCCAACGTCACAATGGGCGTGCGGCCCAACCCTCCGGCGGCGTCCGGAAGTCGGTTAAACGGCGTCCATCTGCCTCCCTAACGGCAGTCTCACGCTCAATCATCGCTCATGCTTCCTTTGAAGAACCACGAGCGATTCGGCGTTTGATAGGCCACCTTCAACGCGGGGTCCGTCATCAGCTTGTTGCCCTCGGCGGCGGAGCGCATGGCGAAGTCGAGCATGGTACTCGTCAACAAGGTTCGTTCAACGGGGTACGGGGTTTGGCCGGTTTCCAGGAATTGTTCGATCCAGTACGTGAGCGGGTCGAAGAATCGCGCACCCGGCGGCGCAGGGAGTAGGAACAACGTGCTCTGCGGTTTCGGGTCGCCCTTCAGTCGCACGGCGGCAGTCAAATCCGCGACGTAGCCCGGCAAATGCAACAGCGTCCCGCGTGTGCCGTCCAGGTATTCGACCAATATTGCCACCGGGTCCGCGACGTGGTCTCGCGGCTTACCGTAGTCACGGGTCGCACTGCGCCGCAACGCGGTCTCCGCTAATTCCTTGCTCCAATCGCCACGGTCCCACGCCTCCCAAACCGCGTTGCCACGCAGCGTCCGGATGCACTTCACGCCCGTCTCGCCACCGCTGCGGCGTTCGAGCAGACACTGCAAGACTTCGAGCGCGTGCAGCCCGTAAATTTCCAAGTCGGCGTAGAAGCACACCACCGCTTCCTCCACCTTGGCGCCGTGGGGCAACTCCCATTCTGGTCGCCGCCACGTCACCGGCAGGGACGAACCGGCCATCAGCGGGAAGCCCATCGTTTTAGCAGTGTCGTACATCGCCCGCACTTTGACGTGGTCATACGACAGGTGCTTGTCCACAAACACCGGAACGCTGCGTCCACTCGCTTTGAACACCTCGACGATCTGCTGGAAGAACTCGTAGCGCGGATAAAGAATCTGCCCCCGGTCGTTGCGCGGGTAGTCGCCATGTTCGACGATGAGCAACACCCCATCAACGTCCAGGTTCGCCTTGCCGCCGAGTGCGTCCGCGATGGTGGGCGTCAGTTTCATGCCCGTCTTCGCGGCCACCGACTTGCTAAGGTCTTGATACTTTCCGTCGGCAAACGTCTGGTGATTGAACATCCGCACCACGTCGAATGCCGGGCGATGCACCTCCCCCTTCAAGTTGTACCCGTTGATGAACCGCCCCTCGATGTGGTAAGCGTGGGACAGCTTGAAGTAGATCGAGTTCACCGCCGCAAGCCGTTTCCGCTTCGGCTCGACGGCCCGCAACCCTTGCGGCAGCACCAAGTGCGTACCCGCCAACGCCAACGTGGCACCAAGTATCTGGCGACGGTTCATAACTCGCTCCTGGGAGACAACCCGCTATTCAGTTCGGTTCAAAGAATCGCGTGGAGTGATGGTAACCTTCAACGACAGCAGACGCCAGAGCCACACGGATGTGAAGAAAGTAATGCGGCATTCGTGTCGGCAGTAGAGCAATCAGTCGAACGCAATCACCTCACCACCCGTACGGCTGGCGAGGGCCGGCATGATTGACGCCGAGGAGTACACCATGAACCGCACCGACCCATCGCAAAAGAGAAAGTTGGCACCGCCCGAGTGCAGCGACCAGAAGTGGAACGCATCACAAATGTTGTCCACCCGCCCTGGTCCGAAGTTGTACGGCCCCCGGAAACAAAACCGCGCGTCGGGCCATTGGTTGACTTCGCGCACACCCATAATCATGTCCAGCGAACCTGTTCCGAGTTGTCCGGCGCCGGCATAACACCAACCCATCGTTTCGCTGATGTCCGGTGGTCGTTCACCAACGAGAAGTGTGGAACTGGTTCCATCGGTAATGTCTGCGAGTTTCGTTTTCGAGTCGGAATACAGCACGCCGTCTGCTGATAGAAGGGTCTGCCCCATCACGCCCAGGTAAGCCGTCATGGCAAACGGCGCCCCTTCCTGGGTGTACTTCGTCGTTGGTCCCGGTGTGCGCGGATCGGCGGGGCAACCAAAGATGGCCAATGGCGTTGCCCGATACGTGGCATGGGGTGCCGTATTAAAGTAGCGGTCTTGTTTGTACGCAGTTTGAATCAGCCGCCAGATGGCTTCTTGTTCCAAGTAGGGAAGGATGTGCGCAGTCCACCCGGCGTGTGGATAGGGGTTGGCTGGCTTGAAATAGTCGCTATTTCCTGGCGGCATCACCCCGCGCGCATCGTGGTAACTGTGAAGGCCCAACGCGAGTTGCCGCATGTTGTTGGAACACTTCGAGCGGGCTGCTGCCGACCGGACTTTTTGCACCGCACCCAGTAACAGCCCAACCAGCACCGCAATGATGGCGATGACAACCAGCAATTCGATGAGTGTGAAAGCCCGGCGAATTGGAGTCATGGCCCACCAGGGATCAGGCAACGAACTGGTACGTCAAACTCGTCCATACCAACACGAAACCGGAGCATGACAGATCGGAGTTCCCCAACTGGCGGGCGCTGGTCGGCGCGCCACTCGATTCGGTATCGCCCATCATCTGGTTGGCCGATCGGCGTCACAGCCAACTCGGGAGGGACTTTCACGAGCGAGATCGTGGCCTGTCCACTTGTTGCAGAAGTCACTGTACATTCTGCGGTGTAATCCGCACCAACACTCGAAGCCCTTGGTAAAACGATCGCTGGTGGCGTGACCGTGAACCGCGCGGGAACTTCACCCCGTATGGGAATGGTGATTGCCGCATCGCCACGTTCGTGCTGATAGATCAAAAGATCACCGCGAACCAAGCCGACTTCAGTTGGGCCTGCAATAGGGCCAGTCACTTCAACTGCCAAGGTGATGACGTGCTTACCAAACTCGCCACCACCAGTTCCATCACTCGGCGTGCGACTCGTTGGGTAGACCCGGACGTGAGCCAGTGTTTCCATGCGACCGAGTTGAAACGGTTCATCGAGTCCGATGTCCCGAATTTCGATCTGGCGAGTGACCACTTCTCCGGGTTTGAGTGCCCCGACATCAAGACTCGGGGGAACCGCGATCAGCCGACCACGGACACGGGCAGTGAATGAGACGTGAAGTTCTGGCTGGCGCGGGTCGTTGGACTTGCAGTAGAGGCCGACCGCAAACGGCTTTTCCGGAACGCCGTGGACCATGATGCGGGTGTCAACGGTGATCGCTTCACCCGAGGGAAGTGTTACCGAATTATCCACCGCACCGGGTACCAAGAATGTTAGACACGAAGCACAACTGACGCTGAATTGAGAAAGGATCAGATCGCTACGGCCCGCGTTGTGAATGCGGACCTTGGTAGTGACGAGTTTGTTGTTGTCATGCGTTCCCAAGTCCGTGGCGGCTTCGACAACCGCGTTCGGCGCACCCCCGGCATCCCATCGCGTGTACCCGTATGCGGCCAGTCCAACGAACACCGGGATGAGAATGGGCCAGAACTTGGTAAACATGAAGTCGCCTCCTGTGGTGTATGTCGAATACCGTTACCCCGCCCGTCGTCGCCACCACAGTCCATATCCAATCGCACTAGTTGCTAGCACAGATGCCCCGACTACAGCCCACACCCAGGTCGGTGTGCCCTCCGACTGCCCCGGCAATGAGACGCCCGTTGGCATTTGCACTTCAGCAGGAGATAAGTTGCGTGGAACAGCTTTGGGAATAACGGGGCCGACTGGCTCTTCGTTTTCTCCGACAACGTAATACGTCCCGGCGCGGTTATCGGTGACTTTGGTCCCAACAGGGAATTTGAGCTGAAATGTCGAGTCGGGAATCGGACCATTGACCACAACATTTCGGAAAGTCGTCCGACCAAAAATAACCATCTTTCCAGACCTAGACTGTCGGCTGATTGTTTGCGAAGGAAACCAGACACCCGGTTTTGGCTCTATAAACTTTTCAACCTCTCGCTCAAAATAAATCTTCTTGTTGTAATTAGGATGGTACTGAGTGCGACGTATTAAATAATTCTTCTTGGGATCAAACCAAAAATATTCAGTCGCATTACCTTGGTCCATCGAAATCTTGTGACAGGGATCGCCAGAGATTAGCTCGATACCTTCATACTTGAGAGGTTTCGTCTTCAACCGTTCAACTGCTTCATGATTCGACTCAAGAAAGCCATCACGCCAAATACTGAAACTATGGTACTGTCCTGTATGGTCAAAAAACTGACCGTACTGATTTTTGGACTGGTCATTTCTGTCAATACGTTTAAACATACCGTCCCTGAATAAGAACTCTTGCTTTGCGGTTTGGCCGTTCAGAATGGTATTTTCGGTACAGCTAATCATACCATTGCACTCTTTCCAAGTGTACTTGCTTAAAAAAACTTGAGCCGGTTCAACGATCCCGTATGGATTTACGCTATTTTCCTGGTAGTTTTCTGAAGTAGAATCGCAACTCAGGCTGCTGATGCCCAATCTAGTCTGAATGTAGCCATCGCGACAAATATCGGCAACAGTTTGGCTGTGGATAGCAGTATGAGTTGTCAACAGAATAAGTATTGCTACTAAGAACTTTACGCACATATCTCACCTAAGAGAGTAATAAATCAAATATCATTAGGTTGTAGTCATTAAAGCGTCGGGAGTTTGGTAAACTGTGTGGTAACTTTCTGTGCTTTACTCCGAGGATTTTCGGTAGTGGCCCAACGAACAATAGAACTCAAATGTCGTCCGACGGAAGCCCTTGTTCTGAATAACTCTGAAGTCGTTCTGTCTGCGGTTATCCCGTTTTCTGGACCATTACCGAAAACTCGGGTTAATTGATGTCGAAACTGACTGTTGAGATACATAGCTGATCGTAAAGGTAGCGATTACGTATTCAGCTTTTGCCATCAGTCAGTTCGTGTCAATTACATTTTGGCATTTGCGTCCCGTCAATCTGTTTGCCCTGAGTGCAAGCTGCGTCAGTGTACTTCTCTGTCTTGCAAATCTGATTGGATTTTCTTGGATCACATGCAATTGGGGAATACAGACCTTTGCAATACGGAACCTCAGTAGCTTCAGTTGATAAACTGTAATAAAGAACCTCCCCTTCGACATACGTAGGTTGACAGCCATAAGCACAAGTGTTTGATGGACCAGTGTCGCATGGCCCAAACGACAGCGGTCCACCAGACACCACGCCGAGTACCCCACACATCACGCACAACATCGTCATCATCAGCAACTTCGTTTGTAACCGGCTCATAGCACACCTCAGAGTAAAAGGTTCTACTTTCGATCACAGTGCCCACAACGGGTTCCTGATTAAGCGAAAGCAAGAAAGAACGAAGGCACTCTAATCGTGTTGGCGGAGCGGTGCAAGAAGAATTTTCAGTTTAATTTCCGATCGCCCCTTGCCGCTGAAAATGTGTTCACAGGCCCGCTGCTCCATCCTGACCCCAACTTCCCCTTGGCGCGGTTGGTGGCAGGGGGGTATCGTTTGCGGCGGGTGGGGTGTTTTTTTCGCCAGGGAGGGCGGGCTATGCGGACTTGCGTTTTCGGTGTCGTCGTGACGGCGTTGGTGGCGAGCGGCGGCTATTGTGTCTACTTTGTCGATTCCCGCTACGAATCGGCCCGTCTGGGTGGGGCGTGCATTTCCTGTCAGGATGCGCTTCAGGGTGGGGATGAGGCACAAGTTGAACAGGTCACGATCACACTGTGTAGTGGCGAAACTGGCTGTGCGATGCCGCCGGTCACGGACGTGTTTGACGTGGCGACGGCACTGGAACAACCGTCGCCGAAGGACTTGCCGTTCATTTCGTTCGACGAACCGCCGTTTGCCAAGCCGGTCAATGCGGGTATCGTACAAGCGACATTCCTGGAAGCCGTCGCCAACGAAATCGCCCCGATGCCACGCGAACAGGACGACACCACACCGGGGGTCGAACGGTTGCCGGCACCACGAGTGTACCGGGCGTTTTAGCGTTCGTTTCTAGTTCATGCTTGACACGGCGTTCCTCACACTTTTGGTGGGTGGTTGCCATGCGTGTGTTTGATCCTGTCTTACGGGCGCTGGGGCGATTGCGGTTGTGGCAACAGTTCGTGTTGCTCGGCCTCTTTGTCGTTACCGTGCCGATCATTTCGACGACGATGCGGTTCTTGAAGGACGGCCAGGAGATCCTGACGCAGCATGAAATCATCGACCTCAGCGATGAAAGCAACCTGCGTGTCAACGAAATCCGCGAAGAGTTCGACTACCTATTAAGGGATGTCGCACGAACGGCCCGACAGCTTAACGACAAGCCGGGCAACGTCGAAAAGTCCGTCCAAGACTTCATCAAGCGCTGGCCGAGTGAAATTGCCAAGCCCGGTGAAATCGCCGCCGACATGGCCAAGGTCCGGCGCCGATACTTCGGCAACGCCTTGATCGAATCACAACTCGTTTCGATGGAACCCGCAGGGTATACGACGACACTTCGCATGGATGCCAACGAAGCGCAACTGGGCGGGGTGATTCCGAAGGGTTCGGCGATTGATCGCGCCGTTGCGGAGGTGTGTGAGCGGTCGCGGCGGGATTCGCCGTCGCACATTTCAGCACTGCATTGGCAACCGAACGGGGAGACCCCATCACCACGCTGCATCGTCGTGATCGGTTGGCCGGTCCGCCGGCTGGAGGGGCGGCCAACGCATCTGTTCGCGGTGGTGGTGGACTTCACCCGGTACATCGAGAACCGGCGCGGCACGTCCCCACGCCACCAGTACATCGTTACCCAACCCGATGGCACGGTGCTGGTTCATCCGACTGCGGAATTTGCTGCGAAGCAAGTCAAACTCTCCGACGTGATGGGGTGGGACTTCCCTGTCAGCACCTCCTGGGTGTCGCCGAACGAGAGCAATCCGGGCCAGCAACAGCGCTACGCCCAGATGCTCAAAGACGGCGGTTCCCGACTCGCTGGGGTGCCCGATGCCGCGCTGACTAGCTACTACCGCAAAGGCTACTTCGGCACCCCACTAAGTGCGAAGTTGGGGCAGAATGCCCGCATCGAACTCGGCACGATTAACCAGTGGTTGGCTGCCGAAGTCGAACGCGATCCGATGTTGCGTTACGGCGAATTGACGGAGGCCGCGAGCTACGTGGAAATCTCCCACCCGGATTTGCAACGACTCCTGGCGATCTGCTTGCACCTGGAACAGTGGTGGAAGGCTGGCGCGATTGATTGGATCGACCCGCTGTTGTGCAAAACGTTTCAGGGGCAACTCACCTACCTGCGCATGGATGCCAACGACGAGGACGAACCGCCACGCTTGCTCGTGGCGGCGTCCTTGGAAGAATTGCACGAGGACATCGACTCCAAGTTCTGGCGCATCGTCTGGCGTTGGGTCGTCCCTACGGTGGCGATTGCGGCAGCGTTGACGGTGTTCTTAATTTGGCTCATCACGAGTAGCTTGCGGCAGTTGGCCAAGACCGCCGACACGCTTTCGGACCCGAGTGTCTCCCCGACGATCACCGGCGGCGGGTGTGTCGAAGTCACGCAACTGGCGGGTGCGTTGCAGGGCATGGCGCGACGGTTGTTCGGCATGAACGAGCAACTCGAATCGCGCGTGAAACTCCGCACCGCCGAGCTAGCCGAGACGAACACGAAACTCGAAGTGGCACTGCGGCAAGCCGAAGCCGCTGGTCGCGCCAAGGACACGTTCGTGGCAAACATGAGCCACGAGTTACGGCAGCCGTTGCACATTATTATCGGCTTCACGGAGGCGTTGAAAGAAGAAGCCGTCGATGCCAACAACGCCGACCTGATCCCCGACCTCAACAAGATCCTGACCGCCGCGAAGCACCTGCTCGACCTCATCAACGACATCCTCGATCTGGCGAAAATCTCGGCGGGGCGAATGGAATTAACGGTCGCCACGTTCGACCTCACGCTGATGGTCCGGGACGTGCAAACTCTGGTCGCGCCGCTAGCGGACAAGCACGCCAACCAGTTCGTGGTGGACGTGCCAAATGCTCTTGGCGTGATGATCGCCGACGAACGCCGGGTGCGGCAGATTTTGATTAACTTGCTGAGCAATGCGTTCAAGTTCACGACCAACGGCACCGTCACGTTGCAGGTCCGCCGCGTTCAAAAAAATAGCCACGAGATGATCGAATTCGCCGTGGCGGACACCGGCAAGGGGATGACGGCGGACCAAGTGAGTCGGCTGTTCCAACGCTTCTACCAAGCCGACCCTTCGACCACCCGCGAACAAGGCGGGACGGGTCTGGGGTTGGCGATTACGCAAAGCTTTAACGATGTCATGGGCGGCGACCCGATCCACGTTTCGAGCGTCCCGGACCAGGGTTCGCATTTCGTCGTCCGGCTCCCCGCAGTGGTGGAACCCAACGTGGCCAAGAACATCGCCCGCGCGACGCCGACCGAACTCACGCCGATTGTTAGCAAGTCCGATTCGCAAACCCTCACGCCCGTCAACGCCGGCACCATCTTGGTGATTGACGACGACCCGATGGTGCATGAATTGATGCTGCGGTTCCTGAGTAAAGAAGGCTTCCGGGTTGTGAGCGCTCTGACTGGTGCGGAGGGGTTGCGTATCGCCCGCGAAACCCGACCCAGTGCGATCACCCTGGACGTGATGATGCCGGAGGTCGATGGCTGGTCCGTGCTCACCGATTTGAAAGCCGACCCGCTGACGTGTGACATTCCCGTCGTGATGCTGACGATCGTGGACGATCGCGGCCGTGGCTACGCGCTGGGTGCAGCCGACTACCTGACCAAACCGATCGACTGGCAACGCCTCGCCGTAATCCTCCGGCGGTACCAATCGCTAGACCGCGCGTCACCCGTCTTGGTCATCGACGACGACCCCGAGTGCCGCGAAATGGTCCGCCGCTATCTGGAACGAGAAGGCTGGCGGGTGACCGAAGCCCCGGACGGCGAAGCGGGCTTGCGCGAGATGGCCACGGAGTTCCCCGCCCTGATACTGCTCGACTTGATGATGCCGGTCCTCGACGGCTTCAGCTTCCTCACGGAGCTACCCCACCGCTTCCCCGGTGCCCGCGTCCCGGTCGTCGTCCTGACCGCCAAAGACCTCAACGCCAGCGACTTCGACCGCCTCAACGGCCGCGTCGCCCGGATCATCGAAAAAGGCAACCTCGCCCAATTCGACCACCTCGCCGAACTAGTGCGAACGATAGCGAAGACGACGGCGAAGGGGTGAAACCGGGTTAGGTTCCAAGTGGTTACTTTTTACTCGCAAGCAACTTCTCGATCATGGCGGTGGCGGACTTGATGTCGCGGGCGTGGAACGCGCCAACGACTTTTCCCTCGGGGTCGATCAGGATTGTCGTCGGGTAGGACAGCACGCCGTACTGTTTCGGCACCCCGCAACGCCCACGGTCTTCGCCCTCGCCGACTCGTGCGCCGGACACCAACGCATTCGGGAACGGCAGTTCCTTGCCTTTCCAGGCGTCTTTCACGTACCCGGCGTTTTTCGCTTTGAACTGCTCGACGGTCGCCACTTCGCCGTCCCCATCCACGTGAATCCCGATGATAGCGAGTAAGCTGCGACCCCTACCGGGGTCGTCGAGAATGGGTGCTGGGTTCCTGGGGTGCGCGAAACGCGACCCCAGGCTAATCGCTTCAATCCCTTCGGGATAAAATCAACCTGAGGCATCCTGAAGGGATGCCAGCGATTAGCTGGGGGTTGAGCGCAGCGACACCCCCAGTTTCTGCAGCGACACCCCCAGTTTCTGTAACCCTCCGGCTGCCACCAATCAGGGCGTGACTTTGTTTCTGGCGACGGCTCTGATACAGTTCAACTTTCGACCGACGGGGAATCGTCATGACCACGGTACTCATTATTGACGACGAGCCGGATAACATCGAACTGCTGACGAGGCGGTTGGTGCGGCGGGGGTTTGTGGTGCTGAGCGCGATCTCGGCGGAGGACGGGATTGCGAAGGCGATTGCCGAGCAACCGGACGTGGTGTTGATGGACATCAAGATGCCGGTCGTGGATGGCTTTGAAGCGACGCGGCGATTGAAGGCGGACCCAGCGACGAAGGCCATCCCCGTGATTGCCCTCACGAACCACGCGATGCAAGAAGACCGCGACCGGGCTGCCGCTGCGGGGGCCGATGAGTACGAAACCAAGCCACTCGATTTGGACCGCCTGTTGGCGAAAATCCAGACGCTGGTGACTAAGATTAGCTGATGCCACAGAAGTGATGCGCGAAGAACTCCGGAAGGTATTGCGATGACTGTTCGCCTGTCGTGCCCCTATTGCGAAACCGCTGTGAGTCTCGTCGATCTCCCCGCGACCCATCGGGTGGTGTGTCCGCGCTGTGGGGAGACGTTCGCGGCCCATGCCACGGAAATGCAAGAGAGTGGGCCGCACATTCCGGTTGCGTCCCGCAACGGTTCCCACCCGCCGGATGAGCCGACGGATTCGGACGAACCAAACGCCCCGGAGCGTTCGTTGATCGGCCTGTTACTGTTCGGATTTGTGCTGGGGGCGCTCGTTGTCGGTCTCGGGATGTACGCGATTTTTCGCGGCGATGCGAACCGGGGGGAACAGGACACCTCCGAACTCACGCCGGCCAAACTGGCCACCACAATGCCGCCGCTGGCGGTTCGCGGGTTGGCGTACTTGCCGAAGGACACCAACATTGTGTTCGCCGTGCAACCGGGGGCGTTGTTGACCTACGCCGAGCGAACGAAAACCGACCCGAAAGAGTTGCTGATTCAAGCCGGCGTGCCAGCAGCGGTGTTCACCACACTCGACCAACTCGGCGTGGAGTTGGGGCAGATTCAGTCACTGGTGGGCGGCCTGACGTTGGTCAACGATAGCCTGTTCCCACGGGCTGTCATCGTCCTGACACTTCGCAAAAAGCTCGCGGATCAACCGGCATTTTTGAAGCAACTGAAGGCGCAGCCGTTGAAGGGCGTGGCGGGTGCGACACGCTACAAAGTGACCGTGGCCAACCTCCCGATGGAACTGGCGATTCTGGACGCGGGACCGTACCTGTTTGCGACGGACGCGAAAGACCTGGATGCCATCAGTGGCAACCTCACGGCTCCGGACCAACTAACAACGGGTCTACGGGAATCGCTGACCAAACTGAGTCCGGCCAGCTTCGCGTGGGCGGCAACTGACTCGGAGGAATGGGGCAAGAAGCCGACCGTCACCCTCGCCGCCCAAGCGTTGAAACAACCAGATTTGCCCGCCCGTCTCGCCACGCTACGGGCCGCTGCCATCGGGTTGTCACTGGAACCGGAGTTACAACTCCGGGCCGGCGTTCGCACCCCGGACACCGCCTCCGCCACCAAGCTGCAAGACCAACTTACCAATGCGCTGGCGGCGAAGTCGCCGACGATTGGGCTTGAAGGCACGTGGGTTTCCGTAGCACTGCCCTTCGATGCGAAAGAGGGTTTGAACGGACTCAGAGACCTCCTGCCCAAAGCGGCTGGAAAGTAGCGAATGAGCGTCACATTTGTTAGTAGAAATTTGCACACAGGTTGCCGGCTTTCAGGCTGAAAGCCTGGGAGAACATAGCCCAGGGCGAGCCGTTTCGGCGACGCCCTGGGTTCATGACGCCAACCACGTAGCAGCCTGAAAGGCTGCGAGCCGAGAGTCGGGAACGATCGCTGTCAGCCCTTCAGGCTGAGATTTTTTACGTGTACTACGCAGGGCGGCGTCGCCACGCCTCCTTGCCCTGGGCTAAGTTCTCCCAGGCTTTCAGCCTGAAGGCACAACGATCGCCAGTGTCGTGAACAAATCTTCCACCCACTTTTGTGACGCCTACGCCGAAATAGCCACCCGGTGGCTATTTCTTCTCGTCGAACCGGAAAATCTGGCTTTCGGTTCGCACGAACAGGCCGCCATCGACGGGGGTGAAGGTGGCGAAGGTTTTCTCCTTCATCTCGCTCTTGCTCACCTCTTTGAACTCCTTGCCGGCGGCGATGACCTGTCCGACGCCGTCTTCGCTGGTCACGTAAATCTTGCCGTCGGACACAATCGGGGAGGCCGAGTAGGCTTTCCCGGCGAGGCGTTCGGACCAATGCACCTTGCCAGTCTTGGCGTCGTAACAGGTGAAGAAACCCGCATCGGCGAGCATGTAAAACTCGTCACCGATGATAAGTGGCGTGGAGGTGTTGGCCACATTGCGCGCGGTTTGCCAGACGATGTTCGCGGTGATGTCGCCGGTGCCTTCGGGCTTAAACGCGATGAGGTGCTGGCTGGGGTAGCCGGTGCAGACGTACACGAGGCCGTGGGCGTAAACGGGCCGCGAGATCAGCGACCACCCCGCCTTCGGGTACTTCACCCGCCACAGTTCGTGGCCGTCTTTCGGGTCGTAGCCCATGCAGAAGTTGCTCGCCGGACTCACGATCACGCGCTTTCCGTTGTGTTCAATCAGTTGACAGGTTGCGAACGAGAACGCGAGCAACGCTCCGCTCTTGCGGGGGGTCTTCCAGCGCACATCGCCGGTCTTCTGGTCGAGCGCTACGACGAACGGTTCGTCTTTACCGTCGCAGCAAAACACCACTAAATCATCGACCAGAATTGGCGACCCGCCGTTGCCATGCACGGGGCTGTAACTCAGGTCTTGCGTCTTCCAAATGACCTTGCCG
This sequence comes from Fimbriiglobus sp., assembly GCA_043785105.1. Lineage (GTDB taxonomy): Bacteria > Planctomycetota > Planctomycetia > Gemmatales > Gemmataceae > Fimbriiglobus. The sequence continues at coordinate 27,301 of JAYVXO010000154.1, forward strand.
GACAGGTCCAAACACGCCGTGCCCATGTGGCCGAAGTGGACCCAAACGTGGGTGCCGTCCGAAACCGGCGTCGGGCTGGCGTGGCTATTCTTCTTGTGCGGTTGGGGGACCGCCGTGGCGTTCTCGACAAAGATTTCGTGGTCCCAATTCAGCGAACCCGATTCCGCATCCACGCACAGCGCGCGAAGACTGTAATCCTTCTGCCCGTTGTTCATCACCTCCACAGCAGTCGTGAAGAACAACTTCCCCTTCACCGCAATCGGCGACGACCACCCCAGGCCGGGAATCGCTGTTTTCCACGTGACGTTCGTGTCCGGCCCCCAGGTCAGCGGCAACGGTTTGCCCGTGTACACGCCCTTACCCTCCGGCCCGCGAAACTCCGGCCAATCCGCCACCACCCCGAATGAGGCCACCAGCCCGAATGACATCACCATTACAAAACGCAGCATGATTTGTTCCTGAAGACGCCCCGCGTGAACGGGCAGCGGATAACGGAGAGAAAATTAGTCTACCAAGAGCATGACAGCCGGTGAACCCATCCGACGCCATGCACTATAATCTCGGGTATTGATTTGCTCTCCCGGAGTGGTCCCGATGGCTGTGCCGACGCCGCTACAAAACTACCAGTCCTACAAGAACCTACCGCAACTGGCGGGGCTTTGCACGGTGGAAGAAGCCGCGAAGCCGGGGCTGTCGATTGAGGAGTGCGTGCGGCGGTTGAAGCGGTTCCACTACGCCTTCAAGCGGCTGCACGAAATCCTGACCGCGCGCCTGACCGCGGAGCCGATCTACGAACTCAAAACGGGGTTCGCCCACCATGCGTACCTGTGCGCCGAACACGTCGCCGCGATCCGCCAACGGGTCGGCGAGATGCGCGAACCGCCGCTGGGCCTGGACGAATCGCCGCACCCCGCACTTGAAGTGTTCTTCGACGAGATTCGGAACGCGCCGACGACGGGTATCCTGCTGTACGGATTACGGATTGCATTTCGCTCATTGAATTCGGCAGTTGAGAGCTATCTCGCCGAGACACACCCACTGACCGATGCGCCTAGTCGTCGATTACTCCGCTTCGCCAGTTTGGAACTGGGCGACATCGTCGATTATTGCGACGCAGCTGCGGAACTTTTGCCACCAGAAGAGCTGTACGACTTTGGACGATTGCCTCAAATTGCGGGGCGTCTCGATGGAACCGGAAAGTTGCGGAATGAGACCATCGAGCGCCGCTACTCCGCCACGCCGTTCACCTACGACCCGGTTCCGAAGCGGGACGAGCGGTTTCAAGACCTGTGGAACCAGGGCGTGAACCCGGAGGCGTTTTTGTACTGCGACGAGTTCCCGGCGCGGGCCAAGGTGTTGATGATGCTGTACAAGCGGATGAGGGAGATTGACGTGCCGGAGATGATGGCGAGCATCATTACGCAGACGCCGGGCAAGCCGTGGGGCTACTACCGCGACATGTCCCGGCAACTCTGGGACGAAGCCCGCCACGCCATGATGGGCGAAGTCGGCTTCGTGGCGCTGGGCGTCGATTGGACGAAGGCGCGTATCACCTGGAACTGGTCCTACCGTCTGAACACGGAATGCACCCCGCTCGAACGGCACGGCGTGCTGTACTTCATCGAGCAAGGGTTGATGCCGAAGACCGGCAAGCGGTACGAGTACGAAGTCGCCCGTGACAGCGGGTTGCCGTTGGCCGCGACGATCCAAGATTTCGACTGGGCGGACGAGGTGTTGCACAGCCAAATTGGTCGGTTGTGGTACGTCCCGGAATTCGGCAGCCTGCAGAAGGCGCTCGCGTTCGGCGACGCCGCGTGGTCGAAGATTTTGAGCAACTGGACGACGGTGAAAGAGAACGGCTTAACCCAACACGAAAACTGGTGGCCCGCGATCTACACCCAAGCCTGCCACGCCACCGGCGAAACCCCGGACGAACACATTCTTGGTTACAACGAAACCTACGAAGGCAAACGCGCCGACCTGAAACGCATCGCTGGGGAATGAGGACGGGGTCAATTCATTCAGTGATATTCCCAGCCAAGTCCCCGACGATTTGGCTCACACCCTCGTGGTCAAATATCGTCGGGATCCCGCCCGGACCCGCAAACAACGCCACGCCATCCCGCACGACAATCGCCTCAGGATGGTCGATCTCATACCGATCGCCGCTGACAGTGACGATAGTGAACGGCCGATATGGAATCCGCCGCTTGAAAGTACGGACGGTGCTATCGAACGTATTGCGTTCCATTGTGGTTGCCTCGTAATTGGCCATCAGTCTTTGTGGCATAGCGTATCACAGAATTGCAATTCGATCAACTGACGAATGTAGCCGACGAAGAGAACCGCGCCAACTCGCAACGCATCGCGGGGGAATAGTCACTTCATGTCGAGGGTTCTTGCTCATCGCCGAGTAGCACGGCGAGGGAGCGTTGCGGGTTGCTGAGGAATCCGCGGGTGACGAGGTAGTGTTCGGTGTCCGTGTAGGCGACCTGTCGGATGCCGTCGGCGTTGAGTTGGTAGATGCACGCATTCGGGTAGGCCATGATGATCGGCGAGTGGGTGGCGATGATGAACTGCCCGCCGCGTTGCACGTAGCCGTGAAGCAGTGCCAGGAACTCGAGTTGTCGTTGCGGCGAGAGGGCGGCTTCCGGTTCATCCATCAGGTAGAGACCGTTGTCTCCAAATCGGTTTTGGAACAGTGCGAAGAACGACTCGCCATGTGACTGCTCGTGGAGCGATTTGCCACCGTAGGCATCAATGAGATTGGAACTGCTCGGTATCGGTTCTTTGTCCAACCGCTCGATTTCGGAGGCGACGTTGTAAAAGCTTTCGGCGCGCAGGAAGAAGCTATCCTTGGGTAGACCCGGTGCTTTCGCCAATCGAACGCACTCGTCGAGTGAGGAGTGCGAAGCCCGAGTCGTAAAGTTGAAGTTTCGGCTCCCGCCCTCGGGGTTCAGACCACTGGCGACGGCGATGGCTTCCAAGAGCGTTGATTTTCCGGAACCATTTTCGCCGACCAGAAACGTGACTTTGGGGTGAAACGGCAGTTTCGTCAGACCGCGAATGGCCGGAAGGGTATAGGGGAAGCGGCTGGCGTCCGGAATCCGGTCGCGGAGCAACTCCAGGTGCAATAGAAACGGCCCTGGGTTACTCTTCCGCTTCCGCGCCACGGACCACCTCAGACGCAGCATGAAGCCAATGTGTTCATTGATTTTGAACCGGGGAAGTGCTGGGGAAATAGTGGCAGCGGGTTCTCGACGCTTCGAGAACCCGCTGCTGTGACTTGACCTACTCTTTGAATTCGACTTTCGGGTCGTCGATCGTCTTCTTGACTTCGTCCTTCTCCTTCTTCTCGACGACTTTGCCGGTCACCTTCACGTCTTTCGGTTCGGTGCAAACTTTGGCGTGGTAGGGTTCTTTGCCGCCCTTGTCGTTCAAGTAGTACTTGACTTCCTTCTTGTCCTTGTTGGTCACGATCAAGGCGTGGCCACACGCTTTGGTTTCTTTCAACTCGCACTTGGTGCAAACAAGTTTGCCTTCCAGTGTCGTCTTCTTGTCTTCTTTCTTGTCTTGCGCGACGGCGAACATGGACACCATTGCTACGCCGATCACGAGCGCCAGTAACTTCCGCACCATAGTGGGAACTCCAGGGAAAAGGTTAAAACTCACCACACACAATCACGATAGTGTTGCCCCAACCGCAAAGCAACGGCGTATCCCGGAGATTCTCATTCTTGCGATAACTGGCCGTTGACGATACCGGGTGGGGTTCGTACTATTGGTTTTTCGGTTCTTGCACCCTCGAAACTTTGCGCGGATGATCGCAAACTCCTCAATGTCGGAAAATTTAATCCGGGCTGCCACTCAAGCCCGTTCGATGCGGGGGCACATCGTCGTCGTCAAACTCGGCGGTAGTGCGATGGAAGACCCGACCACCACACGCGGCACGTTACAGTCTGTGGCGACACTTCGCACACTGGGTATGAATTTGATTTTGGTTCACGGCGGCGGTAAGCCGATTGATCGAGCGATGGAACGGGCCGGGCTGACGCCCAAGAAAGTCTTGGGCCGTCGCTACACGGACGACGCCACGTTGCAAATCGTCGTGGACGTGTTGCACGAACTGAACGCGGGATTAGTCCGCCAACTCGAAGACCTCGACGAACTCGCGTTCGGCTTCAACGGCGAAAGTGACAGCAGTGAATTTCCCCTTCACGGCGAACGGCTGATGTTGCCGGGGTTGGATCTGCAACCCGTGGACTTGGGGCGGGTCGGCAAGGTCACCCGTGTCAACGCGGACGCACTCCGCGAGATCGTAGAAATCGGTCGGGAAATCCCCGTCATCCCGTCGCTGGCCATCGACACCGACGGCGGTTGGCTGAACGTCAACGCGGACACGGTGGCCTCAGCAATAGCTGGGGCGCTGCAAGTGGAGTCAGTGTTTTTCCTGACAGACACGCCCGGTGTGTTGCGTGATGTGAACGATCCCGCCTCACTTTTTGCCCGATTAACACGCCGCCAGTGCGAACAACTGCTGGCGGATGGTGTCATTGCCGGGGGAATGATTCCGAAAGTGGAAGCGTGCTTCGACGCGCTGGACGCCGGCGCGAAACGTGCTGTGATTCTGGATGGCCGCCAACCGTATGCCCTGCTCAACGAATTTATTTCCGATCGTGTCCTGGGAACTGAAATTGTTCACCACGAATCACACGAATAAGACGAATCAAGCAGAAGCAATGTTCACCGCAGAGTCGCAGAGCGCGCAGAGATAAAAAAACTGTTTTGGTTTTCTCTTCGCGCTCTGCGACTCTGCGGTGAATCCTGATTTTGGTTTTATTCGTCCGATTCGTGCTATTCGTGGTTCAATGTTTTGGGTTAACTTCACGCGGGAGAATGAACTGCACGCCATGTCTACTACCACCGTCGAAACGCTTTCGTCCGAAGAAGTGATCGCTCGCGCCAAGAAGTACGTGATCGGGAATTACACCCGGTACCCCGTCTGCTTGGTGCGGGGCGAGGGGTCGTGGGTGTGGGACGCGGAAGGCAATCGGTACCTCGACTTTTTCCCCGGTTGGGGCTGCGGCATTCTTGGGCACTGCCCGCCACGTGTTGTGGAAGCGGTGCGGGAGCAAGTCGGCACGCTCATTCACGTCCCGAACACGTGGTACAACGAACCGCAAGTTCTACTGGCGCAAGAGTTGAGCGAAAAATCGGGCTGGGGCGGCGTGTGCTTCTTCTGCAACAGCGGCGCGGAAGCGAACGAGGCGGCTATTAAGCTGGCCCGGTTGAACGGCAAGCCGAAGGGCAAGTACAAGGTCATCACGTTTACGAACAGTTTCCACGGCCGCACGATGGGCGCGCTTTCGGCCACGGCTCAGCCGAAGTACCACGCCGGCGTGGAGCCGATGTTGCCGGGCTTTTTGTACGCACCGTATGGTGACCTCGAAGCCGTCTCCAAGCTGATCGACGCCGAAACTGCCGCGATTCTCATCGAACCGATCCAAGGCGAAGGCGGCATCAACCTGCCGCCCACGGGGTTCCTGGAAGGACTCCGCAAACTGTGCGATCAACACGGCCTGTTGTTGATGTTCGACGAAGTGCAAACCGGCATGGGGCGGACCGGCAAGTGGTACGCCCACCAGCACTGGGACGTGATCCCGGATGTCGTCACGCTGGCCAAAGCCGTGGCCGGCGGCATCGCGTTGGGCGGCGTGATTGCCAAGCCCCACGTGGCCGAAAAGCTCAAACCCGGCACCCACGCTTCGACCTTCGGTGGCAACCCGGTGGCCACTCGTGCCGCACTCGCCACCATCGAAACCATCGAAGCCGAAGGGCTACTCGAACGTGCCCTGCAAGTCGGTGAGCGGTTCCGCGATCGCTTCACCGCGCTCAAAGAAACCTGCCCGCTCATCACCGACATCCGCATCCTCGGTGCGATGATCGGCGTGCAACTGGCCACCGAAGGCGCCCCGATCGTGCAAAAGTGCCTCAGTCGCGGGCTGCTCATCAACTGCACCCACGGCAACGTGATCCGCCTCCTCCCGGCAATCAACATCCCCGACGAGCTAATCGACGAAGGCTGCGACATCCTCGCGGAAGTCCTGCTCGCGCACACTGTTTAGTTCAATCGAAAACCAGGATTCACCACAGAGGGCACAGAGAGCCACAGAGAAATCCAACAAAAATTGTTCTGGTTTTACTCCGTGGCTCTCTGTGCCCTCTGTGGTGAAATCGCTTTTGTGAAACCCTACCTGCGAAATGAACACGATGCGTCACTTACTGAACTTGTTTGGCCCCACGGCGGATGATCTGCGTCACCTTCTCAGCGAAGCAGCACGCTTGAAGGCGGCCAAAAAGCAGGGCGTGCCGGGGCGGAGCTTCGCGGGGAAAGTCGTCGCGCTCATTTTTGAAAAGCCGTCGCTGCGAACGCGGGTGAGTTTTGAAGCAGCGGTCGCGCAATTGGGCGGGACGAGTTTGTTCTTGCCGGGCAACGAAGTGGGCCTCGGGTGGCGGGAAACGCACGCCGATTTCGCCCGGACTATGAGCCGGTTTGTGGACATGATGGTGTTGCGGGTCTTCAAGCACGAGACCGTCGAGAAGATGGCCGAGTTCGGGTCCGTGCCGATCATCAACGGCCTCTCGGACCGCTCGCACCCGTGCCAGGGCTTAGCGGACTTGCTTACGATTCAGGAAAGCTTCGGCAGCATCGAAGGCCGCACCATTGCGTTCATCGGCGACGGCAATAACGTGTCGCGGTCCCTGGCCACCGGGTGCGCCAAGTTGGGTGCCCGGTTCATTTTGTCCTGCCCGGTCGGGTACGAGTTCGACGACCAGTTTGACCGCGAGTACCAAGCATCGGTCGGGAAATCGTTGCCGGAGACGATCCACGACCCGCACAAGGCCGTCAAGAACGCCGACGTGATTTACAGCGACGTGTGGACCAGCATGGGCCAGGAAGCGGAGCGCGAAGAACGCCTGCAACGCTTCGCCCCATTTCAAGTGAACGCCAAGCTCCTCGCCAGCGCCCCGAACCACTGCAAAATCCTGCACTGCCTTCCCGCCCATCGTGGCGAAGAGATCACCGACGACGCGATCGACGGTCCCCAAAGCGCCGTCTTCGACCAAGCCGAAAACCGCCTCCACGCCCAGAAAGCCGTGCTGGAATGGCTGCAGGGGTGTTGATGCAAGACCGCCCAAATCAAGTGGGTGTCACAGACTGGGGATTTTGCCGGGGGGAATTTCTCTTGGTTTTCGGCCCTGAAAGGGACGTTCTGTCAGCCCAGGACCATGCCCTGGGAACGAGTGAAGGGACGGTTGATGGGGTTGGTTACCATTTGGTATGAACCGTCCTGAATTGAATAAAAACCGGATCGTTGCGGTCCCCAGGGCATGGCCCTGGGCTGACTGAACGTCCCTTTCAGGGCCGAAAACCCGTTGATGACCGAGTGCCAGAAATTTTACCAGCCCCAGTGCTGAGTGCTCCCAGGCTTTCAGCCTGAAATCCGACAGCATGTGTGCAAACTTCTACCAACAAATGTGACGCCCACCGGATCTTGCCAACAGGTTTGCATGGTAAATTAATACGTCCATTACGAAACACCTGGTGCCCGAAGTTCCAGTACCATGTCCCACCCGCCGCTATCGCTTGACGCCTGGATGGACCACGAGGACTCGTGGTTGGCGTCGTATGCCATGAGCAACCGGGCGTCACGCGGGCGGCGGTTCGCGGAACCGCTTCATGCGTTTCGGGCGCCGTTTCAGCGCGATCGGGAACGGATTGTTCACAGTTCGGCGTTCCGGCGGATGACGGGGAAAACCCAAGTTCTCGTGGCGTCCGTCAACGACCACCACCGGACCCGGTTGACGCACACGCTGGAAGTAGTGCAAGTGGCCCGCACCGTGGCGCGACGCCTGCGGTTGAACGAAGACCTGACCGAAGCGATTGCGCTGGCCCACGACATCGGCCACCCGCCGTTCGGCCACGCCGGGGAGGTGGCACTGAACGAATGCCTCGCGGCGTTCGGCGGGTTCAACCACAACCTGTACGGCTTGCGGCGGGTCGATCAACTCGAAGAACGCTACCCGGAATTTCCGGGTTTGAATCTGACGTTTGAGTTGCGGGAAGCGTTTGTGCGCCATTCCGGGAAACTGGACACGCCGGAAGGCCGCGAGTTCCAAGGGGTCGGCGCCGCACTCCTCGAAGCCTTGGTCGTGGACGCGGTCGATAGTGTCGCCTACGACGCGCATGACGTGGATGATGCGTTGGGGTTAGGATTTATTACGCTCGCCGATTTGCAAGACGTGGAGGTCTGGCACCAAGGTAGCGCGCGGGTGCAAGCGGTTCATCCCAAACTGAGCGGCAACCCGTTTCGCACCGCCGTGGTTCGGGAACTCCTCGCGTGGCAAGTGACCGATTTACTGGACGACACGATCCGGCGGATCCGTGACAATCAAATTCGCACCCTGGACGACGTTCGCGCCGCGACCGTTCCGCTTGTCGGGCAAAGCCAAAACGTCCAGCGGATGAAGTCGGAGTTGGAGCGATTTCTCCGGGCGCGGGTGTATTGCCACCACCGCGTGTTACGAATGACAGCGAACGGGAAACGAATCTTGAAAGCGCTGTTCGCCGAATACATCGCCGCCCCGGAACTGCTACCGGAGCGGCACTTGCGGCGGTGGGCCGGGGCCGGGCGGGTGGTCGGGCCGCCGGCCGGGCCGGTGTTGCCAGGTCGCCAATTGGTGCCGGAATTGGAACGGGTTGTCGGGGATTATCTGGCGGGAATGACCGACCGATTTGCCCAACAAGAGTATCGTCGGCTGTTCAGTCCGACAACAGACCTATAATATACCTATTCGCACAACGTCATAATCCGTTGATTTTTCCTAATAACTGAGGTTCTCGAATGTTAATGTGGCTCTTACGCGGGTGTTACGCAGTCCTCATATTGGGGATCGCCTCCTTCGCCTTCGCCTTTTTCTTCACCGAAGAAAACATCCCCGCCGCGATTGTCGCCGGCGCGACGATCCTCACGTTCGGCGCGATCGTCCTTTACACGGACGTCCGCGAACGCAACAAACAAATCGCCACGATCTCGGCGGTTTACTTCGGCCTGCTTTTCGGGCTGTTGTTGGGCTGGCTCTTCTCGATGGCACTCGAACCCATCGTCGATTCGTTCTACGCAAACCCCGATATTGAACGTGTCAAGCAGGTGCATCTGATTTGGCGGTTCGCGGTGACCGTGATGTGTTGCTATGTATCAATTTCAACGCTTCTCCAGACTAAGGACGATTTTCGCTTCATTATCCCTTATGTCGAGTTTTCCAAACAATTGAAGGGAAGTAAGCCACTTGTTCTGGATACGAGCGTAATCATTGATGGTCGCATCGCAGACTTGTGTGATACTCGTGTGGTGGATACCAAGCTCATCGTGCCGCGCTTCGTGTTGCAAGAATTGCAAGGCATCGCGGACAGTTCGGACAAACTGAAACGAAATCGTGGCCGACGCGGGTTGGACATCCTGAAGCGGTTGCAGTCGAACACCAAGATCGAACTCGTGATGCACGACGGCATCGCGGGCGAATCCCGCAACACGGACAAAGTTCGCGTGGACGAACGGCTGGTGTTGTTCGCCAAGGGCGTCAGCGGGCGGGTGGTCACCAACGATTTTAACCTGAACAAGATTGCGCAATTGCAGGGCGTGGAGGTCATCAATCTGAACGAAATTGCGAACAGCCTGAAAACTGTCGCGCTGCCTGGGGAATACTTGCAGGTCAAGATCGTGAAGGCCGGTGACCAACTGGGGCAAGGCGTCGGCTACCTGGACGACGGCACGATGATCGTGATCGAACACGGCCGTAACTTGATCGGCCAGGAAACGTCGATCCTCGTGACCAGCGTGTTGCAAACCCCCGCCGGACGGATGATCTTCGGTCGCCCCGAAGCCCGCCCGTCCGGGACGTACAGTCCGGTCAGCAACTCGACGGGGAGTTTCATCCCCGTTGGCGGGCCGACCAGCACCAGCCAAGTGCCCGTGACCCCAGGCGGAACGGCATCCGGTGGTGCCCATACCCCGGTGGGCGGGACGCCGGAACTGAACCGCGGCACGGAGCCGCTCAAGTAATTTGTTGGGTGACCCTGCGGGACAAAACCCACGGGCTAAGCCCGTGGGTTTTTCTGTTAGGAGACTTCACCGTGACGATTTCCCGCGTGCGAATTTCACTCACCACGTTCGTGCTTTGCGGCATTTCCTGCTTGGCCATCGGCGCGGAGACCCCTCCAAAACCCGCTCCCGCAAAAGGTGGCGGTTCCGACGCGGAACTGGTGGAGAAAGTGATCGCGGCCCGGCGCGATTATCAGCAATCCCTGATTGCGCTGTACGACCAGTACGCCAAATCTGGGGACCGCGAACGGGCGAAGTGGGTCGAAGACGAATTGAAAGCCTACCACCTCGCATGGAAGCCGTCGTATCGCCTGGACATCCTCGACGTGCCCGCCGCAAATCTCGAAGCAAAGACCAACATCAAGGAAGCGAACGACCTGTTCAAGATGGCGATGGACTACAAAAACAAAGGCAGTGGCAACGAGTACATTCTGAACCAGCGCCGCGCCGAAGTGCTGCTCCAAGACATCCTCCATAAGCACCCCACTAGCGATAAAATCGCCGATGTCGCCTACGAACTCGGCGACCTGTACGAGAGCCGCGCCTACAAACAATACGATCGCGCTGCCGCGTATTTTGAACGCGCGTTCCAGTACCGCAAAGGCAGCCGCACCGACTCCAGACTCCGCGCCGCCCGCCTCTACGACCGCAACCTCAACGAACGCACCAAGGCCATCGAACTGTACCGCGAAGTGATCTCCCACGACACCGAACCCGCCCGCATCAAAGAAGCCGAAAAGCGCCTCGCCGAACTCACCAGCGTGCGAAAGAAGGACTGAAAATCAGTACGGTGTTAGTAACCTTTTGTATACCCAACTGACGTTGGTCGATGCCTACAGATCAGGAATTGCAACCAACCGACAACAAGGTCACCATCACCATTCGAGCATTTTCGATATCATACTTGCGGTATTTGTTAGCCCGACGCGCGAGTTTTGAAGTTGCGCCATCGGACTACCCTGAAGGGGTTCAATCGAATAGCCCAGGGTCGTGGCGCTTCGCCGCGCACCCTGGGTCGGACCGGAACCGGATCTTACCCCGGAGGGGTTACATCTGCGCCACGAGGAACGATGGAACCCCTCCGGGGTACAGCAGGGGTGGTGTCGAGAACCCAGGGTGCGCGACGAAACGCCGCGACCCTGGGCTATTACATTGAACCCTTTCAGGGTAGTCCGAGATCGCTACTTGAAAACTAGCGCGTCGGGCTAACAAGAACTGAATGAGACCGACTTTCACCACGCCTCCTGAAATGAGTTCCCGATGACTCCCGGCCAAAAATTCTCCCTTCCTGGTGTGAAGCACGTCATTGCGGTGGCCAGCGGCAAGGGCGGCGTTGGCAAATCGACTGTGGCCGTGAACCTAGCGATGGCGCTGCATATGTACGGGCAGCGAGTCGGGTTGATGGACGCAGACATTTACGGGCCGTCCGTGCCTCTCATGTTCGGGCTGGGGCTGGTCGATCAGAGCCGCACGCCGTTTCCGATCGAAAAGTTCGGCCTCAAGTTGATGTCGATGGGGTTCCTCGTCGATCCGAACCAAGCGGTCATTTGGCGTGGCCCGAAGGTGGCGCAAGCGGTCGGGTCGTTTCTCTCGCAAATCCCGTGGGGCGATCTCGACTTCCTCATCATCGACCTGCCACCCGGCACGGGTGACGCCCAACTGACACTCTCCCAACAAGCACCGTTAACCGGCGCAATCGTGGTGACAACTCCGGGCGAAGTGAGCCTGATTGATGCCCGCAAAGGTGTGAAGATGTTCGAGGAGGTCCGCGTGCCCGTCCTCGGCATCATCGAGAACATGAGCTACTTCA
>JAYVXO010000155.1:0-14924 GCA_043785105.1 Fimbriiglobus sp.
GTGCGAACCGACAGTGCGAACCGACAGTGCGAACCGACAGTGCGAACCGACAGTGCGAACCGACAGTGCGAACCGACAGTGCGAACCGACAGTGGGTACCGATAGTGGGAGCCGACCCGGTTCACGGCAACGGGATGTTCTTGAAGGTGAACTCGATTTCGCGGGATAGGGGAACCCACTCGATGCAGTGGAGTTGGCTGGGCTTGCCGATTTTGCGGTTGGGCGGCTTAAGGAACTGCATTTGAAACGTCGTGCTGTTCGGGCCGTTGCTCTGGATTTCGAGGCCGAGGGATTGGTACTTGACCCCGTTCGTGTCGAGCAATTCGAGGCGTTGATGCAACCCGTTGAGCCAACTGAAATCATCAGGATTGCCGTTGTTACGCTTAACCGTCAGCGCGAGTTTGATCTCGTTGTTTTGGGTGGTCATCTTGCCGACTTCGATGGTCAAGGAGCGGCCAACGAACTTCTTGCCGTTGGCCGTTTGGATGTTTTCAACCAGGACATCCGTGCGGTTTTCGGCCAGGACTTCGACCGCGACTTTGACCCGCAACTCCTTGATCGCTGTCGCCAGTCGAACCGGATGGTTGACGGCACAATTGAACCCCATCGAGTAGCACCGATTCGCCCCCGCACTTCCGACGGTGAGTTCATTGGCTGATTCTGCCACGATCAACGAGTTCCCTTTGTCGTCGATCGCCTTTGTGACAATCGGTTGTCCAACACTTAATAGCGGCGTTTTGGGTTCCGATTGCACCATGAAACCGAGATCCAGGAACTCCGGTTGTGGTGGCAACGGTGACCGACGCGGTAGGCCCGAGAGTTGGAGGTTACGATTCATGTTCACATTGGTCGCCACGATGCGAAACGGGCCGGTGTACATCGTGTACGGATTGCTACTATCCCCAATCGAAATCACGATCGCGCCGTCGTTATCATCATGACTAGAAATTAACCCAACACGGTCGCAGACTTGATCGACCGCTTCCAAGATGGGCATCTCCTGACACTCGAATAAAATCGGCAGCCGTTCGGTCACGTTCTCGACACGAATCTTGTACCCCGTTTGCGTGGCGAGTTCCGCGAGGACTTCTTTGACAGGCCGGTTTTTTGCACTCACCGTCACCCGCCGCGGCTTGGTGAGGCGATCGGTTTCAAACTGCTTCGTGAGAACCTGTAAGCGACGGGTCACTTCCGGATCGTCACTGGCTTGCAACGCGGCTTTGAGCAACGGCAACGCCCGATCGCCGACTTTCGCCAGGAATTCTCCGGCGCGTTCGCGGATGCGAAAATCGTCCGAACCCAGTCGCTCGACCGCAGCTTGAATCTCCGCTTTCTCGACCGGGGTCGGCGCCTGCGTCGTCGGCGTCTGACCAAGTGCCGGGGTAACAACGCCCACCACAACGCACACGCTGAAAATCGCCAGTCGCATGATGCTTTCTCAGAGGGTGACGCGGACACTATGAGCTTACTGCGGTCAGAAGACGGTCACAAGTGCCAACCACGATGGACAAGTGGCGAACTTCCGGTACGCTCTTGGGAATTGGGGGTTGCGACTCATGCCCGAAAAACTCAGCGGTGTCGTGGAGCGGATCACGTTCCACAACCTGGACAACGGCTACTGCGTGCTGAAGGTGCAAGCGCGCGGGCATCGGGAACTGATTACGGTGATCGGGCACACTTCACAGTTAGTCGCCGGGGAGTTTTTCGAGGCCACCGGGGAGTGGGTCACCGACCGCAACCACGGACCGCAATTCAAAGCGGACGAACTCCGCACCACACCACCACACACCATTTCCGGCATTGTGAAGTACCTCGGTAGCGGCTTGGTCAAGGGAATCGGGCCGAAGTACGCGCAGAAAATCGTCGAAGTCTTCGGCGACAAAACGCTTGATGTGATCGACCAATCGCCGACGTTCCTCACGCAAGTCAAGGGTATCGGGCCGAAGCGGATCGAGCGGATTCGGGAAGGCTGGCACGAGCAGAAACAGGTGCGGTCGATCATGGTGTTTCTGCAAAGTTACGGCATCGGCACCGCTCGCGCCGTCCGCATTTACAAGACCTACGGCGAGTCCGCCATCGAGCAAGTTCGCACCAACCCGTACCGCCTCAGTACGGACATCTGGGGCATCGGCTTCCGCACGGCGGACGAACTCGCCATGCAACTCGGCATCCCCCGCGATTCCCCGCTTCGCGCGAAAGCCGCCGTGCGGCACGTGCTTCAAGATGCCGCCAGTGACGGCCACGTCGGGCTACCGGAAGAGATCGTCATTGAAGAGACGATGAACCTGACCCAGATCGACACACAAACCATTCAAGCTGCCGTCGAAGACCTGCGAATCACGGAAGAAATCGTCCGCGAAAGTGCGGACCACGAACCCGAATCCGACAGCGATTCGTTGCTTTACCTGAAGCCGTTTTTCCTCGCCGAACTCGGGGTAGCTCGGGCGGTGAAGGCACTGCAATCCGGGGACCACCCGTTGCCAACCACGGATCACTCGAAGGCAATCGCGTGGGTCGAAACGCAGATGGGGATTCAATTTGCACCAGCGCAACGGGCCGCCGTGGAAGCCTCGCTCACGCAAAAAATGCTGGTACTGACCGGCGGTCCGGGGACGGGGAAGACGACAATCGTGCGGGCCATCACGGAGATATTTGGCGCGAAACAGCAACGGGTGTTGATGTGCGCGCCGACGGGGCGGGCGGCGAAGCGGTTGTCGGAATCAACGGGCCGCGAGGCGAAAACGATTCACCGCTTGCTCGAATACGACGCCGGCATTGGCGGGTTTCGCCGCACCAAGGAAAACCCGCTTGATGTTGATTCGCTGGTCATCGACGAAGTGTCGATGGCCGACATCGTGTTGATGAACCAACTGCTCCGCGCCGTGCCGCCGTATGCCTCCGTGGTACTCGTCGGCGACCGCGACCAACTCCCCAGTGTCGGCCCCGGTAGTGTGTTGGCGGACCTCATCGACTCCGGCACCGTGTCTGTGGTCCGGCTCACCCAAGTGCATCGTCAAGCCGAGTCGAGCTACATTGTGCGGGCCGCTCATGCGATCAATCAGGGCGAAGAACCGGAGTCCGCACCGGCAGGTGGCAAGGGGGATTTTTACTTCATCGAAGTGGACGACGAAAACGTCGTCGTGGAACGCATTCTGGAGATGGTCAAAACCCGCATCCCCGCCCGGTTTGGACTCGACCCGTTCCTTGATATTCAAGTTTTGTCGCCGATGAATAAGGCCGTCGTCGGGGTACAGAACCTCAACAAGCAGTTGCAAGAATCACTCAACCCCGGTGGCGCGGGAATTAAAGAAGTGCAACGCTTCGGGATCACATTTCGGGTCGGCGATAAGGTGATTCAAACACAAAACAACTACCAGCGCGAAGTGTACAACGGTGACATTGGCCGCATCACTGGCATTGAGACGATCGACCAAGTTGTCACCGTCGAATATGACAAGCGCCCGGTGGATTATGACTTTGGTGATCTCGACGAATTGCAACTGGCCTATTGCACCTCCATCCACAAATCCCAAGGCAGCGAATACCCCGCCGTGGTGATCCCAATCCACACGCAACACTTCATCATGCTGCAACGCAACCTGTTCTACACCGGCATCACTCGTGGCAAAAAACTCGTCGCCCTAGTCGGCAGCCGCAAGGCCCTCGGCATCGCCGTGCGGAAAGGCGACACCGCCCGCCGCTTCGGCCTACTGAAGTGGCGATTGCAACGCGGGCAGGACATTCCGAAATCGTAACAATCACGCCGTCGGATCATGTGGTATTGGAATCATCCCTTTGCGAAGCTCGTCCGGATCGAGAATCGCTTGGCACTCGAACATTTGAAGATTGTGCGCGACGAATGAGAGAGTCACGTCTCGTCCGCTAACCGGGATCAGGCCACTATTGGGATAAGGTCTGTTCTCGTCGTTGTCTTTTTCCGGCTGGTTGGTTTTAGGTTGGTCGTTCATCTTTCCCTCACAATAAATGGCTGTTCCGCCAGCCGATTGCCGTTGTGCCAGAACTGAATCCAGTACATTCCCTGTTCCGGTATTTTACACTCATTAATCCGGAAAACAACCGTCACAGGTTCTAGTGGGTCTGGAGAGTAAGTGATTTCGTGCGACAAACTCCCAAAAAGCGGTTGATCCGATTCCGAATCCACCGCGATGATTTGGCCGATCCCCTTCCCACGACCACCAGCTAAAACCAATAACACGCAAAGCGTCGATATCGTTGCAGGATACCGGACTGGTTCTGTGAGATGGACTATCTGAATCAAACCATGCACACCAATCTTGGGTGGTGTCCGAGAATCCGTAGACACGTTATCTGCAAGAATCATGTGTCGCACTATCGGGTCGATGTTGACCATCTCGTTTCACCTCCATTCACGATCCCTGCGCGTCTGATCCATCAGAAGAAGTGTACAAGATTGACAGACGGAAGTGCCAAATCGTTTCATTCACCGATACCGCCCGCCAGTTCGGCCTACTGATGTGCCGATTGCAAGGCGGGCAGGACGGTTAAATCTATCGAGCCGCATCATCTACTTCTGTCCGACGGGTTGATGGGTTACAATCTTCTGGACTTGAAAAACTCTCCTGCCATCACTCCCCGGAGCCTCTTCCCCATGATGCGTTTTCTTGCTTCGCTTGCACTTGTTGTAGCGCTGTCGCCGCTCGGGTTTTCGCAGGTGGCGCCGGACAAGGTGTTGGCCACGATGAAGGCGGGCGACGGGTTGCAGGTGGAACTGTTTGCCCACGAGCCGATGCTGATTAACCCGACTGCCATTGATGTGGATCACAAGGGGCGGGTGTGGGTGGCGGAGGCGGTCAACTACCGGCGGAAGCTGTTCAACCGACCAATCATCCGGGAAGACGGCGACCGCATCGTGGTGTTGATCGACAAGGACGGCGACGGCAAGGCGGACGAATCGGTCGTCTTCTACCAGGGGAAGGATTTGTACGCCCCGCTCAGCGTGCTGGTGCTGCCGCAAGCGGACGGGAAGTCGCTGCGGGTGCTGGTGGCGCAATCGCCGGACATTCTGGAATTCTGGGACCGCGACGGCGACCTGAAGGCCGACGGCCCGCCGACCAAGTTCCTATCTGGATTTGGTGGCTTCGACCACGACCACGGCGTCCACGGCCTCACGGTCGGGCCGGACGGGAAGCTTTATTTCACGGTCGGCGATCAGGGCGTAAAGGGGCTGCAGTCGAAGGACGGCAAGGGGCCGAAGTTCACCACGAACAAGACCGATTGCCAAGCCGGGACGGTGTGGCGGTGCGATTTGAACGGCAACAACCTCGAACTGATCGCGCACAATTTCCGCAACAACTACGAGTGTTGCGTCGATAGCTTCGGCGAGATTTGGCTGTCGGACAACGACGACGACGGCAATCAGCAGACGCGAATTTGCCACGTCATGCCGGGCGGCAACTACGGCTACTGGCCACGCGGCGCGGGGCAAACGCACTGGCACGAAGAGCAACCCGGCGTAGTTCACAAAACCCTCCGCACCGGCTTCGGCAGCCCGACCGGAATCGCGTTCTACGAAGGCAGCTTGTTGCCCAAACAGTATCAAGGCGAACTCATCCACGCCGACGCCGGACCGCGTGAAATCCGCAGCTTCAAACGCAAGCCGAAGGGCGCCGGCTACGAACTCGACAAAACCCTGATGCTCACCAGCACCGATAGCTGGTTCCGCCCGTCCGACGTGTGCGTCGCCCCCGACGGCAGCGTCTTCGTCGCCGACTGGTACGACCCCGGCGTCGGCGGCCACGGCATGGGCGACTCGACCAGAGGGCGAATCTACCGGCTAACGCCCACCGGACACAAGGGGTACAAGGTGCCGGAGGTGAAATTGGACACGGCGAAAGGAGCGGTGCAAGCTTTGACTTCACCAAACTTAGCTACACAAACTGCCTCACGGATGGCGATCAAAAAATTGACTCCAAAGATCGTATTTCCTGCCCTCGCCGATCAGAATAACACAACTGATAACATCCGTGATTGTGCTCTTTCATATTGGATTGTCTACGCCCCTGAAATTGCGGCGGGCGATGTTTTTTTTAACTTTGTTAAACCGGCGTGGACACTACCGGCGCGACATCGTGATTGGTCCGCTAGTGAATTGGCACAGTTGGATGTTCCGTACAACCATGTTCAAGCATCACGGCAAATTCACTGGGCAACAAAAGAACTTGATCGAGAACCTCCTGTCGGGACGAAGAACTTGAGGGTCGTCACAACTGTTAACGCGAACCTTCACGGCTATCTCGGCTTTGAATGCGATCTGAATACATTTGCTGCGTCTGGTACTCTTGCCCACAACCGGGATGTGCTGATTCGTCTCCAGATAGTTCCAGCTCGCGCAGCGATCCGCCCCTTCTACTCTCTCGCCAAACTCTACGACGGCCAGGACATCTTCTACCGCGCCGCGCTCAACATCGCGTGTGGCACGGACCCGGTGCGGCGGGACGCGATCCTTGCGGACTTTGATAAGCACTTCCCAGAGTGGAACGACAAGGTTGCGGACCTCGTGTGGGAGCTTCGGCCCAAGAGCATGTTGCCGAAGATGGGCGAACTGTTGAGTAGCGACAAAGTCACGGCGCCGCAAAAGGCCCGCATCGTGGACATTCTGGCCGCGTCGGACGATGTGGCCGCCGGCAAGGCGATGCTGGCACTGGTGAAGAGCGATCAACCCGCCGAAGTGAAGACGCGGGCGATCGAGAACTTGCGGCTGTTCCTGCCGAACAAGTGGAATTCTCTCGCCAAGTCCGAGGAATTGAAGGCGACGATCGACACCTTGTTGAAGGATGCGAAAACGACCTCGACCGGGTTGCAGTTGGTTTCCGCATCGAACTTCAGCGCGGCACTTGGTGATGTGATTCGCGTGGCGAGTGATGCCAAGTTGCCACCCGATTTGCGAACTCATGCGATCCGCACACTTGGCAGCATTAAGGACATCAAAGCCGTGGAATCGTTGGTGGCTCTCGGAACGCCTGAGAATCCGCTTTCGGTCGAATGCGTGAAAGCACTTGGCGAGCAATTGCAGTCCGGTCCGAAGTCCACATCGGCTACTCAACTCGCGCTCGAATCGTTGAAGAAAGCAATCACCGCACCGAAAGCCACGCGCGAACTCCGCATTGCGGCACTGAACACATTGGCCGGTTCACGCAACGGTACGGGCTGGTTGCTTCAACAGCAGGAGAAGAAGGAACTCGCGGCTGACCTTGTCGCGGACACGGGGCGACTGCTGCGGAACTCGCCGTTCCAGGGGGAACGCAACAAGGCGATGATCCTCTTCCCCGTCCCCGGCAAGTTGAACCCGATGAAGCTCCCGGCGCTGGCCGAACTCGCCAAGCGCGCGGGTGATGCCGCGAACGGCCAGAAGCTGATGGCGGCGAGTTTGACCGGCGAAGCCCAATGCTTGAAGTGCCACATGGTGCGTGGCATTGGCGGGCAGATCGGCCCGGACTTGTCAATGGTCGGCAAAAAGGGCAGCAAGGAAAACCTGTTCGAGAGCATCCTGTACCCCTCGAAGGCCATTGCAGATCAGCACGTGAGTTGGGTCGTCAACACCATCGACGGCCAGACGATTACCGGCCTGCTCGTGCAAGAAACCGAAACCACCCTGACGCTCCGCGAC
This sequence comes from Fimbriiglobus sp., assembly GCA_043785105.1. Classification (GTDB taxonomy): domain Bacteria; phylum Planctomycetota; class Planctomycetia; order Gemmatales; family Gemmataceae; genus Fimbriiglobus. The sequence continues at coordinate 7,649 of JAYVXO010000155.1, forward strand.
GCCAACGGCAAGGACTACCCGATCGCCGTGAAAGATGTGGAAAAGAAGACGAAATCGCTCGTGTCCCTGATGCCCGACGGGTTGATCGCCACCCTGACCGAGGACGAACTCGTGGACATGGTCGCGTACCTCGCCACGTTGCAAACCGCCTCCCTGACGCCCGATTCGTGGCTGATCGCCGGGCCGTTCCCCGCGACGAGTGACAAGGAACTCGACCACAACTTCGGCCCGGAAAAAGGGGCGTTCGACATCGCGGCGAAGTTCGAGGCCGCTGGTCGAGAGATCGCTTGGCGAACGGTCCGCTCCTCGGGCACCGGCTACTTCGACCTCGCCGCGTTCCACGGCGTTGCCGCCCCGCGAAGCGTGTCGTACTTGGCACGAACCATCGAGTCACCCGAAGACCAGGACGCCACGATTCAACTCAGCACCGACGACGGGTGCCGATTGTTCGTCAACGGAAAAATCGCCTTCGGCCACGAACGCCACGAGGCCGCCACCCCCGGACGGGATAGCGTCCAAGTGAAGCTGAAGAAAGGCGCCAACACAGTGCTGCTGAAGATCAACAACGGCAGCAACCCACACGGGTTTTACTTGACGATCCTGAGCGGTCAGGAGTTGAAGGCGAAGTGAGATGCCCGTCCAAAATCCATGAGAACATGCGTAGGGTTCACCGTTTGGAAGTGCGGAGTTCGTCTTGGATGATGGTTTCCAACTCGGGCACGTCGGCGGGATGACCCTTCCACAGCACGGCCCCGCTGCCGTTGATGAGGACCAACGACGGGTAACTTTCCACGCCGAACCGACGCATGACTTTGCCCGGTTCGGCACCCGGTTCGACGTAGAGCAGGTAGTTCAGGTGATGGGTGCGTTGGTACGTCGATGCCACGGCCCGGCGTTGGTCGGGTGACGCCTCGTTGCAGGTCACGCCAATCACTTCCAGCCCGCGCGTGCCGTACTTTGATTGCAAATCTTTCAACGTCGGGATCGCCTTTTGGCACGGCAAGCAACTCGTCGTCATGAAATCGAGCAACACCAATTCGCCAGCGCGACCACTGGGGAATTCGCGGGTGACGCCGAGTGTGTCCATCAACACGAACTCCGAATTCGGGCGAACCGGCACCGACCGGGATTGGGAGCGGTTGGGCGGAATGTTCGCGGCCGGCGGGCGACCCAGGCTAGGCGGACCGTCCGTCATCAGTTCCGGGTGGGGGTTGTTCACGGGCGGTAAGGTCGGCACTGTCGGAGCCGCGTTCGGATAGCCGGTTGGGGACCAATCGCGGTCACCAATATCCGACAGCCCGCGTGGCATCGGCAAGTCGCGGTTCGACGACCCCATCCCCGAGTTGCCACGATTGGATTGCGGCGAATTACCGGGTGCAACCGACGGCGGAATGGCCACGTCTGGGCTGAATGGGCGCGGGCTACCGGGGATGTTCGGTCGTGGGCGGTCCGGCAGATCGCTGCGTGGCCCCGTCGAGATGGCGGGGAAGTTCAACCCGTCGAGCAGCGGAATGCGGATGAGTTGGCTCCGCTCCGTGCCGGTTTGGGCGTACACCCGCCCTGACAGGTCACGCCCTTCGAGCTTGGTGCGGGCGGTCAACACGTAGGTTTGCTTGGACTTCAACCCTCGGATCATGAAGTACCCTTGGCGGTCGGTTTGCACTTCGATCGGCGCCCCACTCCCACTGGAGCCGTCGGCCAAATCGACTTCGATCGAAACGTCCTTAGCCTTGCGGCCTTCGGTATCTTCGACAAACCCAGCCAACACGCCGCGTGCTTCCCGCGCCACATCGAAATTCGGGTCTTTCGCATCCGGACCCGACGGACTTTTACCACCGCGACTGGCCACCGGGCCGTCGAGCCAGTTGTCGTTCGGTCGCGGTTTGGTGCGCGAAGGCGGTTCCGTCGATCCGCGCCCGTCCCGATCTCGATCGAGGGAACGACACCCCGTCAAGTTCAAGCCGACCACCAGTAGGATCAACCCCCGTCGCATCTCGGTCCGCCGCTCAAGAATCTGCCATATATTTGAACGTATTCTCCGGCATTGTTCCGTGCCGCCCCCCGCCCGTCAAGCCCGACGCCCCCGCGCGCAAAACCCCGTCACAATAGGGTGCCTCCGTAATCCACGCGGTGCGCGAAGTTTGCCAAATTACGAAGGCTGTTCAGGCTTGCCCGAGTCCGGTTGCAGCGAGGGTAGTGATCGAACTGAGTGATGAACTGTTGCGTGAAGTGCTGTCACAAGGTAAATTACTCGCATGAATACCGTGCAAGACATTGAGCGGGCGATCCAGACCCTTGAACCGACCGATTTGGCCGCGTTCCGGGCGTGGTTTGCCGAGTACGATGCGGACGCTTGGGATCGGCAGATTGATGACGATGTCGCCGCCGGTCGGCTCGACGCCTTGGCTGACGAGGTACTGGCGGACCATGCGGTGCCGTGTATGCTGTTTGTGCGTTCAGCAGAAAGGAGCTAACCCATGTCCGCCAGCGATACGTCTCAAACCCGCGAGCAACTGGCCCGCCTCGGTGCCGAAATCTTCGACCGTCAGGTACGACCCGCGCTACGACCCGAGGAAGACGGCCAGTTCGTAGCGATCGACGTTCGGAGTGGCGGCTACGAGATCGACCCAGACGACTACACCGCAGTTAAGCGGCTACGTCTCCGCATTCCATCCGCTGTGGTATGGTTATGTCGTGCGGGCCAGTCCGCAACGTACCGGATGGGTGGTAGCCGATGATGCAAGGCAATGTAAATAACAGTAATGAGGCGATCTTGCCGCTTCGGATTCGTGGGCAGGATGGCGCGGAAATACTGGTCGAGTCAATCATCGACACTGGTTTTACTGGATCATTGACACTGCCAATATCCACAGTATCAACACTTGGTTTGGAACTGGAATCGGTTGGGGAAGCATTACTCGCTGACGGCTCGGTTCGGCAATATGACCTCTACTCTGCCGAGGTTCAAGTGGGGGAACGATTGGCGACCAATTTTTGGTAGTGTCTCAGTTTAAAAAATTTCTTCTCCGGCGCGGCGGGCCATTTCGGCCGTTGTCGTTCTCGGTGTACCGCTTTTCGTTTTGACATTGGAGACGGATGCGGCCCGCATGGACCGGATCGGACAGGAAGCGATAGCGGCCGGACATTTAGCAGTTGCGAATAGGACTCCACATCAAATTGAACGGGTCTCGGAATACAACGAACTTGTTATGAAACATCCGGAATGGCAAAAACGTCGGCTGCCGGAACGCGAAGGAGATCGGGCTAAGCCATGAGAATCAGCACCCTGCTAGGCCGCTACCCACTTGCTCAATATCCCGTATCGTTCAGTTATCGGCAGTTCACATCGGCTGTCGGTGTCCAGGTTGATTCCCGAGGGTCTCTCCATGTCCAAGAAAGCCGCCGCCGCCCACAAGAAGGCCGCCGAGCAGCACAAGAAAGCCGCCGAGCACCACGAGCACGCCGCGACGCACCACGAGGCGGGCCACCACGAAAAAGCCGCGCACCACGCCCACACGGCGAAGGCGCATCAAACCCACGCCGTGAAGCACGCCGAAGAAGCGGCGACGCACCACGCGGAAGAGCACGGCGCCAAGTAGTCGGGAGTTCGGCACTGCCGACACGCGGACTCGGCTTCCGGAACGGGTTGTCCCGGAGGCCGACATCGTTCGAGCGGGTCTTCTCGCCAGATCGCATCCGAGATTCCGCCGATTGCCCGTGGCCCGCCACGCCGGGGAAGAAAAGATTTCAAACTGAGACACTACCCTTTAGAAAGGCACCATGAATCGACCCCCGTCCCGAATCACGTCCTGGTTCTCGCGGGAACTGGTCATCGCTGCAATCTCTCTCGTCGCCATTGCGATCCATTTGTTACTGCGATTCATCTTTGCGACTGAGGGCACGGCATTCGGAGTTTCGTGGCCAGCGATTCCGCTTCTGGTGACCCTGGTGGTTGGCGGCGTTCCACTCGTTGCCGGTCTGGTGATCCGGGTAGCGCGCTTCGAGTTCAGTTCGGACCTACTCGCCGGCATTTCCATCGTCACGGCGGTGGTCCTTGGCGAGTACCTTGCAGGCACACTCGTGGTCCTTATGCTTTCTGGAGGACAGGCTCTGGAGGCCTATGCCGTCCGCCGCGCGTCCTTTGCACTCCTCGCACTCGCCCGACGGATGCCTTCGCAAGCTCACCGCAAGCGTGATGGAACGGTCGGCGATATTCCGCTCGACGATGTTGCAGTCGGTGATCTACTCGTCGTCTTTCCCCACGAGACCTGTCCGGTTGATGCCGTCGTGGTGGACGGGCGCAGTACGATGGACGAGTCGTACCTCACGGGTGAACCCTATATGTTGTCCAAAGCCGTGGGGTCGACCGTCATGTCCGGGGCCATCAACGGCGACGGCGCGTTGACGATCCGGGCAGAAAAAACGGCCGTCGATTCGCGGTATGCCAAGATCATGCAGGTCATGCGCGATTCGGAGCAGCGTCGGCCTGCGTTGCGGCGGCTCGGCGATCAACTGGGTGCCATTTACACGCCACTTGCGGTCGCAATCGCACTGCTCGCCTGGGCGGCAAGTGGCGATGCCCTGCGCTTTCTGGGCGTGTTGGTCGTCGCCACGCCATGCCCGCTGCTCATCGGCATTCCCGTGGCGATCATCGGTTCCGTATCGTTGGCGGCGCGGCGGGGGATCATCATCAAAGACCCCGCCGTGTTGGAAAAGATTGACACCTGCCGCACGGCCATTTTCGACAAGACCGGCACACTCACCTACGGACATCCGACGTTGACGAACATTATTCCCAGTGAAGGCTTCACCAGCGATGAAGCACTGACCGCGGTTGCGAGCTTGGAACGATACTCGCGCCACCCTCTCGCAGCTGCCACCATCGCCGCCGCCGGGCAAGCCAGCCTCAAGCTTGCGGAAGCCGGAGAAGTGAGTGAGCGACCGGGCGAAGGGCTTCGCGGCGTCATCAACGGGCGAGCGGTCCAAGTGACGAGCCGGGGAAAAATGCTCACTCAGTCGCCGGTATCCGCGACTTTGCTGCCACCATTGGCCGGCGGACTGGAGTGCATGACTTTGATCGACGGTCGGTACGCGGCAACGTTTCAGTACCGCGACGAGCCGCGGGCGGAAGGGAAGGCGTTTATCCGGCATTTGAAACCGCATCACGGGTTCGATCGCGTTTTGTTGGTCTCGGGGGATCGGGAATCCGAAGTTCGATACTTGGCGGAGAAAGTCGGAATCACCGAGGTTTACGCCAGCCAAAGCCCCGAACAAAAGCTATCGCTCGTGCGCGAGGAAACCAAAAAGGCGGCTACCGTTTTCATGGGCGACGGGATTAACGACGCCCCCGCATTGACCGCCGCCACGGTTGGGATCGCCTTCGGCCAAGGCAGCGATGTCACAGCCGAAGCAGCAGGGGCCGTCATTCTGGAAAGCTCGCTGGAGCGGGTTGATGAACTGATGCACATCGGCCGACGGATGCGGGCCATCGCCTTGCAAACCGCGATCGGTGGCATGGCCCTGAGCGTCGTCGGAATGCTCCTCGCCGCAGCGGGCTACCTACCACCGGTGGCCGGCGCGATCACCCAGGAAGTCATTGATGTTTTTGCAGTACTTAACGCTTTGCGGGCATCGTTAACGCCGCGTGTGCTGACGGATTATTAGCAGTACCTACGCGGGTGCATCATCGACCGGCCATGATCCTGTTGCAAACGTCTTTCAGAGAACTGTCTGGTTCGATGATGCGTTTCGGGTGGTTTTGCGGGATATTACTGCGATTCAACCCGCGATTTCTCTGACCCCATCACTGAATTGGGGCTGATTGACACCGGGTTGTCACTCAATTCAGTTCGCCATCTTCACCCGGGTGTGCCTCCAGAAGTTGGCGTTAGGCTTTTAGGGTTGTCCAATGTTCTTCCCATTCGGCGGTTTTCCTCAGGGCGAGCAGTTCCACGAACGGTCCGACTCGCTCTCCTCGCCAGCGGGCGCCGGTGCGTTTGATCCGCAGGTTCACTAACTCTTTGATGGTGCCTTCCACCAACCCGCTGCCAATCGACTGACCCCGGTGCCGCCGGACCGCGTAGTTCAGTCGGTCGCGGTGGCCGGCGAAATCGTTCAACGCCGACCCCGCCGCCGCGGCCATCCGCTCCGCGGCGATCGGGTCGGACAACGGTCGGCCCAAGGCGTCGCACGCCCCGAGGTAGCCGTCGCCGAGCAACTGCTGGCGGGCACCCTCGAACCACGTCTGGAACTCCGGACCCTCGCCGAAGGCGGCACGCCCCGCCGTCGCCAAATGCTCCGCCGCGTGGTACAGATCCAGCACGTGCGTCGCCCCCGCGAATTGTCGATCGGCCGCGTTCCAAATCCATTCGGCCCCGTCGCCCAACACGCTCAATTTTTTCACGCCGGTGAGATTCAAGCGATCCGCTTCGGTCTTGCACCGGACCTCGAACCGGCCGATTTCTTCCACCGCCGCGATCACCGACCGCACCGACGGAGCCGGCAAATCCCGCCCGCCAATGTCCTCGCTGGTGCTGGCGTCGCCACGCTCGCGCACGGCAAAAACCGCCACTTTCACGTCTTCCCCGCCGTCGAGCGTATTCACCTTCCCCGCGTCGATGTGCAATTCGGGATCGCCCAACGCCGTCTCGAAAGCCACCGGCAAAGCCTCCCGCTCGGGCCGCCCCTGGCACGCGGCCGACGCTGCGTCGTGCGTGATACGACGCAGCGTTTCGGCATCGACCGACCAGCCCGAAAGGTCTTGGAGCAACCCCTCGGCTTGGCGAAACGGGCGGTCCAATCCGGCTCGACAAACCACGCGACGCGCGCGTACCGTCAGCCACCCGGTCAACCCGATCACGCGATCCGCCGGCAGGCTGACGAGGTGGCACGCCCGACAGCGGCCGTGAGAGCGCGTCGCGTGGATCGGCCCCACGGCCGTCATCACGTTCCGTTGGCACCGCCGCTGCTGGTGGATCGAGCCCCCACACGCACACCGCCGCGCCGCCCCTTTTTCACTTCGACCGCTTCGATCCGCGTCTGCAAAGCCGCTTGGCGTGTCTCGCGTAGCAAGTCCCGCCCGCGACCCAGCGCCTGCCGTTCACACTGGTCGAGCCCCTGCCCGTCCGGGGCCGTCAAAGCCAAATCGTGCATCTCGCCCGCGAACGCAATCGCTCGCTCAATGGACTTCCGCTCCGCGTCCGAGCGATATTCAAACGTGCCTGTCGCCATGAAAATGCCTCCGGTTCCATCCTGGGCCGACAAGCCTAACAAAAAA
>JAYVXO010000156.1:0-14904 GCA_043785105.1 Fimbriiglobus sp.
CATTTTCAATTTCCCTGTTGCGTTTAGTTAGAGCCTGTTCGGTATCATTCTGGGGGCTTTTTGTTAGCGCGACGCAACAAGGAAACTGAAAATGCTCTAACGTCCCGTTTCCACCTCGCCACGACCCCGGCGGTCAGTCCGCCGGGGTCATGGGCGCTTCCGGAGCATTCATGCACCCGACCCGAACCCTCCTGCGACTGGCCAACCGCCTCGACCGAACGTGGCGGCAACACGCCCCGCACCCGGACGCCGACGAGTCTTCGTGGCAAGCCGTCGCTGAAAATTGGAACCGGCTCCAATCCCTCCGCCGACAGGTGCACCGGGCCCATCGTCGTGGCTTCGTGCACTGCCTGCCACGACTGCAAGAACACGTCCGCAGAACGATTGAGGATCTTTCACGAACCGTGGCTTCACTCCAGGGGTATCGCGGTTCGGCGGACCGACCTCCGAGTCTGGGGGACTGGCTCCAAGAACTGCGGGCGCTCGGGGTCGAGTTCGGCGAAGTCGAAATTGACTTCCGGCAGGCCACCCTCGGCGTGACAACCGATTCGATCACGCTCGACGGCGTCGAGCTGGGGCCGTTCGCCGTCGATCTCATTTGGTCCCGGTTCGCTCCCCGGCGCGGCGCAGCGTGTTTCACCGTGACCGCCCTCGAACCCCATCCCGCGACCGGCAGCGACGACATCACGCACCCCCACGTCAAGGCCGACGGACTGTGTGCCGGTGAGGCCGCGATCCCCATCCAACGCGCGCTCCAGGCCGGTCGAATCACCGATGCGTTCGTACTGATTCGGAGCGTGTTGACAACCTACAACTCCCGCTCAGCTTATGTGCCACTGTCAGCCTGGGAGGGTTCCAACTGCGGTGATTGTGGCGGCCGGATGAACCGCGACGAGGGCAGCCACTGCCCCGGCTGTCGTACCGATCAGTGCGACGAGTGCACGTCGAGTTGCCGGGCGTGCGACGAGATCAGTTGCCGGTCCTGTCTCTCGGCGTGTGAACGGTGTGGCGATTCCTGCTGCTCGGGGGGTGTCGAACCGATCGCGTCGGGCGAGTCGGTTTGCGCGTCGTGTCGTGGGGTGTGCGACGGTTGCAGCACGGTCGTGGTCGGAACGAAGCTCAACGACGGTGGTCTCTGCGAATCGTGTGCGAAAACGGCCGATCGGGAAACATCTCCCACCCCAATCTTGGAGAAACTTGATGTCACGTGAGTATCGACCACCCCGGCTGGTCTTGACCCCGCGCGCCTGGCTCAAGTGGCAATTTCTCTGTCACGCGGGACCGACGGAGATCGGGGCGTTCGGCCTCTCCCAAGAGCGATCCCCGCTTGTCGTCGAAGACTTGCTGGTCGTCAAGCAAGTCACGACCGCCGTCTCCGTCGCGTTCGACGACATCGCCGTCGCCGACCTGTTCGACGCGATGGCCGACCGGAGGATACCCCCGCGTGGCTTCGCCCGGATTTGGCTGCACACCCACCCGGGCGCCTCGGTGACGCCCAGTGGCGTCGACGAGGCGACGTTCAGCCGGGTCTTCGGCGGCTGCGACTGGGCGGTCATGGGCATTTTAGGCCGAACCGGACGAACCGAGGTTCGCCTTCGGTTCAACGCGGGTCCGGGAGGCGACGTGTCGATCCCAACCACCGTCGATTGGTCGCTCTGGCCAGAATACGCGATGTCGAACCAGTTGATTGATGACCTCGTCCAATGGCAGACCGAGTTCGACACGTGCGTCGAACCCGTCCCGTTTCAAACTCGTTCCGACCCAAAAACCCAAACCTCGAACCCGTTTGCTGATGGCCTGGATTCCGGGCCGCCGGACCCGGACCACCGATTCCACACGAGAGACCCCCATGACTTCAACTGAACCCACCGCCAACGATCGCAATAGCCGACAACGCGACCTTGTCCCACCCGAGAAACTCGCAAGCGTGCACACCGTCGTGATCGGGGTCGGCGCGGTCGGTCGGCAGGTCGCCCTGCAACTGGCCGCGCTGGGGGCGCCGAAGATGACGCTCTACGACCCGGACACCGTCGGCATCGAGAACCTCGCCCCCCAGGGCTTTTGGGAAAGCGATCTGGGTGACCCGAAGGTTCACGCAGTTGCCCACGTGGCCCACCAGCAGTTCCCGGGGATGGCCCTCCACGCCGTCCCCCGTCGATTCCGCACGAGCGACGTCCGGACATGGTCATCGGACCAATCGATTGCGGTTTTCGCTTGTGTCGATGCCATCGAGACTCGGCGACTGATCTGGGAAGCGATCTCCGACCGTGCGGCATTCTTCGCCGACGGCCGCCTAGCCGCCGAGGTGATCCGCGTCCTGGCCAGCGCCACACCGCACACGTCGGGTTACGCACGGACGTTGTTCCCGGCGGGCGAAGCCTATGTCGGTAGTTGCACTGCCAAGACAACAATCTACGCCGCCAGTATCGCCGCCGGGCTGATGCTGGCGCAATTCGCGCGGTGGCTGCGTGGACAACCACCGACCACCGACCAAACCCTCAACCTTCTGGCGGCGGAACTGACCGTCGCCGGACCAGTTTCCTGACCGAAAACGGCATTCGGCCCCTTCGCATCGCGTGGTGTGTTGTTGCTCACTCGACCTCGGCACACCACACCTTTCAATTTCAAGGAATATGACATGACGCTTGACGGAGAAAACGACCGTAAAATCCAACGCGACCAAGTGGTGGAACTTCTCGGCAAGTTGTTGGCAGAAGCCTGGCTTCGGGAACAACTCCTGCAACAATTGAAAAAGCAAACTTCAACCCGGATCGAATCGGCCCCGCGTGGATCGGACGATTTGATGGCGGACTGAAATCCGATTTACGACTGTCAGAATCCGCTTCATGAGAACTACTGGGCGAAAAACTATGCCTCTCGAATTCACTGACGAGCGATTACTGGCCGTAGAAATGGCGAGACTTCAGAAGGCCTATCCCGACTGGTATGCGAAGTACCCGGGATCACGAGCCACGTATGCGGTCCCGGACCGTGTTGTAACAGGACGCTCCCTCGACAAGTTGTTTACACCACGAGAATTGGAAGCGGAGCGTGAATTCACAGCGGGTTGTACGCGACTGAACGCCATTGGAATCAATATTCACCAGCCGATCAATTATCCCTTATTTACAACAACACAATTGTTTATCGATGAATCATTGGCCGACAAATTGGGTTGGTCCAAGGCCGACCGACTCGCGGCCGAAGAAGTTTCAATAAAAGCTCAGACATCACACGATCGGATACTCGGCGTCGCCGGACGCTTGATGACCGAACCCGTATTTCTACAGGAAGTCGAGAAATTGCGAAGTGAGTGGGAGGTATTGGCAGTTGAGGAGTTGAGGAGCGGCTAACGTTACCCTTCAACCGGGCGGTATCAATTTTGGACTTCCCGACCGACCGCCAACTGTCATCCGCCCCGGTCACCGCGTTTATCGAACGGATCGCTGACTTTCTCAACCGTTGGGGGTTAATATCCCTTTACGATTGGCACCTGCCGATGCCCCAGGGGCCGCTACTGCCGTCGCACCTGCCCAGCGGCGCACCGGCCGAACCCCGCCAGGGCGTCTGGATCATCCTGCCGCTGCACTACCCGTTGCAAGGCGACGACGATCTGCTAAAAGAAATCGCACGTTTGCAACGCCGGAACGCGGTTGATCTGGGGTTACCGGCCGGACTCTGGCCGGTCAAGCATGTCAAGCAACAAGCCCGGTTCATTCACCTGATTCATCTCGAAACCGTCTTACGAAGTCGGTTCGACGGTAAGCCGCCGCGCGGCTTCGTCGGGATGGTGGAGCACGCGACCGCGGATCACCTCGGGGTCGAATTGGGGACGGTTCAGCGGCTCCGCAAGTGGGTCACGAAATGCCGGGCCGGCAACCGGAATTCCATTCCTCGCCTGCGGGATTAACACGTCCTCCCATGTCAAGCAGGGTCACAAGATTCTTTTTCTGTGGCCCCGCTTCAAATCCGGTTTCTGCCATGATCCCGATCACGTTCACGACGTGACACGGAGTTCATCGCTGGATGCCGAGCAAAAAGCTGCAACTGAGCCTCGAAGAAATCCCCCGGCCGTTCCAAGGGGAACTGGCGGAGCGGTACCCGCCCATTCTCTCTCCTCGGCAACTTGCCGACCTCCTGGGGTTCAGCGTCAAGACGGTTTACGAATGGCTCGCCAAGGGGCGACTCGACGGCGCGTACCGCAAACGCGGCAAGCACTGCCTTGTCTGGCGGGACCGCGCCTTGACAATCATCTTCAACGGTAAGGAGTGGACATGATGAGTGATGAGAATCGTATTCGCGTGGGGGATCGCGTGACGATCTACCCCCGCGGCAAGAAAGGGATTTACGTCGCCGACTTCTGGCAGGACAACGTCCACCGCAAGGTGTCCCTCAAGACGCCGAACAAGAAAATCGCGATCGAACGCGCGACCAAGATCGCCGCCGACTTGCACCAGGGTCTGTTCCGCCAGGCACCACCGATGGTGGACGTTCAGCAAGCCGGAACGGACTACGTTCTCTCTCTCTCCAAACCAATGGGCGGTCTCGCAAGACCACGGTCAAATACGCCGGGGTGTTCAAGGTCTTCATGAAGTTCCTAGCGGACAGACGCGTCTTGAAGTTGCATCAAGTCACGGCCAGTCTGTTCGATGCGTGGCGGGCGGAGCGACGGGCGATCCGCCACGCGAAGACGGTCTACACCGAGAGCGTTATCGTCAAGCAACTGTTCAAGTGGTCAAAAACACGCAAACTCGTTGCGGACGACCCGCTGGTCGGCATCAGCCTGAACAAACCGACGTCCGAGCCAAAAGCGGGACCGAGCTTCGACCAGGTCAACGCGATCCTAGCCGCAGCGGACGAGCCGCTCAAAGTCTGGCTTTTGGTGTTGGCACTGACGGGTATGCGAGTTGGCGAACTGCAACACCTGCGGTTTGACGATGTCGATTTTGTCGGGAACTGGATTCATATTCGCTCCCGAGCAGGTGCCGAGACCAAGACCCGCCGTTCGCGAAAACTGCCCATGCACGCCCGTCTACGCACGGCCTTAGAGAACCGTCCACGCTCCAATCACGAATGGTTTTTCACGGCGGGGCGGAGCAAGAAGTGTCCCGTCGGAGGCAATTGGATCAACCCCAAGCGGGTTAACGACCAGTTCATCCGCCTGCTCCGCGGGCTGGGGATGCCGACCGGCCGCGCGTTCGGCTTCGTCGTCCACAGCTTGCGGCACTTCTTCGAGACGTTCACCGTCAACGCCAACGTCCCCCAGCGGGTGATCGACGCCTGGCTCGGCCACCAGTCCGATAAGAGCATGGCGACCGTGTACTACAGGTTGCTCGACGCAGACTCGCAGACGTTCATGGCCAAGGTACCGTTCGACCTTAACTCCCCTGAGCCGGGCAAAAGTACCACTGGTGGGGCAGTATCGACCCCACGGCCAATGCAGTAATCGTTTTGTTCTAGACTCCGGATCAACTTGATTTGGGGTCTCACATGTTTGAAGTATTCTTTAACCCAAAGCCGACTCAAACCGGCAAGGAGATGGCGTGATGATGTTGATTCTTATGAGTACGGTTTTACTGGTTGTTCCCGGTTGTTTCGGTTGCCCGCGCCTGGACAAAACCGGGACAATCCCGTCAAAAATCCGGTACCTCAACGAAAAAACCCTGGAAATCCAGGGCTTTTCGGAGGCTCGCTCTTTTGATGTGGAGAAGGGGGAACTCTCCTTCCATACTCATAACGACTAGTCACTGAAGGGCAACGGTATCGGGGGTTGGCGTCATCGGGGGGATTCGATTCAGCCGGGATACTCGGTGCCTCGTTGTGACGGGATTGGATTAAGCAGCCCGCGTGCCAAACTGGTTGGGAGTTGCGGATCACGGAATTGGCTTCAAGACCGAATAAATAGGGAATTTGGGTATGTCGGAACCAGTCAAAGTGTTGTAATTGTTGCTGCCACTTGTAAGACGTTCAGCGGAAATGACCACTTCTTGCCGAGGGCTTCTTCGATGACCAACGACAACCTCACCCGCGATCTGACCGCCGCGTTGAACGAAATTCCGATCATCGACCCGCACAGCCACATCGACCCGCTTGCCCCGGTCTCGAAGTCGCTTGAAGACATCCTGGGTTACCACTACTACACGGAGCTAGCCCATTCCGCCGGGATGAACCAAGCGGTGTTGTCCAAAGACGTGTCGCCGCGCGAACGGGTCCGCGAGATCGTCAAGTTCATGGCGAAGTTCGACAACACCGCCCAGTACGGTTGGTTCTTAGACATTGCGAAAACCTTCCTCGGCTTTTCGGGCGACGCCATCACGTCGGAGGACGCCGGGCCGCTGTTCGATGCCGCCGAACGTGTCTTTGCACAACCCGATTGGGAAGCGCAAGTCTTCGCCAAGTCGAAGCTCGAAAAAATCTTCCTGACCAACGAGTTCGACGACTCCCTGGAAGGGTTCGACACCAACAAATACGTCCCGTGCTTGCGAACCGACACGCTCGTCTTTCACCTCGACAAGCCCGAAACCCGGCAACGGCTTGCCCGCGCCACCGGGATTGATGTCGGCGATTCCCAGACCTTGCGCAAGGCGATGTGGAAGCTGTTTGCCCACTTCAAAGCGAAGGGCGCGAAAGCCTGCGCGATTTCGTTGCCCCCGGATTTCACGCCGACCGTGGTGAGTGAAGCCGACCTCGACCGCGCGTTGAAAGCTGTGCAAGAAGATGCGCCGATGGCACGTGGCGTGTTTGAAGCGGTGCGGTTGGCGAAAACCGTTTTGAGTGGCACACCGCAACTCGATCCCTCCGCGCAAACGACCGTTAGCCACGGCGTGTTCCAAATGCTTGCCGAACATTGCCGCGAGTTTGCATTACCGTTTGACTTGATGATCGGCGTGAACCGGAAGGTCTACGAGAAGGGCGTTTATCAGGGACAAGACCTGTTCGACCGGCGGTGCAGCCTGATTCAATACCGCGAACTGTTCAACCGCTTTCCCGAGGTCATGTTCCCGATTTCGGTGCTGACGAGCGGGCAGAACCAAGAACTCGTGGCGTACTCGTGGATCTTCCCGAACGTGACGACCAACGGCCACTGGTGGTACTCGAACATCCCCGCGTACATCAAGAGCGACCTCCGCGAACGGCTCCAAGCGGTGCCGAAGACGAAGCAGATCGGGTACTACTCCGATGCGTACAAGCTCGAATTCGTGCTGCCGAAGTACACGATGTATCGCCGCATTTTGGCGGAAGTGCTGGCGGAGGAATTCGTCCGCCCCGGACGGCTGAACGAAATTGACGCCGTCGCACTCGGCAAACGTCTCTTAAGAGACAACGTCCGCGACATGTTCCAGGTGTAACGATGCGGAAACTGCTTTTCCTAATGACGCTAGTGTCCGCCAGTGCTGGTTGCGAGCGGGCCAACAACCGCGTCGTCGTCTACTCTGCACAGGATGAAGAATACGTCGAACCGATCTTGCCGAACCTCAAGTCGAAGATGAACTTTCCGCTCGTCTTCAAGTACGACACCGAGGCGAACAAGTCCGTCAGCCTCGTGGTCGAGTTGCAACAAGAAGCCCAACGCCCGCGCTGCGATGTCCACTGGAACAACGAAATTCTCGGCACGATTCGCTTAGCGCGTCAGGGGCTGTATCAACCGTATCATTCGCCGAACGCGCAGAGCTTCCCGGAGTGGTCCCGAGCCAAAGACGACACTTGGCAAGCGTTCGCCCAGCGCTGTCGGGTGTTGCTGGTGAACACAGATTTAGTCCCCAAAGAACGTTGGCCGAAGAGCATTCTCGACCTGACCGACCCGCAGTGGAAAGGCAAGGTGGCAATGGCAAAACCGCAATTCGGTACGACCGCAACCCAAGCGGCGTGTCTGTTTGAAGTGTTAGGAACAGATGCGGCGAAGGAGTTTTATCGCGGGTTGAAAGCGAACGACGTGCAAATCGTCGCCGGCAACAAGCAAGCCGCAACCGGCGTCTCCGAAGGCCGCGCCGCCATCGGCATGACCGACAGCGACGATGCCATTGTTGAACTGCTAGCGGGCAAGCCGGTGGCGATCATTCACCCCGACGAATCCGGCCACCCCAAGCATAGTCGCCTTGGTACGTTGTACATCCCCAACACGTTGGCGATCGTGGCGAATTGCCCCAACCCGGACGGTGCGAAGAAACTGATTGACATGCTATTGCTACCCGAGACCGAACAGACTCTGGCGGAAGGTGGCGGCTATCAGTTCCCGGTTAACCCGATGTTGACGACAACACCGCACCCCAGCCTGAAAGCGCCGCTGCAAGTGAAGGCAATGACTGTAGATTTCGAGAAGGCCGCCGACCTGTGGGACGAGACGCAGAAGTTCTTGCGCGATGAATTTGCGCGATGAGCGCAGGAAAGCCCATGAACAAACAAAGCCCATGAACAAACAAAGCCCATGAACGATCGTTCATGGGCTTTCTGCTTTTAATTCTCCATCACTTCCTTGGACTTCTTGTCCGCCACGCTGTCGATGTACGCTTCATAGTTTTTGAGAAGTTCCTGGATCTTCGTCTTCGCCGTATCGCGGTCGTCTTCGGTGATGGCTTTGTCCTTCTCGGCGGTTTCGATGAGCTTGTTGGCGTCGCGGCGGATGTTGCGGCAGGAGACCTTTTGGTCTTCGGCGTTCTTCTTGATGACGGCGACGATCTTCTTGCGCTGGTCACCGCTCATCGGCGGGATGTTCAGCCGGATCACCTTGCCGTCGTTGTTCGGGGCCAAGCCCAGGTCGCTGCCCCGGATTGCCTTTTCGATTTCCTTCAGGTCGTCGGCACTAAACGGCTTAATCATGATCGACGACGGGTCGGGGCACGAGATGTTCGCAATCTGGCTCATCGGCGTCGGCGAGCCGTAGTAATCGACCCGGATGGCATCCAGCATTTGTGGGCTGGCGCGGCCGGTGCGGAGGCCCTTCAGTGCGTTGCGGAGGACATCGAGCGCCTTCTCCATCCGCGATTCGGTGTCTTTGAAAACTAGCGTGGTGTTCATGGCATTCATCGGGGTCAGGGGTCGGAAATCCAAACTCAGTACTTTCCAATTAAGCTAGAGAACGCAGGCTTTCCCTGGTAGAGAGGTTGTGTCAAAGCAATCGCTCCACGGAAGGAGCCTGCGTCCCGTCAAAGTGTACCCAAATCCTCGGCGGTCGGTCACCCCCAAGGAAGGCTTCGCCTGCGAGCATCCGGAGATTCCGGTGGCAGCAGCTTATCACCGCACTGCAAGACGGTCCAAGTTCGAGCATGATTCCTACTGGGTTATTCCACGTGGCCCGTTCGGACGCTGGGCTGAGCTTTCTCTTCCCCTTCCGTGAGCTTCCAATATTGATCAATGGCCAACCCGTCCCAACTTTGTGATTTGCCCGAAGGCCATTGAACCGTCAATCGCCCGATTTTGTCGCGTTCTCCCAGGCCGAACAGGACACGGCGATCGCTGGACGAAAGATAACTTCCTCCGCCTTTGATGGCACGCACGAGTTTCTGGCCATCGGCAAGTTGCAACTCTAACCTTGCCCCGACAGCATCGCGGTTCGGCTTTCCAATCAGTTGAATACCGACCCAGTGGTGCTTCGTCTCGTGTCGGTTCTTGAGGACGATGGCCGTTTCATTCGTCGGGTTGGAAACGATATCGATACGGCCACGGTTATCGAGGTCGCCGAACGCGGCTCCTCGACCCATTTGTTTTTTGTGAAAGTACGGCCCACCTCGCGCGGTGACATTTTCAAAGCGAACCTCGTGTGGCTTCTGGCCGGGTTGATACGTGTTCCGTAACAACGTCGGGATTTGCTTCACATCCGCGGGGGGCGGCGGGAAATGGACCACGTGACCGTTGCTGATGAAGAGATCCTCGTTCCCGTCAAGATCGAAGTCGAGAAACCCCGCACCGAAGCCCACGTAGTTCAACCCAATCGCTGTGATTCCCGTGCCGATGCTCGAATGGACAAATTGGCCTTGATCCCGATTGCGGTACAACGCATGGGACTCGTTTTCGTAGTTTGAAACAAACAGGGAAAGTAAGCCACTGCGATTATAGTCTGTCGCATCGATTCCCATGCTCCCGGTTGGTCGCCCGTTGGCATCGAACGCGGTCCCACGTTCCCACGCGACCTGTTCAAACCGGCCACCCCGGTTGAGGTACAGGAAATTCCCCGACGTATCATTGCCGACGTAGATGTCGGGTTGGCCGTTCCCGTCGAGGTCCGCAATCAGGACGCCTAACCCTTTCCCGAAATCCTTCTCCTCGACGGACCGTTGGAGCCGTCGGCGGCCGGCCTCGCTGAGGTGCGTCAACTTCGCGTAATCCTCCGCGGCGCGAGGCACCTGTAGCCCCGCACTCGCCCCCACTTCGGTAAACGTCCCGTTCCCGTTGTTGCGGTACAGCGAATCGGGAAGGCCGTCGAATCGCTTCGGAGCACAGACATCCGGCACTGTCTGGTCCCGATAGTCCTTGCAAGGTGGGTTGTTCTCCCATGACCAGTTGACGTAATGGCAAACATACAGGTCGGGGAAGCCGTCCCCATCGAGGTCACCCCAGCCAGCGCTGGTACTCCACAGCGAGTCGGTTAAACCCGCTTGCTGTGTGACATCGACGAATCGCCTTCCTGCGTCCGCCGGCACATTGTGGAACAACGCTAATCGACCGTACCCGGTGACGAGTAAGTCCGGCCAGCCGTCGTTATCGTAATCGGCGACAGCGGCGCCGTGATTGTAAAACCAGGGAACTCCACCGTTGAGCCGATCTAGCCCGACATCGACCGTCACGTCTCGAAACTTGTAATTGCCGAGATTCTTGTAGAGCTTACAGGCGTGGCCCTGAATACTCTTCTTGTCGGGACCGCCAAAAGAACCGCCACCAGTGAGGAAGATGTCCAGTAGTCCGTCTCCGTCGTAATCCAAGAGCGCGACGCCGCCCCCGAGGCTTTCGAGAATCGTGGCCAACCCGGCTTCCTCCCCGTTCCGGTACATGAACTCAATGCCCGAACCGGGTGTGACATCTTCAAAGTAACCGGGCGCGGGCGGGGTACTCGGCTCTGGGTCTATTGTCTTCTCCGGGAGTGACTGCGGTGGGTGAGTCAGAAACAGGGCGATTAGCCCGATCGAACCCACACCCAATGCGAGAAGAGTCCATTTCAATGAGCGACGCATGCATTGACTCCGGTACTCAACGTGGAGAAGGGGGCAGCTTCGTCAATTGCTGAAGAATACGCCGGTGATACTCGGCCTGTTCAATGGCGTTGACCGATTGGAAGAAGTCGAGGAGTGCCTCGTGTGACTTGCGATGGTTGGGATCTTTCTCAATCGCCGTGCGGAGCCAGTGGACTCCGTCGCGTTGTTTCCCCGTCCGCAACAGTTGCGTGCCGAGCTGGTATCGCAACTCGGGGTCATTCGGAGCTTGTTCGCGGATTCGATCCCCGAGGTCGGTTGCCAGTTTTCGATCCGCATGAATGCGAGCGACCTTTTCCTGGTATTTCCGGGCTTCTTCGTGCCGGCCCAGCAACAAGAGACAGCTCACCAAGTGCGTCGGAGCCACATCCGCAGGAGCGAGCGATTCCGCCAGTCGAAGATCGGCCACCGCCTCTTCCGCTTTGTCGAGTTGAATGGCGAGTTTCCCGCGTTCGTTGAGTGCGACCCAGTTCTTGGGATTCGCGGCAATTATCTGGTTCAAAAGTTGCAACGCCTTGTTGCTCTCACCGGTGCCGAGATACGAGAGTGCTAGACCGAATGGGACAGCCGGGTTCTGCGACTGCTTTTGGGATAGCGTTTCATAGTGTTCACGGGCTTGGTCGTAGTGACCATAGTTGACGAGTGTTTCCGCCAGAATGATACGCACATTATCCACCTCGGGTCTGAGTCGCAAAGCTCTTTGGAAATACTGAATCGCATCCTCCTGCCAGCCCATGTTACGAGCCGTTCGACCGCGCCGCACGAGTGCGTCAAAGTGTTCCGGCTGCCGTCGGAGTAACTCGTCGAGGCACCGTTGCGCTTCGGCTTCGCGATAGTTGACTTCAAGTGCAGCTGACAGGAGATCGAGAATCTCCACTGCATGCGATTCGTTATTGGTGATGCTTTCGCGGAGGAACTGTTCCACCTCCAACAATTCGCCTTCATGGATGCGAAGCAACGCACGCTCGATCTTGATGGCATCCGTTTCGCTGCCCTGGAGCCGCTGACAGAGATCGAGAAGTTTTTTAGCCTCACTGAGATTTTCGAGCCTACGCTCCGCACGTGCGGCAAGTAAATAGTGGTCGGGTGTCGGGGATTGCTGAATCAGTTCTTTCAACTGTTCGCGCGCTCGCTTCCATTCTCGACGCTCGACAGTTTGGAGAGCCGTTTGATACCGAGAGTTCGTTTGGTAGTAATTCCACCCCCAATACGCACCGTAACAAACCAAAACGAATGCGATAGCAATGACGAGGAGAGCAGACCGCCGATACGGGGCCAAACGAGGTGTGCGGTTCTTGGAGCGTTCATTCATGGAGCAACCTCCTCAAACTAGACCATTCGCTCACTCTGCTGAACCCATGTGTCTGACGTTCGACGTGCCACGTAGTGAATCTGTCTCGGGGTCCGATTCATATCATCCATCGCATCGCGATGACCCAAACAAATAGAAAGTACTGAAACTCATTCACTGGTCACTAGCGTGCCAATCGTGTGGCCGGCAATGGCGCGTTCGATGGCCCGGTCGGCTTTGAAGTCGAAGACCAGGATCGGCAGCTTCGCTTCCAGGCACATCTCAAACGCGCCGAGGTCCATCACTTTGAGCCGGTCGTGCAGCACTTTTTGGTACGTGAGCCGGTCGTAGCGTTCCGCGTGCGGGTTCTTGTCCGGGTCGGAATCGTAGACGCCATCGACCTTCGTGGCCTTCAGCAAAATGTTCGCCCCGATCTCGCGGCCCCGCAGGGCGGCAGCGCTGTCGGTCGTCACAAACGGGTTCCCGGTCCCACCGGCGAGAATGACGATTCGCCCCTTCTCCAGGTGCCGAATCGCCCGACGGCGAATGTACGGCTCGCACACCTTGTCCATCGGCACGGCGGACAGTAATCGCGTTTCGACATCAAGTCCTTCGAGCGTGTCCTGCAACGCCAAGCCGTTCATGACGGTGGCGAGCATCCCCATCGAGTCGGCGGTGGCGGGCTTGATTTTGTTCGGGTTCAGGACGGCGGAAAACTGCGCGCCGCGTAACAAATTACCACCGCCCACGACCACCGCAAGCTCCGCGCCCATCTGTGCAACCCGCTTCAATTGGATCGCAATTTCCAGCGTCTCCGCCAAGCCGATCCCGTTCTTACCCGCCGGGCCGAACGCCTCGCCACTCAGTTTCAGCATGACCCGCTTGTAAACCGGCTTCATCAACTCGAACGAACTCGGCTCGGTCATCGTGGCACATTCCAAATAAGGGCGAAATTCCCGCACGCGAAATCTCATTATAGAACCCCTCCCCCAACCCGCCACCGCACTCAGTCGCTCAGCCGCGGCCCCAAGCGTTCCCGCAAGATTTCCCGCACGCGGTCACTGGCTCCGCACCCACGAATGTCAAGTTCACATAAACGCGACAGATATGGCGATTCCGCGAGTGGAAGCAGGCTATCACCGACCAAGAATCGGTTCATTGACAAATCCAACCACGTCAATCGTGCAAGACGAGGCGAGCGAGCCATAAGGTTGACTGTGGTCACAGTCAACTCACACCCCGCGATCCCGAGTCCGGATAACTTCCAGTGCGGCGAGTGTAGAGCCGCGTCAACGCCGTCACGCCCGATCATGGCACCGTTCACGGTCAGGACACGAAGATTCGCCAAATGACGCGCGTTGGCCAACGCGGCGACACTGTTCCCGGTGATGACGTACTCGTGGTGGCCTTCCAATCTTTTGGGGTGGGCCAGGTGAAGTGTCCGCAACTCCGGGAAGTGCCCCGAATCCGCAAACAGGTTGACCGCGTCGTCATCCAGGTAGTTTCCAGACAACGACAGCCAATTCAATGACCGCGACCACGGCGCGTCGCACAAGTGCGAGACGCCGTCGATGTGTAAATAGTTTTCCGCCAGATCGAGCAACTTCAATTGCCGCGATCCGGTGGTCAGGGTCAGTAGTTCTAGACTTTCGTCTTGGAGCGAACTGGCATACGCTCGAAACTCTTTGGCTTGGGCCCAGTACCGCGACTCTCCCAATACCTCCGCGTGGCCATGTGCTAAATCAAAGTGATTGATCTCCAATTCATTCAACTTCTCCAAACGCTTGTTCGCTAACAGTGCATGCAACGAACTAGCCGAGAAACCGATTCCGGAGATATCTAAACGGTCCAATCGCATCTGATGGTTTGCGTGCTGAAACGCCGTCCAAATATCTGATTCGATTGGATTCGCGGACACATCCAACGATTTCAGATGAGTTGCGAAATCGGCATCTAACAAGCTGCACAAACTCTTTGTACTCAAGCTGCAATTGTGGACTGCTAGAGATTTTATTTGACAGTGAGTGAACAATAGACCCAGTTGGAGAGGTTCATAAGCAGTTTGTAGGCGCCGAGTGTCAAAGCCACCGATTGATAGTGATTGCAGGTTCGGGATGAATACCCAGTATTTAAGACTCGCGCTATAGTGTTGCAAGCCACGGTTGTTCGACAAGTCTAGTTTTTTCAGCGCTGTGAACACACTTTTAGGAAAGTGCTGTGCAATCCGACGAGGTATGTGATACATCTGCGATAAATCAAGCGTTTCCAATCGTGATAAAAGTGGAGTAACTAGATCGTGAGCTTCCGGTCGTTCTACGTACTCCTGAAATTCATCTATACATTACGCGGCCAGGAGTGATACGTCTTTGAAGGTCTGGAACTTCAGGGTCATCAGCGACTTGAACTCGTCGGCGTGCTGGGTGGGTACTC
>JAYVXO010000157.1:0-39192 GCA_043785105.1 Fimbriiglobus sp.
GTCGCCACTCGCCGCCGTCAACCAACTGGTCCAACCCCGTTTGGAGGCACCCGTAATGACGAAGGATTTGACCTCAAACTTCCACTCTTCTTTGGCGAAGGCTTGGACGGTGTCCATCGTTTTGATGAGACTCTTGACCATCGGAAACAGCAGCGGCCAGGTGGGATCCTTGGTTTCGAGATATTTCACGAACGTTTCCGCAATCAACGCATCCTCGGTTTTGCCACCAAAAAGGGGTTGTTTCGGAATGCCGAACAAGAACGCGACCGGGGCTTTGGTCTTTTCCGAAAGTTGCGTAGCGATCATCGAACTGGCCGGCGACGGGCGACCACCCTGGTTCCAGAGTACCATCGTGGCTTGCGGCTTGGCATCCTTGGGCATGACGATCTGGAGGTCGTGCTCCCAGACCATGTCTTGCCACTTTTGCGAGACGAGTTTGATGTTGTAAACCGTGGCCGTTGCCGATTCTTTTTTATCGACCAGCTTCCAACTGTAGTCCGGTTCGGGCCGCTTGATGTAATCCGTTAGCTCAGTCGGTACCGATGGGGCTTGCTGGGCAATCAGTGGAGTGGGTAACACTCCCAGAAGTGCAACGAAGGCGAAGTAACACAATCGCATGGAATTTCCTCAGGAGAGTCTTGGACAAACCGATTGTACGACCCGAACGGGTTCCGTTCTTGCAGGCAGGTTCTTCACTGGCATAGTCTTAACGCAAATTATCCCTGGTTGACAGAATGCCAGACGGACTATCGGAATGGAAGCAGAATCTTTTGCGGTTTCACACGAATAGCTTCTTATCATTTGGCGACGGGTCGTGCGCTCTGGACACAATATCGGCTGCACGGCCGGGTTGACTGCTTATAATGACAACACGCGGCCCGATCAGCCGACTTTTCTGAAGGACTAACTTCGCATGACCGACTGCACTCGTCACATCACGTCTTGCTTTCTCGGCGTGGCCCTGAGTGTGGCTTTCGTCGCAGCACCCGCGATTGCCCAAAACGCCGTCGCCGACAGCGGCTTGTTTGTGACTGTGCCAAATCCACTCACGAGCGATGGGTATACCCGCATCAAGAACCGGATCGACGCGGCCCGCTCCAAACCGGACGCCCGGCCATCCGTCGTCATTTTTGACTTCAACCCGAACGACAAGGACGCGAACACGCCGGATGTTGGCCCGTGTTACGACCTCGGCGACTACATCGCCAAGCTCACGGACACGGCCACCGTCGGCTACGTCCACCAGAAGGTAACCGGGCACACCGTTCTACCAGTGCTGGCGTGTAAAGAGCTTGTTTTTGGTCCGAAAGGTGTGTTGGGAGAAATCATCAGCACCAACGAGCCAGTGCTGACGGGGTACCGGGCGAACGCCTATTCCGATGTCATTGGCCAGTCACGGCCCGCCTATCTCGGCCTCGTGCGCAAAATGTTCGACAAAGAATTGCCGCTCCGCAAAGCCCGCAAAGGCAACGTCGATTGGTTCGTGGATTTACGCGAACGGGACAAGTTAGCGAAAGAGAAAATCGAGATCGCCGATAACGCACCACTTCCGCTGGCACCCGATGGCAAGTTGGGGCTGTTCACGGCGAATCAGTTACGCGAGCTTGGGCTGAACCGCCGAACGATCGACAGCCGCCGCGATTTGATTGATGCGTATGGATTGCCCCCAACCGTGTTGCGTGAAGACCCGCTCGCCGGGAAAGCGGTTGTGGGTTACCGCTACGTTCTTCGCGGGCCGGTCGATGGCGGGATGAAGGAGAGCATGGGCCGGATCATTGCGGACGCGATTCGGAACAAGGGGAATGTGTTCTTCCTGCAACTCGAATGCCACGGCGGTGACCCGCAAGCCGCCCGCGAACTCGCCGAGAAACTCATCGAGTTTCAACAAAATGATGACGGCATCCGTATCATCGGCTTCGTCCCCGACGGCGCCCCGGACACGGCCGCAATCATCGCGCTGGGCTGTTCGGAAATCGTCATGTCCAAGCGGAAGGATGCCAGCCAAAACGCCGACGGCCCGCTCGAAGCCGAGTTAGGCGACTTCGACACCAACACCGGCAAGTTGATGATGAAAGACAACCAGGAATTCTGGGTGACCAGCCTGCGGGAACTTGCGGAACGCCAAGGTTACCCCCCGCTACTCATCGAAGGAATGCTGAAGAAAGACGGCGAAATCCTCCGTGTACACAAGAAGAGCGACCGACGGGTTCGCCGGTTGATGACCGACACCGAGTTTCAGCAAGACAAGGACAAAGGTATCGCCGCCGAGTGGGTCGTCGAAAAATCGGTCAAGGGCAAAGGGCAATTGCTGAAGCTGAGTGCGACCCAGGCCGAGGAGCTAGGGCTTGTCCGCTTCACGACCGACACCCGCGAACCGAACGAGTTGTACGCGAAATACGGCCTCGATAGCAGCAAGGTCCGCGACGCCACACCCGCATGGCTGGATCGGTTCGCTAACTTCTTGAAGAACCCGATGGTCACGGTGTTGTTAGTCGTAATCGGGTTCACTGGGCTAATTCTCGAACTCAAAGTTCCCGGCACCACCGTGCCCGGCATTGTAGCCGCGTTGTGCTTCATTTTGGTGTTCTGGGCACACACCCAATTCAGCGGTCAGGTCGCCGTACTCGCCGCGCTGCTGTTCATCATGGGGCTAATCTTGATCTTGATGGAGGTCTTCGTTTTCCCAGGGTTCGGCGTGCCGGGAATCGTGGGCGTCGTGCTAATGTTGGGAGCGTTGGGGCTAGCAACCGTGGGCACGACCGACGGCGGGTTTCCGACAACGGCTGTGGAGTGGACCCGCCTAGGCGGGAAAATGGGACAATATCTATTTGGGATGATGGGGGCCGTGGCGTTATCGTTTACGATTGCACGCTATCTCCCCAACATCCCCTACGCCAACCGCATGATGCTCGTCCCACCGGGTGACAAGCCGACGGATGAATCCGACATCAACATCCTGCCCGGTGCGGCCCAAGCGGCGAGTTTACTGGGTGCAGTCGGGATCTCGATGACGGTGCTACGTCCTGCTGGCACGGTGCGCTTTGGGGATGAATTTGTGGATGTGGTCACGGACGGTTCTTACATTCCCGCCGGAACCCGCGTCCAAGTGTTTGAAGTCGAAGGTAACCGCATTGTCGTGAAGGAAGTGTGAGCGGATGGAATGGTACCTGTCGCTGGCGTTTCTTCTGGCGGGCATTGGTCTGGTCTTTCTCGCTGCGGAGTTCTTCATCCCGTCGGGCGGCACCCTCGTTGTGATGGCGTTGGCTTGCTTCGTGGTCGCCGTCGGCTTGATTTTCCTCTACGGCGAACGGGAGGAAGCGATTGCGGCGGTCATCGTCTTGAGTGTCGGTGTGCCGATTACAGGTTCGATCCTTTTCTACGGCTGGCGAAGATTATCACTAAAGTCCGCGCTCGATTCGGACGTCCCCGATACAACACTAGCGTCCATCCCGGTGATTGCGGAGTTGGAGAATCTGCGGGGGCTGGTTGGACAAACGGTTTCCCCGATGCGACCCTCCGGTGTCGTCGAATTTGAAGGCCGCCGAATTGACGCGATGAGCGAGGGCATGATGATTCAAGCGAAAACCTGGGTCAAGTGCATCGACATCAAAGCCGGTCGGGTCATCGTCCGAGAAGTGGAATCAAGCCGTCCGTTGTCCGATCTGGAACTCGACCCGTTGAACTGAACAAAACCAATCCGCCCCGGCCGTGACCGGGACCAATGAGTACATTCCACCCTTAAACAGGAACAACCCGTGCCTCCGAAAACCGACCCGCAAGACATCATCTTCATCATCTTGGCAGCCATTGCCGCGTTGGTGTTTTTGGTGTTTCTGTTCGTGTTCTTTAGCTTCATCCGCCTGTGGATACAAAGCCTGCTCACCGGCGCAAACATCAGCATCTTCAACCTCGTTGGGATGAAGCTTCGCAAGGTCAATTACGAGATGATCGTCAACCAAAAGATCGCCCTAGTCCAAGCCGGTGTCCGCGTGAGTACCGAAGATTTGGAATCGCACTTTCTGTCGGGTGGCAAAGTCCCCCGCACCGCAGCGGCGGTCATTGCGGCCCAAAAAGCCGGCCTTGATTTGCCGTGGAAAACCGCTGCTGCCATCGACCTTGCCGGTCGAGATGTGCTCGAAGCCGTGCGAACCAGCGTGAACCCCAAGGTCATCGACTGTCCCGACCCGACCAAGGGCAAACAGTTCCTGGACGCGGTTTGCCGTAACGGGATTCAGTTGTTGGCCAAGGCCCGCGTGACGGTCCGAACCAAGCTTGAACGCCTCGTCGGCGGTGCCACGGAAGACACGATCATCGCCCGCGTCGGTGAAGGCATTGTGAAAGCAATCGGTTCCGCAGAAGATCACAAAGCGGTCCTCGCCAACCCCGGCATGATCTCGCAAACCGTGTTGCACAACGCCTTGGATGCCCAGACCGCGTTCGAGATTGTTTCGATCGACATCGCGCACATCGAAGTCGGCGAAAACATCGGCGCGAAACTGCAAGCCGACCAAGCCGCCGCCGACTTGCGGGTCGCCCAAGCCGACGCTGAAAAACGCCGAGCCGCTGCCGTGGCGCGTGAACAAGAAATGCAGGCACTAGTGCAAGAAAACCGCGCCAAGGTCGTCGAAGCCGAAGCCCAAGTGCCAATGGCCATCGCGGAAGCGTTCCGCACCGGCCACCTCGGCGTCATGGATTATTACAACATGCGCAATCTGCAAGCCGACACCTCGATGCGGAACAACATCGCGGCAATGGGTGGCGGCCAAACCGACGGCACCGGCCGCAGTACCGGTGTTTAGTCCAGATTGTTGACCACGGAAAACACGGACGGCACGGAATTAAGCAGAACAATTTCTTCTTGTTTTCATTCCGTGCCGTCCGTGTTTTCCGTGGTTAATCTTCTTCTCCTTTGTCTTTAACCGTGACGTGTGCGATGCCCAACGGCTTAATCATCTTCATCTCGATTGTGATCCTGTCTGCGGTCATCGGTGCGGTCACGCAATGGTTGAAAGCGCAGCAACAAGCCGAACAAGAACGGTTAGCCCAAACTCGCGCCGGCGCCCGTGCAGGTCGGTCTGAAAACACGATTGATAAGTACGTCGAGGAAATCGAGCGGCTCCGTAAACGCCCGCAAGATGGCTCCCCACTGAAAGCGCGGCCGGTTGTCAGGAAGGCCGAACCCGTCGTCGTGGAGCCGGTTAAAAAGCAGCGTGTCGCCGGTGAAGCGAGCTTCGCCACAATGGCCGCCCCCGTCGTCCGGGCCGTCCCCACGTCCATCGTTCAGGTCTCCCCGCCGGCACCAGTCCCGGTTTTTTCAAGCATCCCGACCAGCATTCCGCCCGTCGGACCGTCGAGACGAATTGAAGAGCTACCGCTCGCGCCGCTGATCTTCAAGTCACCGGCGGCTAGCGTCACCCCTGCCCAGCCGACATCGTTGCATGGCGGCATCAAAGTCACCTCCACGCCACAAAACAACACCGAGTTTGCCGCAAGCTTAATGAAAATCTTGGCATCGCCGCAGGCACTTCCGTTGGCAGTCGTCTTGCAAGAGATCCTCGGCACACCCCGTTGCCGAAAGGCATAACCCGAACAAGGCGACCTGGGGTGTCGCTGCGCTCGGTGAAACCCTTCGCGCAGATCGAATCACCAGACAGATGGGCGTTCGTGACGCTTGATCGCAAGCTGTGGGGGAAATAAGAACTGCTTGATATTTGCTGCTATACCTGCATGGAATCACTATGTCACGACTCGCTTCGATTCTGATTACTGGCGCCTCGGGGGAGATGGGGCACGGGTTGATTGATCGGCTTTCGTCGCGGACGGAGCGGGGGATTATTACGCTAGATTTGAACACGCTAGCGCCGGAGTTGGGGCGGAAGGTGCGTAAGGAATTCACCGGGTCAATTCTCGACACGCAGTTGTTGGAGCGGATCAACGCGGAGTACGAGGTCGATATGGTGTTTCACCTCGCGGCGCTGCTCTCGACACGCAGCGAGTTTTCCCCGGCTTTAGCGCACAAGGTAAACGTTGAAGGCACGCTGAACCTGCTAGAATTCGCACAAAAAGAAGGCGAATCGCACGGCCGCCGGGTGATCTTTTTCTACCCCTCCAGTATCGCGGCTTACGGGTTGCCGAACTTGAAAACGAAGGCGACGG
Source organism: Fimbriiglobus sp. (assembly GCA_043785105.1). Classification (GTDB taxonomy): domain Bacteria; phylum Planctomycetota; class Planctomycetia; order Gemmatales; family Gemmataceae; genus Fimbriiglobus. The sequence goes on from JAYVXO010000157.1 coordinate 6,157, forward strand.
CGGGCAAGGTCGCAGAGGATTTGTTCAACGTCCCGAGTACGATGTACGGCGCGAACAAATTGTACTGCGAACACCTCGGGCGGTACTACGACCGGCATTACAAGCAACTCACCGTTGGCCCGCCCGCCGGAAAAGTGGACTTCCGGTGCATCCGGTTTCCCGGCTTGATCTCGGCCATCACGGTGCCCAGTGGCGGGACTTCGGACTACGTCCCGGAGATGATTCACGCCAGCGCAGAAGGGAAACCCTACGCCTGTTTTGTGCGGCCCGACACACGCATCCCATTCATGGCGATGCCCGATGCCGTCGAAGCAATCGTGCGATTGGTGGACTCGAAAAAGGACAAGCTGACCCGCACCGTCTACAACATCGGCGCGTTCGCCCCGAGTGTCGCCGAGGTCGAAACTGTCGTCCGCCACGCCTTCCCGAATGCGACGATTTCCACCCAGGTCGATGAGAAGCGGCAAGGCATCGTCGATAGCTGGCCCGCCGACGTTGACGACCACGCCGCCCGTACCGACTGGGGCCACGCCCCGCGATACGATTTTGTCAGTGCCTTCGGCGATTACTTAATCCCGACGATCCGGAATCGTTACACCTAACCACAGAAGAAATTGAACCACGGAATACGCGGAAAGCACGGAAATAAATCGGAATCGTCTTGAAGAGTTGCTATTTTGTTGTGCTGTGGTTTCTTTCGTCGGCATCGACTCTGTTCGATTATTTCCGTGCCTTCCGCGTGTTCCGTGGTTAATTCTTTCTCCCGGCCTGGAGTCAGCCATGTCCCCACCTGATCGCGTCGCGTCCCTTGACCAGTTTCGCGGGTACACGGTTCTCGGCATGTTCGTCGTGAACTTTGTCGGCGGGTTGAACACCGTCCCGGACCTGTTGAAACACCACCACACCTACTGCAGCTACGCCGACACGATCATGCCGCAATTCCTGCTGGCGGTCGGGTTCGGCTTTCGGTTGTCGTTTCTACGCCGACTAGAGAAGGATGGGAAATGGGCCGCGTACCGCCACGCCATCACGCGCAACCTCGGGCTGATTCTGTTGGGCATCGTCGTCTATCACCTGACGGGGAATTACAAAACGTGGGCCGATCTTTCGTCGCAATCACTGGGCGACTTTTTGCTGAAGACATGTAAACGTGGCCCGTTTGAAACGCTCACGCACATCGGGGTCACGTCGCTGTGGGTGTTGCCCGTCATTGCGGCAGCAGGCTGGGTGCGGGTGGTGTTTGCGTTGGCGTCCGGTGGGCTACATGTCTGGTTGTCCCATGCGGGCTATTACGAGTGGAACTTGATGGACCCCCGCGGCATCGACGGCGGCCCGTTGGGGTTCCTGACCTGGACCATCCCACTAATCGCCGGAAGTTTCGCACATGACTGGATGATGCGACCGAAAAAAGATGACGAAGGTCCGCTCAGTAATTTGCTGATGGGCGGGGTGATCCTGATGGTCGCGGGATATGTTCTCTCGTGTCTAAATCGTTGGACATCACCGAACATTTGGGGATTTACCGGCGACTGGTGGCAAGACCAACTGGCGACAGCCCCGTTTGTGGCACCACCGGAGATGTGGAAGCTCAATTACTGGGTCATGAGCCAACGCGCGGGCAGCATCACGTACTTGCTATTTGCCACCGGGTTCGGGTTAGTGGTATTGGCGCTGTTTCGTTGGCTGTGCGACAACCGAGGTTGGCGGTGGGCATACCTCGACCTACTCGGGCGTCATGCGTTGGCGGGATACATCATTCACAGCATGGTCGAAGAAGCCGTGAAGCCGTTCGTGCCCAAGGATTCGCCGGGCTGGTACGTGGTGCTGGCAATCGGCGTCTACCTCGGCATCGTGACCCTCTTCCTTCGGCATCTCGATCGCAATCGGCTCTTCTTGAAACTCTGAGCGTCTGAAATCGTGATCGGCAGTCACGGGAGGATCGGTCGGCTTCAACTTCTGTGAACCCGGTTGACTTGCTTCCTGTCTGCTTCTAAAACAGCGAAAGCAACGCAGTGCGTTAACGACATTTCAATGCACACTGTCTCTGTTGCTCGAAGTAGAAGCCGAAGTGGCGGAATTGGCAGACGCGCTAGATTCAGGTTCTAGTTCTCGCAAGGGAGTGGAGGTTCAAGTCCTCTCTTCGGCACTGCTTGAAACACAAGGGTTTGCGGGGAATAATCCCGCAAGCCCTTGTTCATTTCCCAACCTCATCAAATCTCCTTGGGGACAATTTAGGGGCAACAATGGGTTCGCGTGGCAGTTCCGTTGCTCTCCAACCGGGACGCGACAATGGCATCACTCAACGGTGTCGGCGTGTCAAACTCCCTCGATGCGATCACGCTACACTTGAAACACCTCGCAGCAACTCATGGGGAGAAGTTTCCGATTGCAAAAATCACACAAGTAGACGTGCAACGGCATGTTGATCGACGGTTGAAGCAGGAGTAGCACGGGCGATTCATTGGGCCACTGACGGTACGGAAAGAAGTGACGAGGACATTTTTCATGCATCGGGTGACGCACACCCCTTACACCACAGTTATATTGATGACATTGAGGCGACTTAAATTGATGAAGTGACGTGCAGACAAACAGAAAGCCCCGTAAATCCTTGGGATTACGGGGCTTTCAGAGTTACCCGGAAAGGATTCGAACCTTTACGAAGAGAGCCAAAACCTCTTTCATCAAAATAACTCACCACATCAAACGACCATCAAACCTCACTAAAACGCTACATTTCATGGGTCATTTCCAGTGTGTCAAAACAATAAGACCCAATAAAGACCTTGTCCCCATCGTGAACATAGTGTATTGTCACCCACAACCAAAACCGTATCCGCCAAAAGAGAAAACGCAATGCCGTATTTAGAACGAGTTACTATCACAAGACACACTTTGAACGGAAAGCGAGTGCCAGCGGGAACATTAGGGGCGATACCGACGAAAACCAAAAGCAAAAAATGGTATGGCGTCTGGACTGAAAATGGGCGGGTTGTGTTGCGATTGCCGTTGTGTTCCGATAAGCGAGCGGCGAACACGATGATGACCGATGAGGACAAGCAGAGACAACACGGGAAAGCGGGGTTGGTTGACCCTCACAAGGCCGACAAGGTTCGTCCAATTCAAGATCACATTGCCGATTATCTTGCCGACAAAACAGCCAAAAAACGGGACGATGAGTATGTGAGAAGTTTGAAAAACACGCTCACCAGAGTGACAAAACTTTGCGGGTTTAGATGCTTGGCGGATTTCAAGCCCATCAAACTTGAAAAATTTATTGACAGTTTGGATTGCGGCACAAGGCGAAAAAATGTTTATCGGGGCTATCTCGTGAGTTTTTGTAATTGGTTAGTTGAGAAGCATCGCATGGCGAGCAATCCGTTCAAGGACATTGCCCCAGTTGAACACATAGCCAAGCGAATCCGACGCTCACTTTCGTTGCCAGATTTGAGGAAACTTTTGGACACTGTGAGGGAAAGGCCGCTGAATGATATGTTCAACAAGGCGGCCCTCAAAGGGAAAAAATTGACGCCAGAAATTGTCACCCAAAAGACCCTCAAAGGTTGGGAACGTTGGCTCACCTACAAGACAGGTTGCCTAACTGGACTACGACGGGGCGAACTCAAACAATTACTTGTGAGCGATGTTTCGTTAGAAGGTGACGCCCCAGAACTAACCCATGATGGCAAGTTCACGAAGAACAAACAAAACGCCAGATTGCCACTGAGGACCGACCATGCTGCCGAACTCCGCCATTGGATCACCGAAACGGGAAAGAAGCAGACAGACGCCATATTTCGCATCACAGACGGGCAAGCAGAAATGAACGGCTTGAGGTTGGATCTGGAGGCAGCTGAAATTCCATACAAAGTTGACGGCAAGGTTTTTGACTGGCACTGTTTCCGAGTCCAGTTTACGACACTTTTGAGTCTTGCAAAGGTTTACGACCGTGACAAATTGCTACTCACACGACATGCCGACAGGCACTTGACGGACCACTACGACGATGACGACGCCCACTTTCCAGCGATGAGGCTTGCCGTGGAAAGTTTGCCAGACTTGACCTATCGGACGCCAGAAGAAAAGCATCGCCAATTAGCGGCACAAGAACGCCGACAAATTGAGTCAGACAAGCGACTAGAACGCCAAGAAAAGCAGTGGGAAAAAGAAGAAGCCGAATGGACCGACGACGACGAACGATTTTGATGGCAGGGCGAACACTTTGGATGGACGCAAGATAGGCGTTTGATGGCAGGGCGAACGGTTTTGATGGACGCAAGATAGGCGTTTCCCGCGACACGCGGGGAAACGCCCACAACTCAAATCAACTCTTTGTCCACTCAAATTCAATTCTCAATCGTCTCAAAGTTTTACGCCAGTTTACCAACCGTGTATTTTCAAAATCAATTTCCACTCAATTCTCAATCGTCTCAAAAGTTTTACGCCAGTTTACCAACCGTGTATTTTCAAAATCAATTTCCACTCAATTCCAATCAAACTCAATTTTTTAGTACAAATATATTCAGCATGGCGACTAGATAATAATATGGAAAACACAATAACAGGTTTGTTGCGATTGGCTGATGTTGCGGAATTTTTGGCGTGTAGCAAGTCTCAAGTTTATAGACTTTTGAAAAGTGGGGACTTGCCGCATGTGAAAGTAAAAGAAGCAACATGGATCAAAGTTCAAGATGTGATAAATTATTGCGACCAACACCAACATGAAAGACTTATCTAATGCAAAATATCAACCCAGCAATCAAGCCAACGATTTCAGTAATTCGGACATATCTCAACAAAGACGGATATGTTGTTATGACATCTAACCGCTTTACAAATTATCTTCACCGTGTTATCGCAGAAGTAAAATTCGGCGTGATACCAGATGGTTTTCATGTTCACCACATTGACGGAAATAAAACCAACAACAGTGCCAGCAACCTTGAAATAGCCAGTCCAAAAACTCATTGTCAACGACACAAAGAGATGCGTGCGGCAAAGAAACTTGACCCTAACAGTGAGGCAAAAAATGAAAAGTAAAAGAATTTGGAACGAAGAGCAGTCCCAACTAATGTAGCAAAAGAAAGAAGTCCATCGTTGTGACACGACAGACTTCTTTATACTTATCAAACGCCAACATCCCCGCCAAGAGACATTATATGTATTATAGCGAAGCCGACATCAAATCCGACAGTAAAATAATCCAGTCAAAAACTCGACCCAGTATAGTTATAGGAAGCGAGCAGAAAATTGACCTCAAAGTTGACTCACATTGTCCAGCAGAAAACTATCCAAACCTTTGCCAAAAATACAGTGTTCTAAAGTGCAAAGGTAAGGAAAAGTCATTCAAACCTTGTTACTCAAACTCTTGCAATAACCCATACTGTCGTGCCAAATGTTCCATGAAACAATACAACATTTTGCGTGAAAGTTTTCTAACGAGACCGCCAGATTACTTTGTGACTGTGACTTTCTACAACCTGCCAAAATATCAAGATTTACAATCAAGTATGAAAAAATTTTACATGAGGATGAAATATCAAGAACCAACTTGTGAGTATTGTTATCAGATTGAACGATCGGACATTGAGTAAAACACGCATGTCCAGTTGCTTATTATGTCTAAACTTTCTGGTTCCAAGATACGCCAAAATATCAAGAAAAGTATATACAGTAAAACAAACATTCAAGTAAAATCTTGTTACGATCCTGCTGGTGTTGCCAAGTATATTACCAAAGATATGCTGGGACATTGTGGCGTCAAAATCCCAATAGGCTATAAAGGTCAAGGCAGACGGCTGACAAACTGTTCCAAAGGATTTTTGAGTGACACGAAAGCGAACCTTTGGAGTCAATCTAAACAGCGTTTCACCGTTTTGAATGAGTCCAAATTAGCCGTGATGGAAAAAAAATTGGGCGGGGCAATGACGGCTACTGTTGCGGTTGTGCCGTCCGAATTGTCAATTTTTCAAGAAGCGTTATTTCTTCCGCAGATAGATCAACGACGATGGGCGTTTGAACAGCCGGTGCCGACAAGTCAAGTTCCATGCGTGCCGTTGGCGTTCCCAGCAACCTGTCAACGAAATAGATTATTGCCTTCAAGCGAACCTCTGGACTTTCACACCGAAGGCATAAGTCGAGCAAAGCGTCCCGAACAAGTTTCATATCCGTTACCGAAGTTGCGGAAAACCAAAGCGAACGCAGGTTGGAAAAGTTTTGAGAGTGAACATTCAAACCGGAACTTGCCGAATTCCCTTTGGTAAAGTGTCCGTTATTGTTTCGGTTGCTATCGTATCGTGCTGGTGTCATACACTTATTTAGCGGCGAACGACGATGGAAACTTGGCGGAAACTCAAAGTGACTATTTTCTTGAAAGTGTGAAATCAAGTCAGCCAAAAATTAGTGCTTTTGCCGAGCGGGGATGACGGGTCAAAAGTGATCGTTTAGCTTGTTCACCCACAACCACGGGAAAATCAGTTGTTAGGTTGAGTGTTGACCTTTGATAAAACGCTACAATTTATGGGACATTATTGAGTTACCCGGAAAGGATTCGAACCTTTACGAAGAGAGCCAAAATCTCTTGTGCTACCGTTACACTACCGGGTAATTGCTTCAGTGAATATAGTCGATTCGGGGCGGATACTCAACCCATCCTCGGTAAATATTCGGCACCGCGGGCGGCCCGCAAAACTTGGGTTGGCAAGCGTTGCTACAAACTGTACTGTTTGGCCGCGTTGGTTCGATCACTCACTTTAACGGAGGCAAGGATGCCGTCCGTGACCGTCATCGTTCCCGTGCGGAACGAAGCTCAATCCATCGAACAGACCCTGCGGATGTTGCTGTCGCAGGACTACCCCGCAAACCGCTACGAAGTCATCGTGGCGGACGGCGGCTCCACGGATGAAACCGTGCCCATCGTGCGGCGATTGCAAGGGGACTACGCCAACCTGAAACTCGTTTTCAACCCGTCGCGGATCTCCAGCGCGGGCCGCAACACGGCGTTGCGGCACATGACCGCGGATTTTGCCGTGGTCGTTGATGGGCACTGTCAGGTGCCGGACGCGCACTATTTGCGAAAGCTTGTCGAGGCGTTTGAGAGCAGCCAAGCGGATAGTTTGGGTCGCCCGCAACCGCTGGACGCCCCGAACCCGACGGCGTTCCAGCAAGCCCTTTCGTCGGCGCGGGCCAGTCGATTGGGGCACAATCCGGATTCGGATATTTTTTCGGACGAAGCCAAGTTCGTCGCCCCGCAAAGCACTGCTGTTGCATATCGGCGGCAGGTGTTTCAGACGGTGGGGTTGTTCGATCAGGCGTTCGATGCGTGCGAAGATGTCGAGTTTAACCAACGGGTGGATGACGCGAAGTTGACCTGTTATTTCACCCCGCAACTGAAGGTCGTCTACCACCCGCGCCGCAGTTGGGCGGCACTGTTCGCGCAACTGGCGCGGTACGGGTGCGGTCGGGCCAGGCTTGCGGCGAAGAACCCGAGGTCATTGACATTGCCCGCACTCGTCCCTCCGCTCTGGGCGATTTGGCTGGTCGTGGGCGCGATTGGGTCGATGGTTTCCAGTATCGTGATGGCCACCTACTTGGCGTCAATTGGGTTATACCTTTCTGCGATTCTGTTCGGTGCCGTCTGGCTGGCACGTGGGAAACCGTGGCGGGTCGGGGTGCGAATCCCGGCAGTGTTTGTTGGCATTCACATGGGGTTCGCGTGGGGATTCTTGCGGGAAGTATCGGTCAGGATTCGGAAGTGAGAAGTCTTGTAGGTCGCGGTCGAGGCTTTGCGAGGCCCGACAGGAACGAGCGAACAGAAAAAGTGCAACCGCTTGTTCGGTGACGGTCACACGTCGGGCCTCGCAAAGCCTCGACCACGACCTACAAAACGCCTCAAAAATTCTCCCACTAGTTTGCCTTCGCCTTCACGATGAGGGCTTGCTTCACGGGGTCCGGTAGGAACTTCGTCAGATCGCCGCCGAGCTTGGCGATTTGGCGTAGCAACGAACTGCTCACGTGCGAAAACTCTTCGTTCGCCATCAAGAACACGGTTTCGATTTCGGGGTCGAGGTTCAGGTTCATCAGGGACATGGTGAATTCGTACTCCATGTCCGACAGGGTACGAAGTCCGCGAATCATGATGCGGGCGCCACATTCCCTGACGAACTGAACGGTCAGCCCTTCAAACTTTTTCACTTCGACGTTGCGGTACTGTTTGGTGACGGATTGAATCAGTTCGACCCGTTCGTCGATGCCGAAGAGGGTTGATTTATCCGGGTTAATCCCGACTCCGACGATGAGCTTATCGAACAACCGGCTACAGCGGTCGATCACATCGAGATGGCCACGATGGATCGGGTCATACGTTCCCGTGTAGACAACCGTTCGGGCGCTGAGCAGGCTGTTCATGGCGTGGTCCCGTGCAAAACGTTCAGGAGTTGATCGAGTTCCGCTTCGGTGTTGTAAGCATGGGGGCTGACGCGGACACGGCCCGCACGCATGTTCACGATGACACCCGCATCCCGGCACCGCTTTTGGATCGCCTTCGGATCGACGCCGGGTTTCGTGAGTGAAACGATACCCGACCGATCCCCATCGAGTCGGCTGCTGTAAACTTCGGCCCCGGTTTTTGGCGCCTGTTCGCAGAGATAATCGGTGAGTTGCAGAATCCGGTGCGATACGTTTTCGATCCCCGCGTTCAACAAAAGTTCCAGGCTCGCGCCGAGTGCGGTGATGCCAGGGAGATTGGCGGCCCCGCCTTCGTACCGGCCCGCGTGCGGCTTGAGTTGGAGGTTGATGGTGCTGTACTCGAACTGGTTCACGACGCTGTGCGAGCCGATGCCGATCGGGTGCAATCTCTCAACCCACTCGCGGCGAATGTACGCAATCCCGGCACCTTCCGGGGAAAGCATCCACTTGTGGCCGTCGGCAGCAAGGGCGTCGATCGGCGTTTTTTGTACGTCGAGTGGAAAGGCACCCAACCCTTGAATCGCATCCACGAAGAAGAACAAGTCGTGTTCGCGGCACAGTGCTCCGAGCGCATCCAGGTCTTGGCGGGAGCCACTGCCAAACTGGACGAAGCTGGTCGATAGGACGCGGGTTTTATCGGTGATTGCGGCGCGAACGTCATCCAGTTCGATCCGATTGCCACGTGTCGGGACTTTGCGAACTTCGACACCCCGACTCGCCAGGTTCATCCACGGGTACTGGTTCGAGGGGTATTCTTCGGACGCCAACACCACGTTTTCGCCCGGCTTCCACGGATACCCTTCCGCAATCAACCCGATCCCTGTCGTGGTGTTGGGTACAAAAAAAACGTCTTCCACTGCTGGCGAATTGATGAGTTGCGCGGCCAACTTCCGGACTTGGGCGCAGCGATCAACCCAATGCCAAACGTCGGCGAGGCCGTTCGCCGCGATCCGTTGGGCGTAGTCGTTCATTGCCACGACCGCGGTGTCGGGGATCGGCGACACGGCGGCGTGGTCGAAAAAGGCCCACTGGTGCGTGACCGGAAAGTGCGAGCGAAACGCGGTCCAATCCATGTCGGAAACTCAAGAGGGTGCGAACACGACTTTCACTTACTGTATGATTGACACAGACGCCGATGACAAGGATACCGACTCATCGGGCTGAGTTACAAAAAACTTCGAGGATGCGCCGGTGTTTTTTCTGGATAGTGCCCCTACCCCGCTCGACTTACGGTTTCGCCTGTTTGGTTTCCCGGTTCGCGTCACGCCCTGGTTTTGGGTCGTGATGGCATTGATTGGCAGTGACACCTTTAACGATCGCGTTCTGGGGCCGCTCGCAATCGTGATTTGGACCGCGTGCGGGTTCATTTCGATCTTGGTGCATGAACTCGGCCACTCGATTTCGGCACGATGGTTTCGCTGCCCGTCGCAGATCGTGCTGATTGCGTTCGGCGGCTACGCCGAATACTACGACGGTCCGCCGCCGTCGGGGTGGCGTCGATTGCTAGTGGCCCTCGCCGGACCAATCGCGGGGTTGTTGTTGTTCGGCTTTGTTTTAATTAGTGATATGTCCGTGGAATGGGCTGGTAAACACCCGGTGTTGTCGCGGTTCTACATCTACTTACTAATCCAAAATCTCGTCTGGAGCCTGTTCAATCTGTTGCCGATTTTCCCGATGGACGGCGGGAAGGCGTTACGAGAAATTCTGTACATTTGCGGCGTGCGTCGGCCCGACGCACCCACGTACACGGTCTCCGTGATCGTTGCCGGGTTGCTCGTGACGGCGGGGTTGATGAAGCTGTTGCGACAAGACCTCGGCATCCTGGAATGGTTGCCGTACACCCCCGGCCCGTTCATGCTGGTGTGGTTCGGCATGATGGCGTACCAGAACTACGAACTATTGCAACAATCAAAGCGGTTCAAGAGTTGGGACGAACCCGACGACGACAACACACCGTGGGCACGACGGCGGTAAGCGGTATTTAGGAATGCGGTTGCGAAACAGGTTACAAGTTATGGATCGCCGAAAGAATAACTTCCTTGCCAATCCCCGAGCCGACCAGGCCGCTGGGTAGAGAACTGTCCGTGAGCAACGCAAAAGTTGGTGGGTGAGTGTTCCTGGATTGGTGACCCCGATAGGGGTCAAGGCATGTAGCCACGGGTGAAGGCTTTGCGCAACCCGTGGACACAGTGACTCCACGACTGAACCGCCCTGAAGGGGCGGAGGATTCCTTCGCCCCTTCAGGGCGAGTGACAAGAGGGTCGCTGTCCACGGGTTACGCAAAGCCTCCACCCGTGGCTACAACCCGGTGCCCCGTCAGGGCACAAAACCAAGACGGCCAGTTTAAATGAACTGAAATCCGCCAACACTCAGGATGCTTTTTAGTGAGCCATTTTCTCGTCAAGCCACAATTGACAACGGCGATTGGCACGGAAGTTATTTTTGCAGCACTCCTATGCGTCGGAAGCCCAAGAGGTGTGCAGATGCCGGACGAGATCGACTTGACGCCGGAGCAGGAGGAAGCGCTCGACCGGGTCGGTGACGAGCTTCGGGAACAGGCGCGGCTGGAAGAGTTGGGCCAGGGGCCGCCCCGGTGGGGTGTGGATCGCGCCCGCCACGAAAGGCCGGGGTTGTCGGTCGCCGACCGGGGGGAGTGGGTGCGGGTCGCCAATGACGAGTATCGCCGGCTTCGCATGGGGCAGGTGGCTCAGTCGGTCGCTGATCGGCAGTCCGTGCAGGTGGCCAACGATCGGTTTCCGGCTGGCTGAGGCGGTCGCGTCGAACCAAGCGTTGCACCTGACCAGACCACGGCACGCTCACGCTGTGCCGCTCGGCTAGATCGTGTCGCCGCCCATGAGCTTGGCTAATCGTTCGGCAAGCTCGTCCTCGGCGACAGGGGTCCAGGCGAAATCGGGCGGCGGTTTGAAAGCGCCTTCGGCGTTGAAGGTCGCGGTCGGCACGGGACAGAGCGTGGCCACACCGATCACGCGGTTGCGGTAACGCAGTTCAAATCCGGTCATCGAACCCAAGTCGGTCCAATCAATCATCCCCGGCGAAAAGACCGTCGGCCCGTCCGTGATGAGGACGGTTTGTTCCAGTAGCACCGGCGGTCGGACGGCGCCGGGAACGGTTCCGGTCACTTGCAACGGCAACAGGGCGCCGGCGCCGATCTCCTTGCTGGCGAGTGCGAAACAGGGGCCTAATCGCCGGGCTTCGTGCGGTTGTACGTGGCGAACGATTTTCACCACGCCGGCGGCATCCTCGATCACGAACCGGGCGTCGGACACCCGTAGCGATTGCACAAACCGCTTCGGGCTGACGGCGGTGACACGCTGAGAATGCAACTCTTTGCCGCCCACCAGCCAACGAACGGTATACGTCCCGGCCCGACGCGGCGGCTTCGGAATCGTGGCACTGATTAACGCCTCACGTAGGCTGAGTTGCGAACTGCTAAGCGAGACCGGAACGACTTGTTCGCCACCCCGATCGGCGGCGAACACCACTTGTAAACCCAGGTCCGCAATCGGCGACAACCCGCCGGACGACCGCACAACGATCGACGTGGTCAGCCCCCGACACTGCGACGCAATGAACGTCTGAGCGGAGATGGAGTGGTCCCCGATCCGCACGATGACGGTGGAAAGCGTCACGCGAAGCCCAGCCAGAAACTCGGCGGGCGTTTGGACGGCAATCGTCGTGGTCGCAATGAGCCGTTGTTTCCACAGCAGTTCCGCGTTCACTGTGGTCGGCGGTACGGGGACGCGGAAGAACAGCCGGTAGGACGACTGCCCACCCTCTTCTCGTCGGATCGTTTCGGCAACGACCGGGTCTTGACCCGGTATTCGCAACGTGAAGTCGCCACGAACGCGGGCGGCGGGTGGCAACTTCGTTAGCACTTCGACGATGACACACTCCGCGTTCCACGGTACGGGTGGGCCGTAGAGTAGCAGTCCGGCTTTCTCGTACCGGATGTGGATCGCACGTTCCGTGGGTTTGGGTCGCCCCAAGTTGGAGAGGTTATTCATGACCCAGTCGAGCCATTGCGTCATCGAGAGCCGCATCAAGTTCCCCTCCCGTCGGCCCGGAAGCCGAACAGATGAGACACGAGACCGAGCGCGGAATGCGAAACTTGTGCGACCGAAACGGTTCGTCGAACACGTCAGGCACCCGCTTCATCGTAAACAACAGGCTGGTGAAGTCGTCACCGACCGTTAATGAAGGTGTTTCCAACATCCCCAGCGTGACCAGCGCGTGCAAACTGGCGATCGTGTTGATGCTGGCTTTGGGTGCCGGAATGGTTGTCTCCACAACCGCGCCACCGGGGTTATTGTAATCAGGTAACGGGGCCGCAGGGTCACCGGGGGCTTCGCGTTGAAGGTAACTCGCTACACAACCATAACACGGTCCGTCCGGCAGAAAACGATGCACCCAACCGGCGATTCCACCGCTCAACACTTCACCAAGGGTCCACGGCTTGCGGGCGGTTCGCATCAAGTGGTCGAAGTGATACTTTGCTAACTCGTTGTCTACCGCGCAGATTGCAACGTCACAAGTTGCCACAGCATTTTCGATCGCGGCTTGGTGGTCTTTCGCGGTCACATCGACCGGCAAAACTTCGACGACTAACTCCGGTCGCCGTGCCCGCAACCACTCCGCAGCGAGTTCGCCTTTCAACCGCCCAACGGCGCTGATCGGAAAAAGATGCCGATGGACGTTGTGGGATTTGTAACGATCGGGTTCGACAATTGTAACCTTGGAGATGCGCATATCTCGCGCCACAAGGTCCAACACAACGATCCCACCGCTACCGACGCCGACTTGGAACAGGTGGGACACGACGTTGCCTCACTTTGCCTCGGGGAGCGGCCATTCGCCGGTTTCGTGCCAGATTTCGTAGCAGGCGAGCCAGCGCCAAGCGGCTTGAATGGCGAAGATGGACGTAAATTTTGCCGGATCCCAGCGGTTCGTCGTGCGAGTGGAACCTTGTCGCCACAGACAGAGAGTTTGCCCTTCAAGCAAATGCGGGCAATGCTTCATCGGCGAAATCACCCGCGTCTCCGGCGGCACGGTCGGGTAACTGGAGAGCAATCGGGTTTCGATCAAGTAGATATTGTGTGCCGGTTTGAGGGCATAGGCCAGCACGACAGTTCCGCCGACCCGATTCACACGAATGCGAAAGACCGGGTCGCGGCCGTCGTTGTACTTTTCAATGACCGGAATCTCAACGGACAGCAACCGCCGCTTTCCGGTTTCAGTGTCGAGAAGTCCCATGTTCAGATTCAGAATTGGTCTGCGGCTTTCAGTACGATTGCCGCATCCCAAATTTCTTCAGTAATGGCATGGAACGGACTTGATGGCGTGGATGACTTCTTCGTCGGGTACGTCTTCGGCAGTCCCGGCGAAGCTGGTGTCGCGTCGGTCCATCAGGAGGACGCGATCGCCTTCGGCATTGCCCCGCAAGGCAGTGACAAGTTGGCGACGCTCTTTTTCGTTCAGTGGTCGGAAGTCCATGATGCGTTCCCTCCAGTCCTTCGGGCGAAAAACCGTCCGTTCCAGCAGTGCCGGTTCCAGTAACCAGCCGTTGGATTCTCGTCAACTGCGGGCCGCCAATTCGGCCAGGATTTGGTAAACTCCGTGATCCGGAGCTAACCCCGCAGGCAGGTCGGGTTGAAACACTTCTCCGTCTGCTTCGTACAAGCACCGCACCGTTTTTTCGTGCAGTACCAAGTGTATTGCTTGCCCGACTTCGCTCAACCGAATCCGAACTCGAAGAGTTCCGATCTCGGAGCTTGGCACTTCAAACTCGACAGTCTTAAATTGCGAAGCGAGCTTAGCCAACCGCGTCGCATGTTCTTCAATAATCGGCCAGATCGGGCGTAGCGGTGTCGCCCAATCGGGGCCTAGGGTTAAGACGACCGGAACGTCCTGATAGTTTCGGTCATTTGCACCCAGCGTGTACCAATCGAACCGCAACGGACCAAGAGCTTGGGCGCTGGTCGTGGGTTGGTGCGCCACCGCTTCGGATCCATGCCCACTTTCAGTGTCCATCGTGCCGATCGCAAAAACGCCTTCGTTGCCCTTCAAGTTTTTGACCCAGACCCGATCACCCCGATAGTCCGCTGCGGAGGGATGCCGCATCGAACCGGGTTGCGTGTGGACCACGCCGACGATGCCTAAGTTCTTGCCCCGTTGTCGCACAATCCGTGCCGCGAGCGCTTGGGCATCGCTGTTAAATTGCACGTGCTCGGCCCCGGCATCTCGATTCGCACCAGCGGGGAGTGTTGCCAAGACCAGCACTTCTTGGGATGTCCGTTGCCCCATCAGCACCCAACCGATTTCTTCGTTGCCCCGTTCGCTGTTCAAATGAGTCGAGTATTCCGCAAACAGATTCCGGCTGACTTCATCCGTTAAGACCACGCGCTCGATTCGTTGATACGCAACCGGCGCTGAAATCGGAACACTTGGCAATCGTGAAGAAATGCCAACGGGCACGGGGCCAGTCAGTTCATCGGTCCACGAGCGGAGGCGGCGGAGTGTGCCCCGGATGACATCCTCCCAGCGGATAGTTTTCGAGCCTCAAATACCAGTGATTCGGGCCGCCCGAGTTTGTCGGGGTCTAGCCATACATGCCAAAAGAGGAGGAGGTACGAAGCCGGCTGTTCCGGACGCGGGACGAGTCGATCGCATCACCACCTAACGTCTTCATATTACCCGGTGGGTGGGGTGGATTCCAAGAGCGATTTATCACGTTCCCCGAACTGAAACCACGGAAAAACTTTATGAAGAAAATGTGAAAATGTCTTCTCGCACTCGAAGTCTTCACGCGGTATAAGCAGTGATAGTGCGGAAATGTTCAGCTTGCATTCTCGCATCAGGCCACCCTGTTCCGTGTTCTCCGCGTTCTATTGCTGCCCACGGAACTGCTATGACCTTGTTTCTTTTTTCTGTTCTCTCTCTACCTGTCGAGGTAATCCGATGCGTCTCTCCCCGAAAAGGACTCCGCGCCGTCGCGTGGGGTTCACGCTGATTGAGCTATTGGTCGTGATTGCGATTATCGCAATCCTGATTGGCTTGCTGTTGCCTGCCGTGCAGAAAGTCCGCGAAGCGGCAGCACGAGCGAAATGTAGCAACAACTTGAAGCAAATGGCGTTGGCACTTCACGGCCACCACGATGCGGTGGGAACATTCCCGCCCGGTAGCACCTACTTCGGCGCTTGCTGTACCCCGCCGACGTACACCAACTGGGCGATTGAGATCCTCCCCTACATCGAACAGGGCAACCTTTACACGCAATACCAACAGCTACAACTCAACACCTCCACGGCCAACAACCTCGTCGGCCAGCAGCGCGTCAGCACCTACGAGTGCCCCTCGGACACGTTAGTCGGCCTTGCCGAAGCCCCCGCGTCAGGTCCAGCAGGAACGCAACGCTGGATGCACGGCAGTTATCGTGCGATCAGCGGGAAAGCCAACATGACGATTGCCCACGGTGCCTGGGATAGTTTTGAACCGAATTTGTGGCCCGGTGGTCGGATGGACCCTCAGTACAAGTCTGTGTTGCACGCCATCGGCGTGTCGTACAACGGCGTCATCGCCCCGAACACGGTCGTGGCGGGCCAAAACATTTCGACGATGGGTGGTCCTGAGAGGCTTTCTAACGTGACGGACGGCACGTCGAACACGCTGATGATTGGCGAGTACACCTCGACCACAACAACCCGCCGGGCCACGTTCTGGGCCTACACCTACGCCTCGTACAACCAATCGTCGGTCGGGGCCGAAAGCCGGTTGTTTGGTAAACATTATGGTGCCAGTGGTACCGACAGGACTGGGTGTTGGGGTATCCCCGGCCTGTACGGCGACCAAATGTGCAAGCGGGCTTTGAACAGCCAGCACACCAACGGCGGCAACTTCGCTCTGGCCGACGGCTCGGTCCGATTCATCACCTACAGCGTTGCCTTGAATTTAATGCAGAATATGGCCACGATGGCGGGCGGCGAAGTTGCCGTCGTCAACTAAACCCGCCACATCAACCCATGATAAGGATCGAAGATGAAACGGATGAGTTTGTTGGCGATGAGCGGGTTGCTTGTGGCCGCGATCGGTTGTTCGGATGGGGCCAAGTTAGCTTCGGTGTCCGGGGTTGTGAAGCTGGACGGCAAACCTTACGGCAAAGCCGTCGTTAGCTTTCAACCCATCGGCACCAAGGACAACGCGAATCCGGGCCGCGGCTCCAGCGCTTACACGGATGAAAATGGTCGGTACGTGTTGAAATGTGACGGCACTCAGAACGGTGCGGTGATTGGCAAACACCAAGTCCGCATCATGACACGTGGTGCGGACAACATCACAGCGGACCCGACGAAAGGGTCGGACGACGACACGTCCAAACAGAAACGGGATGTCGATCCGATTCCACCCGAATGGCATTCACGAAGCAACAAGGAATTTGATGTCCCTGCCAGTGGGACTGATAAAGCCGACTTCGACATCACGTCGATTAGCGCCGGCGGCGGCAAGAAGTAAACTGGAGCAATGAAAAACGCCCAGCGTTCGAGCCGCAATCGGCTCAAACGCTGGGCGTTTTTCGTTTGGCGAACGTCCGGGTTTACTTCACTCGACCCGTCACCGTGTAGGCGGCCCAGAAGTACGGGTGGGCGGCACCGAACCGGGTGCGGCGTTGTTGGATCATTGTTCGTTGGGCATCGGTTAAGGCTTGGTCGCGGTTTTTCTTGTCCACGAGTTCGCTGAAGAACGCCTTCATGAGTTGTGCCGATTCGATATCCGGCACTTGCCACAACGTGGCCACAACACATTCCGCCCCGGCGAGTTGGAACGCCTGTCGTAGCCCGGCTACCCCTTCCCCGTTGTTAACCTTTCCCAAACCCGTTTCACACGCAGATAGGACGACCAGTTTCGTCCCCCGCAAGTCCGTGCTAACCACTTCGCTGCCAGTCAGGATGCCGTTCTCAACGACAGCCCCGGTTGCCGTATTCGCTTTGTTACAGCCGGCGAATAGCAAACCGCACCGCAGGAGGGGGTCTTCAAAAGTTTCTGCGTTCGTCGTCCGCAACGAACGAGATTGGCCAAGCGTCCCCGCCGTCCCCGCTGTCCCCGAGAGTTCCGTTTTCTGGTCCGCTTTGAAGAACCCGTGGGTGCTGAGGATGAGAGCTTCGGGACTTTTCGCCGTAGTCACCAAACTTTTGAGGGCTTCCCGGTCCGTGTGAACCCGTGGCTTACCGTAAAGTTTTTCGAGTAGCGGTGTCACCGCTTCGGCTTCGTTTGCTGTTCCGTCGAGACTCTTCACGTTGCCTAACCCGAGCGACTTGGCGAGCAGTCGGGTGTCGATGCCTTTGGGGAGAATTCCCACGATCAGTTTCTTGGCTTCTTTCAGCGCATCCTCAGGGGTCATGTTAAAGTCGGGGGCCGCGATGATGAGCGGTGCCGTGACCCGTTTGGCATTGGCGGCAGCGTCGGGAGACTTCAGCAAATCGCGTCCGCTAACGACGTAATTGATCGTGTACTTTTCAACCAGATATTTGCCGTCCGGCATCGGCAACGCTGCCCACGGCAACACCCACAAGTCGCCATCCGGACTGATAACGAGGTTGTCCGCCGTGCCGACTTCCTTCAACAGCGGGTGAAGAACCTTGGTAGCAGTGGCCGCCAAAACAGCGTTCAATTGCTTCTCCGCCGCCGGTTCGCCAATCTTCTTCACCGTGGCAAACGCGGCCTCCAATTCCTTCCGAACCGCCAACACCCCTTTGTCAATTTCGTCCGCCGGGCCAAGATCGACGATGCGCACCGGGCCAACCTTCGGCGTGATCCACGCGGCGTAATGGGCGTCTTTCAAAAACGACTGGTTCGTTTTCCCTTCCGGCTTGAGACGGGCTACCCGAAATTTCATGATGTCGATTAACACGCTGTTCGTGCTTAACTGGTTGCGAATGTCTTTCGATTCGATCCACGGAAGCGGTTTGTCAAGCCGGCCGCCCGTATCCCGCACTGCCGCAAAGAGTTCCTTTTCTTGGACTAACAGGTTTTCCCGTCGTTTCGCGGTCTGACCGTCCTCGGAACCGTTGCCGCTGAGGATCAACGAGGCGATTTGCTGTCGCACGTCTCGGAGTTTCTGAATTTGCGGTGCGTTGCCCGCCACTGTCAATTGCGATGCCGCTGCTTGAGTTTCATGCAACGACCCTTTGCTATTCACTAGCCAAGTTGCTGTGGTCTCCGTGAAGTTCGGTTTATCAGAGTTCTCCAATCCCATTGTGAGACCCTGCCAAAGCGGGAACCCATCCGTTCCCGAAATGAACATCTGTTGGTCTTTCTGAGATAGCCCAGGCAGCACACTTGTTGTGTGGGAGCGTATCTGCCGGCGCAGTTTATCCATCGTACTCAACGCAGTCTCACGATCGTCTAGCCCATATTGGGTCACCGCAAGCGTAGTGGCCGTGTCAAACATTTGGGGATTATTGTCTCCCAATGTCGTTTCAAACACTTTCATACAGTGTCGAAGAACTGGCTCGGCGTTCGCAAAATCGCGCGACTGATAGTACCCGTACCCAAGTTGGTCTTGCAAAATCGCCGTCCGCGGGTGATTCGGCCCGTATTCCTTCACATAGATTGCGATTGCTCGCTTAATCAGAGCCAAATCGGTTTTATCTTCGACTCTGATTTTCAATCGGTAGAGACCCACTAGCGCGTTTGCCATGAGGGTGGATTCTCCCCCGTCACCTGATTGCAGAATTTCCAAAGCCCGCTCGAAACAGGCTTTCGATTTCGGATAGTCTCCTCTCGAGAAGCAGACAACTCCGAGGTTGGTGTACGATTGAGCGGTGTCGTAATGTTTCATTCCAAGGGTTTTTTCGCGGATCGCCAGTGCCCGACTGTGAGTCGCTTCGGCTTTTTCGGCCATGCTCAAGTTGCCGTACAGCGAACCCAGGTAGTTCAAAAGTGTCGCAACCGTGGGATGATTGGGTCCGAGTCGAGATTCCGATACTTTGATACAAGTCAGGAGTTCCAGTTCGGCTTGGTTGTATTGATTGGTCTGGATGTGAATCAGGCTCAAGTTTTGAAGGCTTTGAATCGTTTCGCTGTGTTCTTTGCCAAGAATCTGTTCACGGATTTGGTACGCCCGTTTGGACAACGGCTCGGCTTCTCGAAATAGACCAAGATCACTGTACAGTTCCGAAAGTCCGGTTAGTGCAATCACAGTGTCCAGGGTGTTTCGACCGCTAACACGCTCCGCAATTTGGACAGACTTCAAGAGCAATTTTTCTGCCTCGTTGTATCGTCCTAGTCGCCGCTGGATGTTCCCCATAACTGCGTGTTGATTCTGTAACGCAAGTTTGTCCCTGTTCGGTTGAGCGTTGACAATTTGCATCACTTGGTTCATCTTCACTTCCGCTTCTTTGTACCTACCTATTTCCATCAGGTATCGTGCGTATGTGGTCAAGGTCGTAGCGACAGGCATCGAGTTATCCCCGTACAATCTCGCATGGAATTCCACACTTTTCAGGTAGAACGAGTCCGCTTTCGCGGTTTGCCCGTTCTTCTCGTATAACTCCGCAAGGTTGTCGTAAGACCGCCCGATTAGGTAGTGTTTGATGTCGAGCTTCGCTGTGCGGATTTCGAGTGCCTGAATTAGAAGTGGTTCGGCCTTGGCATAGAAACCGTAGGTCACGTAGACCTGCCCCAATCGGTCCAAAACATTGCTCGTGCCGACATCGTTCGGCCCGAGAACTTTCATCCGGATCGTGAGTGCTCTGCCATAAGCCGCTTCGGCATTTCTGAAGTCTTCTTTCATCAAGTAGATTTCCCCCACCTCGTAATGAAGCAACCCGATGTTTTGCAACGGGTAACCTTTCTCCGCATTCGCTCCTCGTATGGCTTCGTCCAACTTCTTGAGTGCCGAATCGAGTTTGCGTTCCTCGATGTCCTTGCGGGCGTCAACGTACTTCGCCATGTAGGGATCTTCCCTCTGCGCGAACAATACAGGTGATGAAAGCATCACAAAAAACAGTGCGAGGCGAAACATCGTGGTTCCTCGGGTAGTGAAAGTTTGGGGGGAGATACACTAGAAGCCGGGCACGTGTGATTGTGCCCGGCTTCTGGTCTTCGATCAACTCAAAGGGTCGTGTTATTTCTTCGCGGGGTCGGCTTTGGGGGTGTCGTTTGGCGGGACTTCCATTTCGACCTTTTCGTCGGTGTCCGGCATGTTCGGCATCTTGGTTGGCTTCGGGAACGCGCTGTCTTTGATGTCCTCTAACTTTTCCTTGCGGTCCGCTTCGGCCAGCATCGAGTAGCCCTTTTCTTCGATATCGTAGCGGCCCCAGTAGTGGCGACGGACCGGGTTGTAGTAGTAGTGGTACCGTGGCTGCGTTGGGTAGTGGATCACGTAGTGGTAGCTGTACGTCGGGGCGGTGACGACGGGCTTGTAGTGGTACTGGCGGTAGTGGTAACGGTTGATTTCGTTGTAGCTCCAGGTGCCGTAATACTGGCGGCCTTGCACGCGGGAACTCGCCTCCGCTTTCGGGGTCTCGATCACTGCCGTCCCGAGGAGGGCGGCCAACCCGATCACACAGAGGCCACAGAAAAAGCGTTTCATGACTCAACTCCTTGTTCACTAACGGGAAATCTCACCGACCGCGAATTCGATCGGCATCAGGTGTTCGGGGCGAGTCGTTCGTCGTCTCGCCACCGTTCATGACCCGGATAACGAACCCCACGCCAAAATCTTCCGGGGATTCGGCGGAATTATTTCGCACTGCCTGTGAGGGTGAAAGTAGCCCAAAAGTACGGATGCACCGAGGCGATCCCGTTTTTCGCGGGCAAGTCTAGACCCAGCTATTCCTCACATTCTGGGCAATCTGAAAGGCTTCTTGAAGCTTCGATGTCTAACGACAGCAATTGCACCACGCAAACAGAGTGACCAATGGGTTCACCAACGACGTTGTCTTGCGTGGGACTGAGTTGTTAAATCGCATCAGTCGTATGAACTGCAAATTCCAATGGGCAACGCAACAAGTTCGATGCATTACTGAAGACCAAGTTAGCGGAGTTCGGCCTAACGGCTATCATTTCTACACCCACTGTCACACAGGGCACATTCACCCCGGCAGTACGAAGTTCCTAGAACTGAGCCGGTGCGATGAGTTGCGACTTCCACGTTTGGAAAGAAATGCCGTGAACTTCTTGGCCCATTTGCATTTGTCGGACCCGGAGCCACACGCCCGCATCGGGAGTATGCTGGCGGATTTCGTGAAGGGTCCGGACTTCGACAAGTTGCCGAAGACGATTCAGGCGGGTGTGCGAGCGCATCGGCTGGTGGATGCGTTCACGGATGCTCATCCGCTGGTCAACCGCAGCATCGCCCGGATTAGCCGCGATTGGGGGTGGTTTTCCGGCATCATCATCGACGTTTATTACGATCACATCTTGGCGAAGAATTGGGACCGCTACTCGACCGTGCCGTTGCGGACATTTGCGGATGAGGCTTACGAAGTGCTGCTTGACGGTATCGAATTTTGGAACGACGAAGACAAGCCGTTCCTGCAAAAGTTCATCTCGACCGATCGCTTGGTGAGCTACGCCACGGTCTCGGGAATCGCCGAAACAATGCTTCGTGTCTCAAAAGTTGTCGCCGTGCGCATCCCGAAGCGAGCGTTACCGCTCGAACAGTCGATGCCGTTACTCACGGAACTGCACGACGAACTCACCGCCGACTTCAGCGGGTTCTACCCCGAATTGCAGCAACGAATCCAATCCCACGCGAACCCGATGTGAATCGGGTTCGCGTGGGATTGAGTCGAAGCCTGGTAGCAATTCCGTTACATGATGCCGCCATGAATCCGTTCCGGCGTCATGTGGGACGGCATGTCGTTGAACCAGAACCGCCGCCAGATTTCGCCGATTTGGCGATAATCTTCGGACTCGTTGAGCAACTGGTCCATCCGCGTGTTCGGGTTGGCTGCGTACTGGTTGACGCACCCCGTGCTACCGAAACCTAAAGCCGATGCCGCAAAAATTGCCAGCAGGACTCGCTTAATCAGTCGTCGCATCGCTCCGCCTCCGTGCGTGTGCGTGAGATACGCTTTTCACCCACCGAATCAGTGTTCGGGAGAGTGTTGCCAATAATATCGGCACAACCGCTGCGAAGCTTGAAACAAATTTAGTCGGCAGAAGTGGGAGAATCGAAAGTTCAAAACAAAGAAAGCCCAGGGACGATCGTCCCTGGGCTTTCGGGGAATCAGCGGGACTTCAGCGGAAGTTCCGTGTTGCTCGTTTCGTTGTCATGGTGATGCGACTTGCCGTTGCGGCTGGGTTTCGCGCCGACGAGAATCTCAGGCTCTTCGGGTGAGTCGTCGGCATCGGGCTTGCGAGACTTCTTTTGCGTGGTGCCGGAAACGAGGGCTTTGCGAACCCGTTCTTCCATGATCTTACCGGGCTGGAATGTCACGACGTTCTTGGCTTCGACTTGAACTTCTTCGTTAGTCCGTGGATTCCGGGCACGTCGTGGCTTGCGGGTTTTGACTGCGAACACGCCGAAGTTCCGCAGTTCGATCCGCCCTTCAGCGACTAAGGTTTCAATAATGGCGTCGAACGTCCATTGCACGATTTCTTTCGTCTGGAGCTGGGTTAAATTGGCCCGCTCGGAGATCTGTTTGACGATTTCCTTCTTGGTCACGTGGGTGATCCCCCCGAAGGTTAATGCGACCGATTTCACTGTATCCTGAATCAATACAAGTCTAAGACTCACAACAACTAATGTCAAGCGGATTGCAACGCCAGGCAACAGAGAATAGTCAGCGGATCAGGATTCGGACGCCTGCCATGCACAACACGAACACCGTTGACAAACCCAGAATCCACTCCGGGTTTTGCCCGACCGTGGTTGCAGCGATTTCCACCGAACGGCTGATAGTAACACCTGGACGGCTCTGGCGCAACGATTTTCTTAAACCAATTTTCAGGGCTTCAAAGTGGGCTTTGCCAATCGCCCAGTCGCGCGCCAACAGTTGTCGTTGAGTGGGGAGTAGCATCCGGAACACGGGCAGGATCAGCGGTTGCTTCCCAATTGCGGCAACGCGAGGTGCCACGACTTGCACTTCGCCCCAATTTAACCCCGGATGATTGCTGGCGGCCCGGAATGCGGTGATCGCTTCCAACAGCGCGAAGACCCGCCCTGGCGTTTCGGCTTTCTCCGAGGGGTTCGCAAAAAACGGGCGAAGTTGGTCCCACGCCTGCATCAATCCTCGCAGTGCAACCAACTCGCGGTAAGCCAAGCGCCGGCTTTCCAAGCTCATGCCGACGGGCACGTTCGGTGGAACGACCTGCGGAATGGAAATGGCAGGAATTTCTGCGTCGAGAGTCGGTGTTGCCGTTATTGCAACGTCAACTTGTTGGAAGCGAAATGTCGGCGACGGAGGTAAATCTTCGACGATCGCTTCGGCATCAAGAACCACCGGGGTTGGTTTCAAATCCACTGGCAGTGGTATCAACACAACTGGCGAAGGATCAGGGTTGAAATCGACCGGAACCTGAGGCAGTGGAACTTGCGGTGGAATCGGCTGCGGTGGGGATGATTTTGGTATGGTGGACGGGGCGACAGTTGTTGTCGTAATCGAAAGCATCGCTTGCGCGAGGCGGTTCATCCCTTCCGTGACGAGTTCCGGGTGTAGGAGTTGATGCGGGCGAAGTTTACCGATCAATAACATTGCTCGGCGTTCGGCATCCTGTGGTGAGACCGGCCCGGTACTGAAACCCAGTAACGTGCGATCATCCGGCGGCCACGGACCGGGCGCGAGATTCAACCAGGAGCGAAGGAGGTTTGTGTTCATCCGAATTATTGGCGCCGTCGATAAAAGTTCGCGTTCGGCGTGGCCTCGATCAATTCCCACGTTGCGGAGTCAGCGCGGAAGTAATCGTCGAACGTGGCACCGACTCGGGTGAGGGCGAAGTTGAACTCGCCATACTGTTTTTGCCATTCGACCATCGCTTGGCCAGTGTTCGCTTCCGCCGCCTTCACGAACTTGACCAGCCATTCATCGCCGTACAGTTCGCACCGATCGTCCATAAAGATCCGATAACCCGGAGCATGATAGATCACAAATCCGCCGTCAATGCAGTCGTTGAACAACCGATTGGGTTGCCCCGGTTTCGGCTCGTATTTGGTTAGCGTCGATCGCAATTGGAGAGGCCACCGTTCGGAATCCAGTTTCGCCCAATGCGACCAACTCGCGCCGAGAAACTGGACTATGCCTACGCCGAACACAATCACGCTGAGCAACACAAAACTACTCCAACTTGTGTTCACGTTGCAACCCGTTGGGGTGTAAAAGTCGGGGCGCTTCACAGCGAGCAACCTAGCCCATCGGGTCATCGGCCAGATGTCGGCGATGGCGATGACGGCCACCACAGCGAATAACGGCGCATGGCGGACGCGGCTGTAAGCTTGGAGGAACCAGAACAACGGTAGGAGCCAACTCACCCGCCAGTCACGTGGTTTGGTGCCGGCTAATAGGAACAAGTACACAGTCGCCAACGCCAGTAGAGGCCATGTCGTCGGGTGCCGAAAGTCGGTTGGTGCGTGTTCTTGGATGATCTCCGGCAAGTGTGGCATCTTCATGATTTGGAGCCAGACTTGCACATGCCCGGAACCGTAGGGGGTCACGAACGCAGAGAGTCCACAGACCGTTGCGATCAGCACGAGAACGCCGAAATCGGCGCGAGTTCGTATGGGGGAGTGCCAACCCAACGCACGGCAGACAGACCATCCCGTACCCGCAAGGCCAAGCGTTGTGATTCCACCCAAGAACCCGCCGTGCGTGTTCGCCCACAGCCAGTAAACGGGCACTAGCCACCAAAGTTGTTGGCGGCGAATTCGACCGGCTTCAAAGTCGGTAATCATCACCATCGTGAACGCCAAACCCGCGATCGACATCAGGTGCGGTCGGACGTGGAAGTGCGACGCGGCGGCTGCGAGTGTCAGCCCAGACAACAACAGGCACGCAATCGGGTGCAACCCCGTGCGAATCAGCCGGAGTGTCAGCACCGTAAAGAGCCACGCCAGGATCGCGGTGGCGACAACCAACAGGCTGTGAAACCCGTTGACGCGGTGGACCAACGCCATCACCACTTCGCCAAGCCATTGGTGGGCGATAAAGTATTCGCCGCCGAACGGGAAGGTGAACGGGTCGCGGTCAAAAAAGCCTTCGTGCAGGATCTTTTCGCCGATCACCGTGTGCCAAAACGTCCCTGGATCGCGGAAGAAATTGCTACGCCCGCCGACAATTAGCAATATCCAAAACCCGACGAAAATAGCCGGTGGCCACCACCACGTTGACGGGGTTATCGCAATCGGTTTGGCAGCAGGCATGGGCAAGTCAATCCTCACGCCGATGTGATTTTCTGATACTGCGAACGGTGAATCGGTTTGCCCACTTTACGGAACTTGCGTTCAAAGTTGGTGAGGTAATCCATGTCGTGCTGCGGTGCGGATTCGTCGGGTGGTGGCAGCTTGTGGAATGCCGTCACCTGCGCGAGGGTTTCGGTCACCATCTCGAAGTATTCGGGCACATCGGACACGAAATACAGGATGCCGTCCGGTTGCAGAATCCGCAGCACTTCCTGGGCAAATTCGGCGGTGAACAGCAGGCGTTTCTTGTGCCGATTCTTCCACCACGGGTCCGGGAAATAAACGTGTACCGCCGCCACGGTACCGCTGGTCACCGACTCGCGGAACACCTTTTTCGCATCCGCGCAACAGGTTTTCACGTTCGCCAGTTTGCGAACCGCGATCCGGTTCGTGGCGTACATTTGGTACTTGCGAATGATCTCGATGCCGAAGAAATTGCGGTCCGGCCGGCGCGTGCCGACGTTGACGAGGTAGAGACCTTTGCCGAACCCGACCTCGATTTCAACGGGATGGTTGTTACCGAACAACTCCGACCAAACGATGGGACTAACGGGGTCGGTCAACGGCGTTTGTTCGGGGTGCTCAGTGTCTAAACCGGGGCCATCACCCCACCGGGCGTAGCCGGCTTCGCCGAACGCTTGCCACTGATAGGGAGCGAGTTCGCCGGGCGACAATCGACTGGGTTTCCGCACAACACTCAATCCTCAAGTTTGCCGAGTACGACACCGATCACGTCCGTGTGAAACGCCAATTCTTTGCCGACGTAGCCTTGCACATTGAACAAGGTCATCCGGGATCGAACGCGAACGCCCTTGCCCACCAGAATCAGTCGCTCGCCGGGCAGGACGGATCGACGGAACCGTGTGTTTTCGATACCACCGAGGCCCATCAACACGTTCTCGTTCAACTTGAGCGTGAGGGTGTAATACGCGGTGATCTGGGCAGCGGCTTCGCACATCAACACGCCCGGCAGGATCGGGTTACCGGGGAAGTGCCCGCGGACCCAAAATTCATCCAGGCGGATGTCTTTATAGCCCACGACGAGGTGCTTCGATGGGTCCATATGCACCACCGCCGTGACCATCTCCATTTCAAATCGGTGCGGCATTAACGCGCGGATTTGTTGGGCGTCTGCCACGATGCGGTTGAAGTCGATTTGGGACAGATCGCAATGCGGGTCCAGGACGGGCATGGGACGGTCCTTAACTAATGACTTCGGCTATCTGGGTCAGTTCGGTCAGCAGAACATCGGGTCGAAACAGCGGGTCTTGAAGTTGTTCCGGGGTCGCGGCCAAAGACGCTTTATCGCCCGCAAACAAGGCTGTTTTCATACCTAGTTTTTTCGCCGGGGCAATGTCGCGCGTCAAGTTTGATCCGACATGCAGGATTTCCGAGGGTGCGATGCCCCGTGCTGCGAGGGCCGCAATCGCGGCCTTGAAGAGCGTCTCCGAGGGCTTGTGGGCTTTTTTCTCCGCCGACAGAATCCGCAAGTTCGGGGGAAGCACGTTCGCCAACTGAAAGCTCGGGTCTTGTTGCAACAGCGACTTCAAGAGTTGGGCGGGTGTGAAGCATTGGCCGTCCGCGAGCAAGCCCTGGGCACGGCCACTTTCTGCCACAATCCGCAACGCTTCCGCAGCGCCGGGGTAGGCACCACAACCCTGAATACTCGCGTGGAAAAAGTACGCGATCTTTTTGGCCAGTTCGTCCAACGACCCGTACAGAGACGCATCAACCACGTACTCTTTCTGCATCAGCTTCTTGACGATGTCGTCCCAAATCCGTTCGCTCACGACTTCGGGATACTTCTCGCCGCCGCTACCGGCCATCTTCAACATCGTGTAGGTGCGGGTGTACATTTCTTTCATGTACGCCGCCGGGGCGCCGGGCTTGCGGCTCATCGAGTTCCACATTTTGAACTCTTGAATCGTCTTGTCGAGCGCCGCGTCCATCACGAAATCAATCGACGCTTCAAAGTGCAGTTCCCCCGTCGGCACGGCCA
Organism: Fimbriiglobus sp.; assembly: GCA_043785105.1. Classification (GTDB taxonomy): domain Bacteria; phylum Planctomycetota; class Planctomycetia; order Gemmatales; family Gemmataceae; genus Fimbriiglobus. The sequence goes on from JAYVXO010000157.1 coordinate 34,038, forward strand.
ACAGCGTGCCGTAAACGGTCCACATCACGGCACGGACGGGTAACTTTTCAATGTGCGGGTGGGCCTTCTTCGGCGGCTTGATCTGAGGGGCAGCCGGCCAGGGAAGGTTGCGGCCTTCCAGATAGGTCGTTGCGTAGTGTTCCAGTGTCATTGACATACGCGACCGATATTGAAGGAGGGGTGAACGACCGGCACACCAAGCAGCGTTATTTTGTAAGCTACCCGTTAAATAGTCTACTTACAAGCGACCCGTGCTTGTTCGGTGATCTTGCCTTCGATACAGAGTGCGAAATGAGCACAACCGGCGTGGCCGCTACGGATTTCGACTTATTCACGCGCCTAGCGGAACTCGCCTTGGCAGCAAACCGAGCCGATGTCGCAGGGGAATGCCTACGGCGTGCGGCCACAGACATCGCTTACTCCCTCCCCGTCTGCGGGGAGGGCCGGGGTGGGGTGGGAGGCTCGACCCCCCTCGGTCCCCCCGCAAACGGGGGGAGAGCGGACGAGTTATCCGCCGAGCGCTGGCACGTAACCGGGATTCAACATCTCAACTCGGGCAACATTCGGGAAGCGGAGGCAGCGCTGCTTCAAGCCATTCGGTTGCGTCCCAACAACGGCGTTTGGCACGACCATCTTGGCGTGATCTTCGCCCAGCAAAAACGCTTCGCCGAAGCCGAAGCCACTTTCCGATTGGCTGCTCGACTCGACCCGACCAACTCGTCACCGCAACGCAACGTGATCCAGTCGTGCTTCGACCAAAAGAAGTTCGATGCCGCTACAACCGCCATCCGCGTGGCGTTGAAGATGGAACCGCACGCCGACGACCTGCGGTTGCAACTCGCCATTGCACTTTCGGAACTGAAGCACCTGGACGAAGCGGAAACGTTGCTAATGGGGATGTTGAAATCCGGTCACGCCTCGTCGCAATTGTGGAACCGGCTCGGTGTGGTGCGTGGCTTGGCGGGTAAATCGGAAGCCGCGATTCAGTGCTTCCGGGAACAAATTCGCCTCGACCCGCAATCAGGTGGTGCCTACGCCAACCTCGCGGCCGGATTGGGGCGAACGCAGAAGTGGGCCGAAGCCGTCGAAGCGGGTCGGGAAGCGGTGCGGCTTGATCCACAGAATGCGAGCGGGTGGGCGAACCTTGGCAATGCCTACCGCGATCTGGGTCGGCTCGACGAAGCCCGACACGCTTTGTTAGAAGCGATCAAACTCGATCCGACTTCGCACGAACCCTACGGCAACTACGCCCTCTCGCTCGCCATGAACGGCAACGTGATCGAGGCGTTGACGTGGTACGAAAAAGCGATCCGGCTCAAACCCGATGTCGCCGAAGTGCGGTTCAACCGGGCGCTTGCCCTACTGACCCTTGGCGATTATGCGAACGGGTGGGCCGAATACGAATGGCGCTGGCGCACGGAGCAAATGAAAGGGCAACTGGCCATGCGGCGGTTCAACGCCCCGGTCTGGCGTGGCGAACCGTTAGCCGGGAAAACGATCTTCATCCACACCGAGCAGGGGCACGGCGACACGATTCAGTTCGCCAAACTCCTCCCCCAACTTGCCGACCGTGGAGAGCAGATTCTTCCTCCCTCCCCGCTTGCGGGGAGGGCCGGGGTGGGGTCGAAGCAACCCCCCTTAATCCCTCCGCAAGCGGGGGGAGACCAGAAGGAGATGCAAGTGGGGGGAGAGAAGAATCTTCCACTCTCGAAGGTCATCGTCGTGGCCGCGCCTTCACTTGTCACACTGCTGCAAACGTGCCGTGGCATCACGCAAGCGATCACGCCCAGCGACCCACTTCCTGTTCACGATTACCATTGCCCGTTGATGAGCTTGCCGCTGTTGTTGCAACTGCGCGTTGAAACAATTCCACCCCACGCCCCGTACCTCACGCCCACACCGGATGCCGTGGCGAAGTGGCACCAACGGTTGGACAAGATACCCGGCTTCAAAGTCGGCATCGCGTGGCAAGGCAACCCCCAGCACATCGGCGACCGCTGGCGATCGGTGAAACTTAGCCGATTTGCCGTACTCGCTTCGATTCCGAACGTCACCCTCATCAGTCTTCAGAAAGGACCGGGCAGCGAACAAATCACCGAGAACCCTGCGCTGCCGATCTTCGACCTCGGGTCCGAACTCGCGGCGGACTTTGGTGATACCGCTGGGTTGCTGATGAACCTCGATCTCGTCATCACGATCGACTCCGCACTCGCTCACTTGTGTGGGGCGTTGGCCCGTCCAGTGTGGGTGGCACTGCCGCTGAACGCCGATTGGCGTTGGATGCAAAACCGAACTGACACGCCGTGGTATTCAACGGCAAGGCTGTTTCGCCAACAGACGTTTGGCGACTGGGACGCGGTTTTCACGCAGATGGTAAGTGAATTGCGGGCGATCGAGTTTGCTAACCCGCACAGCCCAATGGTTAAGTGAGGTAGCATAAAGCCCACGGTTCATGAACCGTGGGCTTTGTGCCACCTCACATCACCAAACTCGATCACCCGAATGACTCCTCCTGTGGCGCCTCAATCGCAATTGCGTGCTATGGTGCAAACAGGATTGAACATCGTTCCAGTCGTTGGTGAGCGAGGTTGAAATCTCCTGTCCGGCCCGACTCGGTTTTGAGGAGTTGAGATGAAGCAGCTTTATTCGACTGGCACATTGAAATCGAACCCACTCCACACGTTGAACTCGCTGCGGGCCGCGACGCTTGGCGTCGGTGCGGACGAATTGAACGCCGCGTTGAACTTCGCCCACTACGCCCTGCCACCGGCACGGACCAACGAAGCCGACCGTCCGGCACCCGTCCGGCTTGCCCTGCTCAACTCGACCTCGGGCCGAGTGCTCACGCACATTACCCCGAACGGCGGGACATACTTCGCCCACACGCTGTTGAACGTTCCTTCGACGGCAGACGCCCAACTAGCGATCCAAACATGGGGTAGCCCGCTGTGGCAAAAGCACGACCCCGACACCGCAACCGACTTGCCAGAACTGCCGTACTTGCCCGTCGCCGATGTGCTGGATGATGCCGCACTGCGGGAATGGTTGGGTGATCCGTCACGTCAAGAACTGCTCGAATTTTCGCTGCACGCACTCCTTGGCACGACGAGCCAAACGCGAATCTTCCTCGCGGCGACGGCGGACGATGTGGCGAAGGTAGTGTACGCCGTGACCCGCGTCCTGCCGCCGGGACTGCTCGATGATTTCACGTTCTCGACGTATGAATCCGAACCGCTCACCTGCCCGGCGCGGCTCGTCGGTCACGACGCGGGTTCCGCCGAATGGGATCTTCCCAATCCGTGTTACACCGACAACGCGGTGGCCTTCAACCCGGCGTCCGGGCGGCGATCGGTAATCGACAAAGACGTGCCGTTCGCCGGGTTCGCGGTGAAGGCACTGGCCTCCGGCGAGTACGGCCCGTTGGACGAAGTCAAATCCACTTGGCAACGGCTCGGCTTGAACGCGCCTCATCAATTCGATCTGGTCTATCGGTTGACTCGTGGCACCGGAGTGATGACGAAACAGGAAGCCGCCGAAGCGTTGCAACACCCGCCGCTGGCCGCGTGGATTTCGACCCGGTCGGATGCGTTGAATCAGTTTCTCGATTGGGCACTCGAAGACCGCGAGTTTGCGACCACGTCGTTTACTCGTGCCGTGCAATCGCTTCGGCAGAAGCAGGACTTCTCCGCGAAGTTGGGGCAAACCGTCCGCGAAGCGGGCATCAAGGCGTTGAAGGCCAACGACCGCAACCGCACCGCGAACGCCCTCGAAGTCATCCTGCCGATGGTTGCTCCGACCAAGGCGAACGCCGTTTGGGGTGAACTCTGCACGCAACTCACCGAACCGGATCAACTGCCGTGGGAAACTCGGTGGTACTTATTGCCTCGCTTCGTGCGATCCAAGCAGCAGCAAGGCGTGGTCGGTGTTGATCCATCCTTGACGAAATGGCTGAACGTCCCGGCGGACAAGCTGGGCGAACTGCTGACGCTCGATCTGCCGAAGGCGTACCACCTTGCCGCCGCCCGCATCGTCTTGCAACGGGACGGCGAACCCTCGACCGTGCTCACCCGCACACTGGCCCAGCACCAAAACTTAACCCTGACATTGTTGCAACCCACCGACGGCGCGAAGGACACCGACCGTCAGTTGAAGTTGTTTGAATCGTTGCTGGCAGAAGCACCGAGCCAGCCGTGGTTCGAGGAGCTACTTGGCAAAGCCACCGATTACCCTGCCGCCCTATTGAACCGCTTCTTTGAAGCCACCCTGACCGCCGGGAAGATCGACGCCGACCGGGTCATCCGTGCCCAAGGGCCACGGTTGTTAGAGTTGTTCGCCGGGCAAAGCGGCCTTGATAAAGTCGGTACGCAGTTCCTGACGAATCCACCGCCGGACTTGCTCCGCAACCCGTCGTTGCTGAACTTCTTGACGAAGTTGTTGGACGAACCCCAAGTCAGCGAGCCGCTAAAGCAACGCATCGGTGGCGTGAAGGCTATCCGGGCATACCTGGACTCGCCGACATTCACCACCGAGGCGATGAAACCGACCGCCGATGCGTTGGCGATCGTTCCGCCCGTGGTGCCCGCTTCGACCAAGGCGGAAGTTTTCAGCGCGGTCTCGAACGAGTTGTTGAAGCGAGCCAACGCCGCGAACTTGCAAACCGATCTGGAAGCGGCCCTCGTGAGTTTTGGTTCCGTGTTGGCAACCGATTCGACCGACCTCTACGAAAACTTGCTGCGGGATTTGCGCAGTCGAACCGACTTCGGCAAGCACACCAATCTGGTGCCCACATTCTTGGCCGTGGCGCTGGGTGCGACTCAAGCCCCGGAATTGGCCGGTAAGTTGGATGGTCTCGAAGGTCACGCCTTTGCCGTGGCTTCCGAGGCGGCCAAACGGGGTGGCAATCGGCTGCTGAACGAAGTCGCACGCCGATCCGAAAGCTGGCCCAAAGCCGCCCGCACCCAATGGGGCTTCCTACTCGCCGCCGTCCGCCCGCGCGGGTTCAGCGGTGTCCTGCGTGATGTGGGCCTTGTGGTCGGAGGTGCCGTTGCGGCTAGCGTGCTGTGGCTGGTCTGGATGGCCGTGAAGGGGTAATGGATCGGGTTTCGGGTATTGAGAGTTGGCAGGACGCGCAAAGCCCACGGTTCATGAACCGTGG
>JAYVXO010000158.1:0-14808 GCA_043785105.1 Fimbriiglobus sp.
CCCCCCCCACACCCAGGGTTAGCACGACATTTCCACGACCCCGGTAGGGGTCGCAGCCCACGGCGAAACGCCTCACGCAGATCCGATCAGCCTAGGGTCACTTCGCCCACGGCCACCCGTCCGGTGGCAATAATCCCACGAGCTTGCGATAAAAGGGCTTCGCCCAATCGGGCAGCAGACGGGAAAAGCTCGAACGCCGTGTCTCACCAACGTAGACTTGATCCGAGGGCTGAAGAATCACGTTCGAGCGGTGATCGGCATCCCGGACAATGGCTTCAATGTCTACGTGGAACGTCTCGGGTTGAGAACCGTTCGCCACGTTGGGCCGGATGACGTAGACATCGTGCAACGCGGAACAGCCTTGCTTCACGGCACCGGCTCGCCACAAGAATTCGACGACGGGTTCCGGCCCACGGAACGGCACGACCCGTTGGCGGTTGTTCTCCGGACCCGAAAGATAAATCCGCCCCGCCCGAACGTCCACCAGCCGAACCGTGATCCGATCCGGCTCTTGGTTTATCAGTTTAGCAATCGCAGTGCGGACCTCCGACAGCGTGGCACCTTCCACAACTGGCGATCCCGCGTCCCCGATCGGCAGCCGACCATCCAGCCCCACGGACGCCGTGCAATCCCACTCGGGCCGGTTCGCAAATGCGACTTCCAACACGTCCGCACACCCGAGCCGGTACGCCGATTCGCCGAGAAGGGCGTCCGTGGTGTACCCGATTTGCGTGACAAGTGGTGCCGGCGGCGCGCGAAACAACTTCGCATCCGCACACCCAGCCGCCAAAAACGGAATCAGTGCCAAGAAGTATCTCACGTCGGATTCAATCGACCGACCGAGATACTCGACTTGACCGATTGTGCTGGATATTCCGAATCGGTTGAAAGGGTTTATTCGTGTTTTGACACGGGTCATGGTTTAGCGGTCGGACTTTGACGATTATTCCTGACCGCGTTATCCATCCATGCCACAAGTACGGACCGTCACTTTCGTGATGACGAGTGAGTGCGATGACCATAGAAGAAATTAGCGTGCGGGATATGCAATCGCTCTTGGAAAAGATTCTGACCGCGAAACGACTCAGCACGTTGGGTTCGGGTGAACGATCCTTGGGTGACAGCGTGACCCTTGTGGCCCGCTTGTCGTCTCGTGTCCGGTCAACACTCGGGTTGGTGTTCACGGCGAGACAGAAGCGGTTCAACATTGAAGTGGTGGGCGCGTTTGATGCCATCACGCGGCTTGTCTGCGACTTGCGGTACGAAATCGCACAACTGGAACACCGGCACAACACGTTGCTGACCGACGTGGAACCGCCGCATTTCCGAAGCGGGACGTTCGACCAAGGGATCTGGCTCCAGGTCAACCGCAACAACGAGTATCAACTGCCGGAGTCCTTCGACCCGACGGACGTGATTATTGACATCGGCGCGCACATCGGCAGCTTTGCGTTCGCCTGCTTGCGTCGCGGCGCTAGACGGGTCGAGGCGTATGAGCCGTACCCGGTGAACGCGGAACTGGCCCGACTCAACTTGGCCCGCTTCGGGAGCCGGGTGACGGTTCACCAGAAGGCCGTGTGGCGGTCCGACAAGGTCGTTCCGGGGCTGTCGTTCGAGTACGCAACCGGCTCGTTGAATACCGGCGGCGGTAACGTGTTGAGCAGTGTCGGCCCGGCCACGATCGAAACGGTCCAACTCGACGCACTCATTGCAGAAATTCTCGCCAGCACCGGCGTGACGAAGATCCGACTCCTCAAAGTAGACTGTGAAGGCAGTGAATACCCCATCCTGATGACGAGCCAAAAGCTTCATTTGGTTGATGCGATTTATGGCGAATTCCACGAAGGATTGCCAGCCATCACGGACCAGTCCCGCGTGCCCGGAGTTGACCGATTCGACCGCCACACGCTCTGCCGGTACCTGACCGAACAAGGGTTCCAAGTCGAACTCGAAGAACACCATGCCGAACCGACATTGGGCCTGTTCTTCGCACGACGAGTTTGATTCGCCACCGAAATCGCAAGCATCACTGCGACTTGACGTGAGCCACAAGCTGATCCAGCGCCACCCCCCAACCATCGTGACTCGCCGGAAGGCGTCGTTTTCATACGCTCTACTCAAATCCCCTCTCCGCCCCTAACGTTGCGGTCACCATGACTCATCCGTCGTCCGTTTCCTCAGCCACTCCGCGTTCCTGGCGAATCCTGATTGCGGTGGCGATCGTGACGATCGTGTCCGTCGCTTACTTGAATCACGAAGCGCTTGGCACACGCGGTCAGGCCGCGTGTGGGGTGGTCTGCTTCATCGGGTTGGTGGCGGCGTGTTCGGCGAACTTGCGGGCCGTCAGCCTGCGCACCATCGGCTTCGGAATCGCGTTGCAATTCGCCCTGGCACTTGCGGTGACGCAGTCAACCGACGTGCAAGCGGTGTTGAACTGGGTCGGCAAAGGGGTGAATAAGCTACTCGGTTTTTCCAGCCAGGGCGGGCAGTTCGTCTTCGGCAACATCGCCAACCCCGGCGATCAGGTGAAGGTGTTTGGAAAGGATTTTCAATTCCCGTTCGCGTTCGTCGTGCTCCCGCCGATCATCTTCGTGTCGGCCCTGTTCAGCCTCTTGTACTACTTCGGCGTGTTGCAGTTTATCGTGAGAATTTTCTCTCGGGTGATGATGTTTTTGATGCGGACCAGTGGTGCCGAAACGCTGTCGGTCTCCGCGAACGTGTTCATGGGGCAGACCGAAGCGCCTCTCATCGTGAAGCCATTCGTCGCCCGCATGACGCAGTCCGAACTGCTTGCGATGATGGCTAGCGGCATGGCCCACGTGTCCGGGGGCATGATGGCGGTGTACATCGGGTATATGTCGAGCTACACATCCCCCGAAGCGGCCGCGGCCGCGATCCTCGCCACCGTGGTCATGGCGTGCCCGTGTAGCCTGTACTTGTCGAAGCTGTTGCTGCCCGAGACCGAAGTGCCCGAAACGCTCGGCAACGCCACCATCGTGGTGGAGCAAAAGCACGTCAACCCGATCGACGCGATTGCCGCTGGCACGACCGATGGCTTGAAACTCGCGTTGAACGTCGCCGCCATGCTGATCGCGTTCATCGCCTTAGTCGCCCTGATGAACTCGCTACTCGGTAGCATCAAACCGCTCTTGATGTGGAGCGGATTCTCCGAAGACACGCTGAACTGGTGGCCGGACAACTTGACAATGGAATACCTGCTCGGTTGGGTGTTCCGTCCGGTCGCGTTCCTGATTGGCGTGCAGCCCGACGAGTGCGGCAAGGTCGGCAGCTTACTCGGCGTGAAGCTCGTGTTGAACGAACACGTTGCGTTCCTTTCAATGACGAAATCGCCGGAGTACGCGGACTTAAGCATCCGCTCCCGAACACTGGCGGCGTATGCCCTGACGGGGTTTGCGAACTTCGCGTCGGTCGGGATTCAACTCGGTGGGATTGGCGCAATGGCCGAAGGCCGCCGCGCCGACCTAGCCCGACTCGGAATGCGGGCGCTCTTCATCGGCTTCATGGCCACACTCCTAAACGCCGCCGTAGCCGGGTTGTTGCTGTGATCGCTGAACAGGAGATTCGTAAATTGCTGTCCTCGACAAGCGCAACGCGGCAATTCCCGTACTAGGCTTCCCGTCGGATGGAAGTGGAACCGGACTTGCCCGACGAGTTGACCCGATGAACCCGGCTGCACCAGGATTATCCTCGACGATTCCCGCCCCAACAGCGAACGCCCGCCCGGCTGTGTCGCCGGCGGAATTGCGGAAAAAGGCCCACGCCCGGCTCGCGGATCGCATTGATCTTTCCCGCTCCCGGCATAAACCGCTGTCGATTCTTCGGGCCGAAGCGAAGCGCGCCCTCGAACAATTCTTCGACCAAGAAACCGCAACACTGAGCCGCTCCGACCGCGACCGACTGATCGAAGATGTTCTCGCCGAGTCGATCGGGTTCGGGCCGTTGGAAGAGATTTTTCGGGATGATGCTGTCAAAGAAATCCTGATCGTGGCACCCACTCAAGTCATTGGCCGCAAGAACGACTCGTGGTTGCCGATGAGCGCACGATTTCGGGACGTGGAACAATTTCGCGCGGCACTGGCACGCTGGGCCGAAATCGGCGAGTCGCTGGCGCCCGGCCCGGACCCGATCGCCGCCTTGGACATTCGGTTGCCCAACGGCTTTCGCGTCGTTGCGATTCTGCCGCCGGAGATCATGGAGCATTCGCCCCAAGTTTTGTTCCAACGCGGGATGACGGTCAACACCCCCGCGCCAAGTCCGGGCGCGACCATGCAAAGTCCCGTCCCGAAGAGTTCCACGAACTTATTGAATGCCACCCGCCCCGGCACTGCGCCGACGCCAGCCCGTACCGTGAAAAGTGGCGTCGTCCACGCCCCCGCCCCCCGCCCGACGGAATCGGGAGTGGTCTCGTTTAATACGCCAGCGATGACGCGAACTTCCGCGTCAATGTCACAATTCGGGATGCCCGGAATTGGGCCACCGCCTGCGGCGTCCGGGCCACCGTCGCAAACTGGAATGGGCAGCGCGGACCCGTTCGCCAAAGTCCGGCAGCGCGTGACCGAACGCATCATCATGAAGTTCGCCGGCGCCGGCGTCTACGACCTGAACCAAATCCCACTGCCCGAACTGCACCGCATCGTGCTCGCCCAAGTCGCCGAATTCTGCGGCGGCGACAAAGGCGGCTTCGACGAAACCACCTTCGACCGCCTCTCCCTCGAAATCCTCAGCAGCATGAACCGCTAATCGTGGCCGTGGGTTACCCACTCCCGGCGAACCGGCGAACCGGCGAACCGGCTGCGTAAGCTGCTGGGTGGTTCGCCACAAGCAAGGGGTCGGTTTTTACTCACGCGACTCACGTCGCCAGTTCGCCGGGAATGCCAAAATCCGGTGGCACACCCATTTGTACTGAGTACAGGACAAGTAGAACTATACCGTGCTACCATATAGCTGTTTTACATCGCCCCCACCGAGGATGTCGGATGAGTACCGTCGAGGCCATCACCGCCGCGATTGCAACACTGCCACCCGAGGAAGTCGCCCGCATTCGGGCATGGCTGGATGAACAGTCTGAAGCCGCGTGGGACAACCAAATCGAGCAAGACGAACGAGCCGGTCGGCTGAACGTGCTGGCCGAACGCGCATTGGCCGAGCATCGGGCAGGCCGGACCCGGCCGCTATGAACCACCACACCACCGCCGACTTCTGGGACAGTTACCAACTCTTGCCTGAAGCCGTACAACGGTTGGCCGATTCCAAGTATCAACTTCTTCAAGCCGACCCACGTCACCCCTCATTGCACTTCAAGCGGGTAGGACAATTATGGTCAGTGCGGGTCGGGATCGGTTACCGAGCGTTGGCTGTTGACGGGGATGACGGACCAATCTGGTTCTGGATCGGTACGCACGCCGAATATGACCACATCGTCTGAAGTACGTAATGGGAAAGGCGGATTCGACGAAACCACCTTCGACCGCCTCTCCCTCGAAATCCTCAGCAGCATGAACCGCTAGCGCTTGGCCGGTCCCAAATAGACAAGTTGTGGCATTCCCATCACCTTGGCACACATGACTAAAGTGTTCTGGTCAAGTGTGGCTCTTGTGTTACTATTGAATCAAGACTAGGTATGGGACTGGGGAATATTTTCACACCAGTCGCTACGTGCAGAGATGCGACGGAGGTTTCACGTGAAGACACGACGCGGGTTCACTCTGATCGAGTTGCTAGTTGTGATCGCCATCATTGCCGTCTTGATCGGCCTCCTTTTGCCTGCCGTCCAAAAGGTTCGGGGTGCGGCGGCACGGGCGCAGTGTGTTAACAACCTCAAGCAGATTGGCTTGGCGTTGCAAAACCATCACGACACGGCCAAGTCCTTCCCAGCCGGTTATGTTTCGACCTTCGATGCGGCAGGGAACGACACTGGACCGGGCTGGGGATGGGCGGCCTTCATTCTGCCTCAAATGGAGCAGCAAGCTGTTTACAACGCCATCCGGTTCGACCTCCCGATCGAAGCCCCGGCCAACGCGAGCGCGCGGGTCCAGTTCATCAAGTCGTTCACCTGTCCGTCGGATAGCCCTGGGTTGACATGGACGGCCAAGAAATACGACCTGGCGGGCAACCCGGTCGCCACTGTCTGCGACGTGGCCTCCGCCAACTACGTCGGCGTCTTCGGAACGACCGAGCCGGGGGTGGACGGGGACGGCGTGTTCTACCGGAACAGCAAGACGCGGATCGGCGACATCACGGACGGGACCAGCAGCACAATTATCGTGGGCGAGCGGTCGTTCCGTCTCGGTCAGACGACGTGGGTCGGGTCCGTCACCGGGGCGACGTTGTTCCCGCAACCGCCGTCCACCGCCCCGCCGATCCTGAACAACGGGTCGGGCATGGTACTCGGACACACCGGCGACGGGAACGGGCCTGGGGCACCGAACAGCTACGTCAACCAGTTCTCCAGCCAGCACACCGGCGGCGTGAATTTCCTGTTCGCCGACGGGCATGTGGCATTCTTGCAAACGTCGATGAACTACAACACTTACAAAGCCTTGACCACGCGCTCGGGTGGCGAAGTGGTCGGAGGGGACTACTGATGCGATCGGTCCTAATAGTGCTGGCCCTAATTGTCGTCACCGGCTGCGGAGAGAAAACGCCGAAGGGCGAGAACGTGGCTTTGGAACAGGTTCCCGAACTGGTGATGAAGGCCGCGAAGGAGAAGTTGCCTGACGTAAGATTTGAGCAGGCGTGGAAGACCCCGAACGGCAACTACGAAGTTCGGGGCAAAGCTAAGAACGGCAAGGTCCGTGACATCCAAACCAAGCCGGACGGCACGGTCGTGGAGGTCGATTAGTACCATCACGGTACGCCCGGTTCACCGCGCCACTTTCTTCTTTGCGGCGATGTGGGTGGCGCTGCCGTAGGCCATTTCCGACGCTTCCATCACGGTTTCGCTTAGCGTTGGGTGGGGGTGGATTGTCTCCATGATGTCGCGGGCGACGGCGCCCATTTCGATGGCGAGTACGGATTCGGAAATCATCTCGCCCGCGCCGGTGCCGACGATGCCGACGCCGAGGACGCGCTTCGATTCCGGATCGACGAGCATCTTGGTGAGGCCGTTGGTGATGTTGAGTGCCACGGCCCGCCCGGATGCGGCCCAGGGGAATTTCAGCACGTCGTGCGCGATGTTTTGCTCTTTGGCTTCTTTCTCGGTGATGCCGACCCACGCGATTTCGGGGTCGGTGAAGATCACGGCGGGGATGCCGCGTGGCGACCACTCGGACGGCTCGCCGAGTAGCACTTCAATCGCCACTCGCGCTTCGGCGGTCGCCTTGTGCGCGAGTCCCGGTTCGCCGGCCACGTCCCCAATAGCTTGGATGTGCGGCACGGCGGTGCGGCGTTGTTTATCGACCGGAATGAAGCCGCGTTCGTCGGTCTTCAGCCCCGCTTTTTCCAAGGCCAAACCCGCGCTGTTGGGACGCCGCCCGACGCTGACTAGAACCCGGTCGAAGGTAATCGACGCGGGCACGTCCTTGCCTTCGAGCGTGGCAACAATGCCCTCTTTCGTGGCAGCCAGGGACGCGACTTTCGTGTTCAAGTGAATCGCTTCAAACTCCACCCGCAGTTTCTTTTCCAGTGGTGCGACAAGGTCACGATCGGCGAGCGGTAGCAGCCCGTCGGTGAATTCGACGACGGTGACTTTCGACCCCATCGCGGCGTAGATTGTGCCGATTTCCAGGCCGATGTACCCGCCGCCAATGACGAGCAATTTCTTCGGCACGTCCGGCATCAACAGCGCGCCGGTGCTGTCCATAATGCGGTCGTCGCCGATCTGCCACGCCTTCGGCATCGCAGGTACGGACCCGGTTGCGATGATGCAATTTTTGAACTTCACCTGCGTGACCTTGTCGCCATCGGTCACGGCCACGGTGTTGGCGTCCACGAAACTGGCGTGGCCTTTGAGAACGTCCACCCCGCGTGCATTGCACAACTGCTTGATCCCGCCGGTGAGCTTGTTGACCACCTTGCCTTGGACGAATTCGCGTAACTTCGGCAGGTCCAATTTCGGCTCGCCGAAACTCAGGCCGATGGCGGCGGACTCGTGGGCTTCGCGGATGATCTTGGCGACGTGCAACAACGCCTTCGACGGAATGCAGCCCCGGTTTAGGCAGACGCCTCCGAGCTTGGCGTCGTCGTCCACGAGCAGCGTTTGAATGCCGTGGTCGGCCGCGTGCATCGCCGCCGGGTACCCACCCGGCCCGCCACCGATGATGAGCAGTTGAACGTCACGAACGTCGGCCATGAAACGCGCTCCGGAAACAATCGCGGGAAGACGGGGGACGGTTCACATTCCCCTATTCCCAATCATATGAATCCGACCGGGTCCGGATTCAACCGATTCCGAGTGATTGCAGTCTTCGGCCACATCGTGGCCGTGGAATGTAGCCACGGTTGAAGCGCTTCGCTTAACCCGTGGAACCAGAGTCCCAGCAAGAATCTGCCCTGAAGGGGCAGGGGAATTCCTTCGCCCCTTCAGGGCGACTTCGGTCGCGGACCACGGGTTGCGCTTCGCTCCACCCGTGGCTACACACCGCTGCCCTTTCAGGGCAGAAATCGAAGTCGCAATTCACATTACTTGACCGCGTTCACAGCGAGTTCCTGGAAGGTCTTGCGGTAGATGGAAGCGTCGCCGTTGGCCAGGCCGGTTCGGGCGATGAGGAGGATCACGAACACGTCTTGCTTGGGGTCGATCCAGCCTTGGGTGCCGAAGGCGCCGCCGTGGCCGTAGGTGCCGGGGGACAGCATACTCGTGACGCCGAGCGGTTCCTTCACGACGGCGAACCCGAACCCGAAGCTCATGCCGTCCACGAACCCGGTCTTGATGTCGCCGGTTTGCGTTTTCGTCATCGTTTCCAGCGATTTTTCACTGATGATCCGCGTGCCGTTGAGTTCGCCGTGGTTGAGCAAACAGCGGTAGAGCTTCGCCAAATCTTCTGCGGTGGAACAAAGGCCGCCAGCGGGGATCGGGTGCTTGGCCTTCGGTGTGGGGTCCAGAAAACCGGGTGCGGCGGGGACGAGTTTGCCGTCCGTGAGGCCGTAGGTTGTCGCCAGCTTCTTGAGCTGCGCGCCGTGCGGGTAGAAGGTCGTGTTCTTCATGCCGAGCGGGTCGAAGATTCGCGTTTGCAGGAACATCTCGTAGTCCACGCCGGACACCACTTCGACGATGCGCCCGAGTACGTCAATCCCGGTGTTGCAGTAGGACCACTTCGTGCCCGGCTCGAACTCCAGCGGGCGTTGCGAAATCACCAGCGTCGTTTCGTTCAACGTGCGATCGCGCTTGCCGTAGACGTTGCCCAACCCCGCCGGGTAGCCGCCCGGCAAGCCGGACGTGTGCGTTAGCAGGTCACGCAGGGTGATCGGTCGTTTCGGCGATTTCAGTGCCATCGACTCCTTGTTCTGCGTGCCGATGAGCATCTGCCCTTTGAACTCCGGCAGGTACTTTTCAACGGGGTCTTCCGGGGACAACTTGCCTTCGTCCGCCAGGATCATAATCGCCATCGCGGTGATCGGTTTGGTCATAGAGGCAATGCGAAAAAGCGCGTCCTTGGGCATCGCCGTCTTTGACGCGAGGTCGAGCGAACCGACGGCTTCATGATGCACGACCCCGTCTTTACGGCCCACCAGCGTGACCGCCCCCGAGAGTTCGTTGCTATCCACGAACTGCTGCATTCGCGGTGCAATCGCACCCAGCTTCGCCACGTCCGCCGCTTGCCCGAACACCGGGGCCACGCACCCCGCCAACACCACGAGAGACAACACACATCGCACAATTCGCATGGGAGAAATCCTTGTTCAGGAGAGGGAGGAAATCACACGGCCGGCTGCCCCGGAATCGTGAACAGTTGCCGCAACGACACATGGAAACCGGGCATCACGGTGCCGCCGTCCAACGTACCGTTTTCGTCGATCGTCGTAAACACTTCCGGTGCGGTGTACACGTTGGCGGTGCGGGTGTCGGGGTCGATTTCCCACACGATCAGCACACCGGCGCGGAAGTATTCGTCACGCTTGCGCCGCATCTCGGCATTGGTGTTCGACTCGCTCAGCACTTCCACAACAAGGTCCGGAACCAGCGCCGGAATCTTTTCGTGAATCGGCAACACGCCGCCTGGGAACTTGGCCATCGAGACGAACGCCACATCCGCCGCCCGCCCGACCTTGGGCAGGATTCGCAGCACCGCGTCTGCGCCTAACAGCAGTCCGATTGGGTGGGTTTCGAGATACCGAAAAAAGTACCCGCCCAGATTCATTGCGATGAAGGATTCAAACCAGCCCATCGCTTTCTCCACAAGTGTCCCATCGACCCATTCGCACACCCGCCCGGTCCGGGTTTCGTTCGCGGTGACGAGTTCGTCGAACGTCACGCGACCGGGCTGCGGGTCCATGCGAACTCGTTCGATGGGAATGTCACCCAAGTCGTGCAACAAATCCGCGACCGACTTCCAACTGACCGCAGGCGTCGTCGTGTTCATGGCTTAACCCTCTTAGCGGTATTGTCGCGGAAATGGCGCGCGGACTCAACAGCGCACCGCGAGTTCGTCTTCCGCACTTTGCTCCGGGTTCGTAATTTGAACCACTATGAGTCAAACGCAAACGATTCGGCTACCCGCGCCGCCGCTTCACTATCGTGCGCCGCTTCACATTGGGGCGGTGCGGTTGGCGTCGCGGTTCACGCTGGCGCCGCTTGCCGGGTACACCAACTACCCGTTCCGGCGGACGGTCCGCGAAATCGGCGGGGCGGGGCTTTGCACGACCGACTTGGTGAACGCCCGCGCGATTCTGGAAGGGTCCAAGAAGACGTTGGAACTGCTGGCGACCGGGCCAGACGATCGCCCTCTCAGCGTGCAAATCTTCGGGGCCAGTCCGCAAGAAATGGCAGGTGCGGCACAGTGGTTGGAGAACTACGGCGCGACGATGGTGGACATCAACATGGGTTGTCCGGTCCGCAAGGTCGTGCGGGTCGGCGGCGGTTCGGCGATGATGTGCGACACGACCGGGACCACGGTGAAGCTCGTGCAAACCGTCGTGGAAGCGGTCAAAATCCCGGTCACGGTGAAGATGCGGTTGGGGTGGGACGACACGAATCTTTCCGCCCCCTACTTCGCCCGCGAGTTCGAGCAGATCGGCGTGAAAGCGCTGACGATCCACGGGCGAACCCGCGAGCAGGGCTTCGGCGGCGCGGTCAACCGGGCCGGGATTCGGTCGGTGGTGGAAGCGGTCGAGTCGATCCCGATCTTCGGCAACGGCGACGTGATGAGCATCGCCGACGCCGCCGAGATGATTCTCGACACCGGCTGTCACGGCATCGCCATCGGTCGCGGGGCGCTGGCCAATCCGTGGATGTTTCGGCAACTTTCGCAATGGGTCGAAACCGGCGACCCCGGCCCGCGTGCGACCTACGAGGAACGCCTCGACGTGATGTCGATTCACCTGCGGCGGTTGTGCGATTGGCGCAAGAACGAACAGTTCGGCTGTGTCGGCTTCCGCAAGGTCGCTGCGTGGTACGGCAAGGCCCTCCGCATGTCCAAAGACGTGAAACACCAACTTACCATGCTCAGTTCGCTCGCCGACTTCGACGCCATCACCACCCGCCTCCGCGACCAAGGCCCCCCACTAGGCTGGACCGACTGGGACGCCCACGACGCCCAAATCGCCGTGCCGATCGGGCCGAACGCGCACTGGTGAACGGCGGCAGGCTATTGTTTATCCTTCTTGATTGGTTCGGACTGCAACCCAAATTTTTGAAGCAGCCAACTCAACACGGCTTCTTGATCGTTTCGAGTCGCCCGACGAATCTGAGCGAGTAGCTGAATTTGGGTCGGCTTCGGCGGGGCGGTGTTTTGCAATCCTTCGTTACAAGCCGTGCAAACCGCCCGCAAATTCTGCGGTGAATCTTCACCGCCCTTGGATTTGTCGATGACATGGCCCATTGTCAACCGGACCGTTCGATTGCTACCGAGTGGATCGGGGTCGCCGGCAGCAACGCCGCACATCTGGCAAGTATATCCGTTGCATTCGAGTACGTGCGCACGGGTCTCTTTGGAGATGTTGCGTGCAAAAGCGGGTAGGCGGTCAATCGTTTCCATCAGGTACTGATTCGGCTTCAAGTCCGCCCGATCCTTGTGGGAGAGGATTTGATACCCGTCTTCGTTGCGAAGTTCACGCACCCGACGGCCCCACTCGACTACCCCGCTCGACTACCCCGCCGCCGGCGGCTTGAATGCCCTTGGATTCCACGACCGTGCCCAAGTTCATCAAAAAGAACTCAAGGATTAACTGCTTAGACCCTCGCCTTTTTGCCATGTTTGTCCCGTTCCTGGCTCATCTGAGCGTATTTCGGATTCAACTCGGTCAGAATGGATTTGCGGCCTAACTCACTCGCCACGGCACCCGTCGTTCCCGAACCGCCGAACGGGTCCAACACGGTATCGCCGTCTCGTGAACCCAACAAAATACAGCGTCGTGCCAACTCGCGGGGGAACGCCGCCGGGTGCCCGTTCCCACTGGTATCCGGGCCGAGTATCCAATAGTTCCGGAGGTTCGCACCGCTTGTTTCCCGAACGCCATGCGGGTCATAAAAGTACGTCGGCGACTTTGCAAACATGAAGACTTCTTCCGTCGCGCTCGTCGGTCGGTTCTTCACGCTTTCGGGCATCGCCGTTTTTTTGATCCACGTGATCCGGGACCGCAAGATCCACCCGTCCGCTTGAACCGCGAACGCAACCCTCCAGGGTAGCCCCATCAAGTCTCGGTCTTTCAATCCCCAACACTCGGGAACCTTGCAGTTGCGCTTTTGGATCAGCTTTTTGGTGTTTCCCACCACGGCGTTCGGGCCACAATTCCCCGTCCCGCCATTCCTCGCGTAGCCGTCTCCGACGTTGAGCCAAACCGTCCCGTCTTTGCGGAGGACGCGGCGAACCTCCCGAAAAACGGCGACGAGGTTTTCAACGTATCCTTCGGGCGATGGTTCCGCACCAATCTGGGCCGGGTGGTCGTAGTCCCGCAAGCCCCAATACGGCGGTGACGTAACACAACACTGGATAGATTCGGGCGACAACGTTGGCAGAACAGCGAGACTATCGCCGGTCAAGATTTGCGAATCACCGCGAACGGTTTGCTCAACTTCCATGCCAGAGAACAAATCCAAAGCCATTTTGCTTTCCCTTCTCTGCACGCCGCCCAATAGTCGTGACCTGAAAACACGGACCGTCCCAAAATCGAATCAGTCATTTCTGGAGTCTCGCCATCTTATCCACGTTGCTGTGGTACGGAATAGCCGAGTTCGCGCCCTCACTGTTGAAGTCCGCCTCTTTCTGGTTCATACTGGCTGCCAACATCCAACACCACTACGCAGGCCGCATCCACCATGACTCCACTCGCTAGTTCCCGCCGGTCGTTTTTGAAAAGCTCTGTTGCCGTTGCGGGGGCGACACCGCTCCTGGGTGGTTTGCACCATGCGCAAGCGAAGGAAGCGGACAAGCCGCTGCTTGCCTACGTCGGAACGTTTAGCTCGCCGCTGCGTGACGTGTTACCGACCCAGGTGGACCTGCCGCCCGGTAATGGTCGCGGCATTCACCTCTTCCAAGTGAATCGTACCACCGGGGCGATGACGGCTGCTGGTGTTCACGAGATGGGCATCAGTCCGAGTTGCCTGGCGTTGAATGCCGCCGGAACCCGCCTGTATTCCGCAAATGAAACCGATCGGCAGGGCGACGCCAAGGAAGGCACCGTCAGTGCCTTCGCCGTCAATCGAGCGGACGGGAAGTTAGAGCTACTCAACACGGTTCGGTCCGGCGGCGCAGGTCCGACCTATGTGAGCGTTCACCCGTCCGGACGGTTTGTGTTGGTGGCCAACTACTTCGGCGGCTCCGTCGCGGTGCTGCCGATTCTTGCCGATGGTCGGCTGGGCGCCGCTACCGATGTGAAGACCGATGCCGGCAAGATTGGCCCCACGAAGGCGACCAACGCGCCGCCGGGCAGCTTTGCGTTCAGCGGCCATGACCGGACCCACGCGCACATGATTGAGGCCGATCCGTCCGGGCGTTTCGTACTGCACGTGGACCTGGGGCTGGACAAAATCTTTGTGTGGAAGTTCGATGAGCAGAAGGGCGTGCTGACGCCGGCTGAAACGCCGTCCGTCGCGTTGCCACCGGGAGACGGCCCGCGACATTTCCACTTTCACCCGAACGGCAAGTGGTTCTACTCCATTCAGGAGGAAGCCTCGACCGTCGTGTTGTTCGACTACGATGCCGCCACAGGTCGGCTCACCTCCCGGCAGACGATCTCCACCCTGCCACCGGGGTTTGCGGGCAGTAATTTCTGCTCCGAGATTCTGGTTTCCGCCGACGGCAAATTTGTCTACGCCGGCAACCGACTCCACGACAGCATCGGCCTCTTTTCCATCGGGGCGAACGGCACGCTCACCCACGTCGGCGACGAATGGACACGCGGCAACTACCCGCGCAGTTTCAACTTCGACCCCAGCGGCGAGTTCCTCTATTGCTGCAACCAACGCGGCGACAACATCGCCGTCTTCCGCGTGGACCACAAGACCGGCGGCCTCAAGTTCACCGGCCACTACGCCCCCGTCGGCAACCCGTCGTGCATCGTGTTCCTCGATCTGAAAAAGGCGAGTTGACGGCGGATGCGGCGCTATACCGCGAGCGGTTCAAACTGAGTTCCGACCTCGACGAGCCGTGGGGTTGACCCCCACGGGTTGCGCAACCCGTGGGGGTCAAC
>JAYVXO010000159.1:0-38993 GCA_043785105.1 Fimbriiglobus sp.
GGGTGCGCACCCCGTGGGGGTCAACCCCACGGCACGTCGGAACTCAGAAGGGCTAACACCCTCCGCTCAGGGAATCACACTGTCGCGGCTCGCCTGCGAATCCGAAACCTGATCGTCATTTCCTCTTGTCATTCACCGGCCGCTTGGCGAACCTAACACCTCTCTCCGTGCCCGTCCCCTTAGACTCCCGGATTGCCCCGATGTCCACCGCCCCTGATGCGAAAAGCTTCAAGCCGTTCGTCCCCGATTCCGCCCAGCTCGCCGAGTTCACGATCTTGCCCGTCGTCATCGGGTCGTTACTCGGAATCATATTCGGGGCGTCGTCGGTTTACCTAGTCTTGAAAGTCGGGTTAACGATCTCCGCGTCCATCCCGGTCGCGGTGCTTGCTATCACCGTATTCAAAGTGTTGGGCCGCACGACGATTTTGCAGAACAACATCGTGCAGACGACCGGGTCGGCGGGGGAGTCGATCGCGTTCGGCGTCGGTTTTGTGATGCCGGCGTTACTCATACTCGGTTACGACATCGACGTGATTCGGGTGATGACCGTCGGGGTACTCGGCGGCTTGCTCGGGATTTTGATGATGATCCCGCTTCGCCGGGCGTTCATCGTGAAACAACACGGCGAGTTGAAGTACCCCGAAGGCACCGCGTGTGCGGACGTGCTAATCGCCGGGGAAAAGGGCGGTGCGACGGCCCAGATGCTGTTCATGGGCTTCGGCATCGGCTTTGTTTACCAACTCTTGATGACCGCGTTCAAACTTTGGAAAGAGACGGCGGAACAGAACCTGTTCACAACAACCGCCGCAGGGAAAACCGTCGGCCTGAAGGCCGGGGTGTTGGGGTGCGAGATGTCCGCACCGCTCCTCGGCGTCGGCTACATCATCGGGCCACGCATTGCGAGCATTATGGTGGCGGGGGGCGTACTGGCGTACCTGGTGTTGACGCCAATGATCGCGTACTTCGGCGAGAATCTCACTCAACCGCTCGCCCCGGCGATTTCCAAGATCGACCCGGATTCGGGGATTGATAAGGGTCTGATTCGCAACATGGATTACGACCTAATCCGCAAGAATTACATCTTGTACATCGGGGCCGGGGCGGTCGCGGCGGGCGGCATCATTAGCATGTTGCGGGCGTTGCCGGTGATCGTCAGTTCGGTGGTTTCGGGGCTGCGCGACTTAGTAAGCCAAGGCGGTGCGGAAAGCGGCCAAGTCGTGCCCCGCACGGAGCGGGATCTGCCGATGATTATCGTCGTTTTCGGCAGCGTCGGCATGGTGGTTGCACTGGCCGCGATTCCCGCGTTGGGGTTGGGGTTCAACCTGACCGGGGTGGCCGGGGCCGTGATGATCTTGCTGTTCGGCTTCCTGTTCGTGACCGTTTCGTCACGGCTCACCGGGGAAATCGGCTCGTCGTCGAACCCGATTTCCGGGATGACCGTCGCCACGCTGTTGCTGACTTGCTTGTTGTTACTCGTGCTCTCCGAAGTCGGTGTGCTGACGATTGGGAAAGACACCAAGTTGCTCGCGCTGACCATCGCTGGCGTGGTCTGTGTTGCGTGCAGCAACGGCGGCACGACTTCTCAGGCGCTCAAAACCGGGCACTTGCTCGGGGCCACACCGATCGCGCAACAATACGCGATTCTGGTCGGCTCGCTGACATCGGCGTTGGTTGTCGGCTTGGTGCTGATTCTGCTGAACCAAGCCGGCACGGTTTACACCAAGAAAAACCTGCCGACCGTGACGGTCGATGCCGCCCGGCTGACCGAAACGGATCACGTTGTCGTTGGCGAGTACAAGGCAGACCCGAAAACCTACCGAGTGCTGAACATCGGCGCCCGCGAGAAGAACCTCGACCCAACGCTGTTCAAACTCAAGCCCGGCGAGAAGCTCGACGTGCCGCCCGGTCGGTACCTCATCGACCCGGACACCGGCGCGTTCGTGTACCTGTGCGACCCGGCAGTCAACGGGGTCATCAACGAGCAAGACAACGGGGAATCGGTTAAATCTAAAAAGTACAACGCCCCGAAGACGCAACTCGTCGCGCTGATTATTGACGGCGTCCTCGACCGCAACTTGCCGTGGGATTTGGTGCTGATCGGCGTGCTGATCGCGTTGACACTCGAACTGTCCGGCGTGCCGTCGCTGCCGTTCGCAGTTGGCGTGTACCTGCCGTTGTCGTCCTCGACACCCATCTTCTTAGGCGGGGTGATCCGGTGGATGGTCGATCAGTACCGCAAGATGCCGGACGAAGGCGACTCGGGTCCGGGCGTGCTGCTGAGTTCGGGCTACATCGCTGGTGGTTCGATCGCCGCGTTGCTCGCTGCGATGCTCGGCTTCGTGCCAGAATTCAGCAAAGTCATCGACCTGGGTGAGAAACTTAAAGAGAAAGGTGTGACGATCCTGGGCGAAGCGTGGCCGAAGAGCAACGTCCCGGTTCTGGTCCCGTTCCTGGTACTCGTCGTCGTCTTGTTCGGAGTCGGGGCGTTCGCGGGCCGGAAGCGGTCGGGATGACGGTTTGCGTGGGGTGTCGCTCACATTTTCTTCGACGCCGGAGGAGTCGTAGCGCTTGACGAAACCCGGTACACAGCGCCACACCGGGTAGGTGTGGCGGCTAAAAATTGGTAGACTTTCGGGAGAGCCAGATCACGCGACCCACTTGACGGCGCGGCGAAACGGGAAACTGAAACCGCTGACCGGGTGTTCGCCATGTCTACGATTCCGCTGGACGACCCGTCCCTCTATCTCAATCGGGAATTGAGTTGGTTGCAGTTTAACCGCCGCGTTCTGGAAGAAGCCCAAGACCCCACTGTACCGCTGCTGGAGCGACTGAAGTTTTTAGCGATCTTCAGCGCGAATCTGGACGAGTTTTTCATGGTTCGGGTGGGCGGACTGCAACAAAAAGTCCAAGCGAATCTCACACGCGGTTCAGGTGCGGACAAAGCATCCCCCCAGGAACAACTCGCGCTGATTAGTGCGACTGTGCGGGAACTGGTTGCGGAGCAGTATCAATGTTGGCGAAAGGATGTTTTGCCGGCGCTGCGTGAGAAAGGCATTGTCATCCGCAATGTCACCGAACTGACAGCGGAGGATCGCAAGTATCTCCTCGAACTGTTCCGCCAGCAGATTTTCCCGGTCCTGACTCCGCTAGCCGTTGATCCGGTTCACCCGTTTCCGCACCTGTCCAACAAGTCGTTAAACCTCGCGGTTATCTTGCGACGACCCGGTGACAGTGACCCACTTTTTGCCCTGGTTCAAGTTCCGGCGGTTCTGCCCCGACTGGTTCAACTGCCCAGCGCTAAACCCGTTGAACTCTCCCCGGAAATGCTGACGACGGAGTTGCGACCGGCGCCGAATGAGATTGCGTTCACGCCCCTGGAAACGGTGATCCGGACCAACTTGACGGACCTGTTTCCGGGGATGGAGATTCAAGAAGCCGTCTGCTTTCGGGTCACACGGGACAGCGAATTTGAAATCGACGAAGAAGAAGTGGAAGACCTGTTGCGGGCCATCGAAGAGAACGTTAAACAACGGCGGCGCGGCCATGCGGTACGGTTGGAGATTGAAGCCGACACCCCGCCGGAAGTGGAAGCGTTCCTGAGTTCCGCGCTCGATTTGACGCCCGCCGACATCAGCCGCGTTCCCGGCAAACTCGACCTCACCGGGCTGTTCCAAATTCACGCCCTCCCCGGTTATGCCGAGTTACGAGATCCGCAGCATATCCCGGTTCTTGTGAAAGACTTTATGCTCGCGGCGACACCGTGGGCCGCGATCCGGGCCAAGGATATTCTCGTTCACCACCCCTACGAATCGTTCAAGCACGTCGTCGATTTCATTGAAGCGGCGGCGGACGATGACCGGGTCCACGCGATCAAGCAGACGCTGTACCGCACCAGCAGTGACAGCCCCATCGTGAAGGCGCTGCAACGGGCCGCAGACCGGGGCAAGCAAGTGACAGCCGTGATCGAATTGAAAGCCCGTCTGGACGAGGAACGCAACATTTTGTGGGCGAAGGAACTGGAAAAATCCGGCGTGCATGTGGTGTACGGGTTCATCGGGTTGAAGACCCACTGCAAAGTGGCACTCGTGGTTCGCAAAGAAGAAGACGGTACCATCCGCCGCTACGTCCATCTCGCAACCGGGAACTACAACCCGCAAACGGCGCGGACCTATACTGATATTGGCATCTTTACAACCAATGTGGCGATTGCGGACGATGTGACATTGCTATTTAACTACCTGACGGGATATGCCGAGTTGCCGCAATGGCGGAAGCTGATTGTCGCACCGTCGCGGATGCAGAACTTCATGATCGAGAAGATCGACCGTGAGGCGGCGAACCAGAAAGCGGGCAAAAAAGGGCGAATCATCACGAAAGTCAACGGGTTGCTAGAACCGATTGTGGTGCAAGCCCTGTACCGAGCCAGCCAAGCCGGCGTGAAGATTGATATTATCTGTCGGGGCGTTTGCGCCTTACGCCCCGGCGTTCCGGGTGTGAGTGATAACATTCGCGTTGTCTCGGTCGTGGACCGCTTCTTGGAGCATAGCCGTATCTTTTATTTTGAGTGTGGTGGCGTCCCCGAAGTGTACGTTGGCTCGGCGGACTTGATGGACCGCAACCTCAGTCGCCGGGTCGAAGTCATTTTCCCGATCGAACAAGCCGATTTGAAAGCCCGCATGATTGACGAGATTCTCGCCATCAGCCTCGCGGACAACGCCAAGACACGGGAACTGCAATCGGACGGCACTTACAAACGTCTCCGCCCCGCCGAAGGGCAAGCCATCTCACGCAGCCAACAACGCTTCCTCGATCTCGCCACCGAGGCCGAACGCCGGCAACTGCCAGTGGTATCGACAACCCAGTCCGCCAACGGTGTAGTCACAGTTAGCGCACCCAAAGTGGCGAAACGCTCGAAACGCGGGCATGGGAAATTGGGCTAAACGACATGATGTTATGAGTTGATACAAGCAAAATTTCGCGTTTTATATGGAAGTTGTCTGGGAATGGTTTTGGCTTGGTGACCCTGGTAGGGGTCAAGGAATGTAGCCACGGGTGGAGCGCTTCGCGCAACCCGTGGTAGCAGATTCTCCCTACTCTTCTGCCCTGGAGGGGCAGCGGAATTCCTTCGCCCCTCCAGGGCGAGTGACAATGGGGAGCCACTGTCCACGGGTTGCGCTTCGCTCCACCCGTGGCTACATCCCGTTGCCCCTACCGGGGCAAAAGCAAGTATCGTAGCTGTGTTGCAATTGAAATCTATCAGCAGTTATGACGTTTTCCCTCACATACGGAGTTTCCATGTCCCGATTTGTTGTTGCGATGGTCTTCGGACTTGTCGCCGTTATTCCGGTTGTTGCGCAGGAGTCGAAGTTGAAATACCCGCTCACGAAGAAGACCGACCAGAAGGACACGTACCACGGCACCGTTGTTGAAGACCCCTACCGCTGGCTCGAAGACGATGTCCGAAAATCGACCGAGGTGGCCGCGTGGGTCGAAGCGCAAAACAAGATTACCGAAGCCTACCTCGCGGCGATCCCGGAACGGGATGGCATCAAGAAACGTATCACCGAACTGTGGAACTACGAGAAAATCTCTCAGCCCAGCAAGCACGGCACGAAGTACATTTTCAGCCGCAACGACGGGTTGCAGAATCAGAGCGCTTATTACATCCAAGACAGCCTGGACGCCGAACCGCGATTGCTGCTCGATCCGAACTCGTGGTCGAAGGACGGCACCGTGGCCCTTGCGGGATTTGCGGTCAGCGATGACAACAAGTACGCCGCGCACGCGATCGCCGAAGCGGGGTCCGATTGGAACGTCTGGAAAGTGCTGGACATTTCCACCGGCAAGCTGTTAAGCGACGAACTCAAGTGGGTGAAGTTCAGCAACGTGTCTTGGACCAATGACAGCAAGGGCCTGTTCTATAGCCGCTTCCCGGAGCCGCAGAAGGACGCGGCGTTTCAGAGCTTGAACGTCGATATGAAGCTCTACTACCACCGCATCGGCACGCCGCAATCGGACGACGTGTTGGTGTACCAACGCCCGGATCAACCTAAGTGGGGGGTCGGTGGCGAGGTCACCGAAGACGGGCGGTATCTCGTCATCAGCGTGAACGACGGCACGACCAGCCGTAAAGCCCGCATTCTTTACAAGGACTTGCTCGAACCTTACGGCCTCGTCACGGAGTTGATTGATAACCACGACAACAAGTACAACTTGATCGGCAACGACGGCCCTATCTTCTACCTGCACACGGACTGGAACGCGCCGAAGATGCAGGTCATCGCGGTAGACATTCGCAACCCGGACAAGAAGAACTGGAAGACCCTCATTCCGGAAGCGAAAGAGTCCCTTCAAAGCGTGAATCTAGTGGCGAACTTGTTGGTCTGTAGCTACCTGAAAGACGCCATCACCGCAGTCAAGATTTATGACTTGGACGGGAAGTTCGTCCGCAATGTCACGTTCCCCGGTATCGGCAGTGCGGGTGGCTTTGGTGGCAAACGAACCGAGACGGAGACGTTCTACACCTTCAGCAGTTTCGCCACGCCGCCGACGATCTTCCGCTACGACATGATTACCGGCCAGAGCAAGTTGTTGCGGCAACCCAAGGTGAAGTTCGATCCGAGCGAGTACGAAGTGAAACAGGTCCGCTACCCCAGCAAGGACGGCACCTCGATCCCGATGTTCATCGCGCACAAGAAGGGCCTCAAGCTCGACGGCACCAACCCGACGCTGCTTTATGGCTACGGCGGGTTCAACATCCCGCTGCCGCCGTCGTTCAGCATTAGCCGCGTGCAGTGGATGGAGATGGGCGGCGTGCTGGCGGTTGCCAATTTGCGTGGCGGCGGGGAATACGGTGACGATTGGCACCGGGCCGGGACCAAACTTCGCAAGCAAAACGTGTTCGACGACTTCATCAGTGCCGCGAAGTATTTGATTGCGGAGAAGTACACCACGCCGAAGAAGCTGGCCATTCAGGGCGGTAGCAACGGCGGTCTGCTCGTGGGTGCGTGCATGGCACAAGAACCGGAGCTATTCGGCGCCTGCCTGCCTGCCGTGGGCGTGATGGACATGCTGCGGTTCCAAAAGTTCACAGCGGGGCGGTACTGGGTGGACGACTACGGGTCGTCTGACAACGCCGAAGAGTTCAAAGCCCTGTTCGCCTACTCGCCGTACCACAACTTAAAAGCCGGCACGAAGTACCCCGCAACCCTTGTGACCACCGCCGACACGGATGACCGCGTCGTGCCGGGCCACAGCTTCAAGTTCACGGCCATGTTGCAAGCCGCCCACGCCGGGGATGCACCCGTGCTGAGCCGCATCGAAACAAAGGCCGGTCACGGCGCCGGAAAGCCGACCACGAAGATCATCGAAGAAGTCGCCGACCAGTGGGCGTTCCTGGTCAAGACCCTCGGCTTCAAGCCGACGATCAAGTAGGGTGGATGCTGGATGTGGATTTTGAAATTCCCGGCGAACCGGCGATGTCAGTCGCCTGGGTAAAAACCTACCCGTTGCGCGTGGCAACCTGTCAGGCAGTAACCGACCACTTGTTTGTGGCGAGCCACCCAGGCGACTGACGTCGCCGGTTCGCCGGGATTTGGTAAAGACACTTGTTGAATTCCGATTGGTTCCCACCCGGCGTGCGGCTATCATCATCATGTCACAGGGGAAGATGTCATGTCGCTGATTTTGCGTCCGCCGGGTGAAGTCGAAACGTTACCGCAACGGCTTGCCGGTCTCGGGCGGTCCCGTCGTCGCGTGGAGATGGCCACGGGGTGGTGCCTACTCGTGGCGTTGGCGCTCACCGTGGTGCTGGTTTCGTGCGTGCTGGATGCGCTGTTGCACTTGCCGAGTGTGGTCCGGTGTGGCTTGCTTGCTAGTGGCTTGGCAGGCGTGGGCGTGCTGTATTTGCGTGGCGTCCGAACACCCGGCCACCAATCG
Source organism: Fimbriiglobus sp. (assembly GCA_043785105.1). Classification (GTDB taxonomy): domain Bacteria; phylum Planctomycetota; class Planctomycetia; order Gemmatales; family Gemmataceae; genus Fimbriiglobus. The sequence continues at coordinate 7,939 of JAYVXO010000159.1, forward strand.
ACACACCCGCTTTCGATTGCCATGCTGCTTGAAGACAAGTTCCCCAAGTTGAACGATTCCCTGGCCAGTGCGGTGGACTTCTTGAGCAGCCGTCAAAGTTCCCAGGGTGTCTCCGCGCCGCATCGTTTCCGAGACGTGGCGGTGTTGCGGGCGGAGAACCTGTCGAAGCGACTCGATTTTGATTCCATCATCCCAATGCGGCCAATGTGGACTGGCTTTTGGCTGGCACTCGTGGCGTTTGCGTTCGCACTGCCACTCGGAATGTCGAACCCGGCGCGGAGCGTGATGGCCCTGCAACGCTTCTTCGATCCGCTCGGCGCCCACACGTGGCCGACCAAAACAATAATTGAAGTGATCGAGCCGGTGCAGCGTCAGTCGCGGTTGGCGAAGGGGGAACCGTTCCCGATCCAGTTCAAGTTGAGTGGCGTGCTACCGGATCATGCCACCGTCGTCGTGCGGCTTTCGGACGCCGGTGCAGTGGAAGATTATGTGGCCGTGCTGAGCGAAGAGACTCAGACCGAAGTGCGGCTCGAATTCCGCATCGACGGCGGGCGGATTCCCCGCGACTTCGACTTACGCATTTTGGCGAACGACGCCGAGACGCCGTGGTACCACGTGGTCGTGGCACCCGCCCCGAAACTGGTCCCGATCGAGGATCGGCCCTCCCCGCAAGTTCACTTGACGTACCCGGACTATACCGACTTAGCGGCGGCCCAACTGCCCGACGGCACGGGTGTCGTGGAGGCCGTCGCTGGCACGGTGATCCACTTTCGGGCCGCAACGGACCTTCGGATCAAGCACGCGGTGTTCCGCCCGCAGTTCGACCAGACGCCGATTCTGACAGCGAGTGCGGTGGCGGCACTCGTCAGCGACAACCCACTGTCAGCACTGGCCGCACAATTACTGGCGGACACGATGACGGCTGACATCCCGGTGTCCGTGAGTGGACCCGAAGGCACAATCCTGGATGCCCAATTCACGCCACACCAACCCGGCTTGTATGCGCTAAGATTCACGGACGAAACCGACTTAACCGGCATCCGGTTCTTTGACTTCCGCATGTTCCCCGATCCCGCACCGAGTGTGATTTTGGAACACCCGGCGGCGCGAATTGATCCGCTTACGTTGCTGCCAGCCGCAACGCTTCCGGTGCAAGCCCGCGCAGAAGATCGACCGTTCGCCGTGAAGAATCTGGTTCTGGAATATCGAATCGGCGGTGCAGATGCACCCTTTCAGCACTTACCGTTGATGGACTTGCAAGCAGCGGGCGAGCGTCTGCCGGCATTGGCTGGCACGATGATCGGTGACGTGCGACCCAAGCCGGTCACGATGGAGGCGGTTCGCAGAATTCCGTTGTCGCGGTTCACCAAACCCAACGGCGGCCCACTTGTCGATGGCGACGTGCTAACCCTTCGGGCGGCCTGTTGGGATTGGGACGATCGGTCCGTGCTGAAAGAGCCGGGCCGTAGTAAAGAGGTTGAGATTCGCATCTTGAACAAGTCGTCGCTCGAAGCACAGTTTCAACGGGACTTGGCCGGGTTGCGTCCGGAGTTGCTTCGCTTGAAAGAGGAGCAACGGGATACTCGTAGCAAGACCGAAGACCTGGCCAAAGCCGCCGAAACCGGCCCGCTCAAGCCGGAAGATTTGAGCCTGTTGGCCCAAGTGGAAGCGACGCAACGGCAAGTCCGTAACAAGATCGCCGACCCGACCGACGGCATCCGGGCCAAGGTCGATCAACTGCGTGAAACGGCTCAAGCCAACACCCTGCCGCGGTCGGCGACGACGAGCAAATTGGACGCGGTGTCGAACGAACTGAATCGCCTCGCCGATCAACACCTGGAAAGTGCCGAGCCGCCACTGACCGCCGCGAAACAAGAGGCGGAGAAAGGCAACGACGGCCCGTCCAAGGCCGACCCCAAGAAGGTTGCGGACTTGCTGACCCAAACGGCGAAGCAACAGAAAGCCGCGCAGGACAGCCTCGAAAGTTTGCTCGAACGGCTCGAACAATGGGGCGGCGCCGGGGAGATTCGCGGCGAGGCGCAGGCCCTGAAGGATCAAATCAATCGGGCTGCCGACCAGACCAAGAAGGCCGTGGATAAAATCCCGACGGGTAAGCCGAACGAGCAACTTTCACCGACTGAGAAAGCCGAACTTGCTGGGCCGGCTGATAAACTCGACCAAGCGGCGGAGCAATCCGCGAGTCTTCAGGCGAAGGCGACACGACTTGCCGACCAAAAAGAGAGTCAAGCCAAGGCAGCCCGTGAAAAAGCGGCGAACGCGGAAGATGCTGATGCGGCCGCACAGAACCAAGCCGCAGCCCAGGCACAAGCTGAAGCGGACGCCTTGCGGAAAGCCGTCAAGGAATCCGGTGGTGAATCGTTGCCCAACGACATCCACACCGCCGCCAAGAAGACGCGGGACAACCAACCGGGCGAGGCGGAAAGCGCCCGACAGAATGCGTTGAACCGCCTCGACAAGCTGGCCGACACCCTCACGGAAAAGCCGTCGCAATCCGACGACGAGATGCAAAAGAAACGCCGGGATGCGACTGAACAAATCGACAAACTCGCGGAAGAACAAGACGAACTCCGCAAGAAGACTAAGGAAGCGGCGGCCATCCCCGATCCTACGAAACGGGACGAGGAGTTGAAGAAACTCGCAGCGGAACAGGACCAACTACGCCGGAAAACCGAACAGCTTCTTCAACGGCTCACACGGGACCAAGCGGACAAAGCTGCGGAGGCGGTGCGCAAGGCCGCCGAGCAAATGGAAGCGGCCCGCGATGACCTCGAACAAGGCAAACCCGCGACCGAGAAGCAAGAAGAATCACTGGATAAGCTCGACGAAGCACTCAAGAAACTCGACCAGGAAAAGAAGCAGGATCAAGATCAACTGACCCGCGAGAAGCGTGAGGAACTGGCGGAGCAATTGAAGGCCCTGCGTGACAAGCAGAAGGCCGCCATCGACGAAGCGATTCGTCTCCAAGACACCGCGAAGAAAGAGAAACGATGGGAACGCCCGGTCCTCAAGAGTCTCGATGACCTACAAGAGCGTGAAAAAGCACTGGCCGAAGACGTGCGACAGTTTGCGGAGAAGAACTTGGCCGAACTGCCGGTCTTCAACAAGCTCGCCACCCAATCTGCTGATGCGATGAAACGGGCAGCACGCTACCTCGGCGAACGCCGCGAAGTGGCCGCCGACTTTGACGCGAAGTTCGATCCCGACATCGAAAAAGCTGCCGATGACCGCACCGGCAAACCGATGGCGACCGCGCTACGCCGACTCGACCAGATTGTGAACTCCCTCAAGGAAGACCCCAAAGAAAAGGGCAAACCAGCGGAAGGCGAACCGATGCCCATGCCGATGCCAATGGAGGGCGAAATGGGCGAAGGCGGAATGCCACCCGGTGAGAAAGGCGGCGGCATTCCGCAACTGGCGCAGTTGAAAGCGCTCCGCGCCATGCAAGCCGAAGTCAACGAGGGCACTGCCGAGTTTGCCAAGGCTCACCCGGACGTGACGAAGTTCACCGACGACGACCGCGACGATTTGAAAGAACTCGAACAAGCCCAACGCGACGTGGCCGAACTGTTCGAGAAACTCGCCGAAGCCTTCCGTAAAACTCCGGAGCTACCATGACGAGTCCGCGTCTGATTTGTGCCCTGAAGGGGCAACGGGATGTAGCCACGGGTGAAGCGCAGCGGAACCCGTGGACAGCGATCCCACTTGCAACTCGCCCTGAAGGGGCGAAGGAATTCCGCTGCCCCTTCAGGGCAGATGAGTGGGGAGTATCCGGCTCCACGGGTTGCGCGAAGCGCTCCACCCGTGGCTACACTCCTTGGCCCCTACCGGGGCCAGCAAGCCAAAAGCAGGTTCTGCCGATTCGCAAAAGTCTCGAATGGGTTCTGTGCCGATTAGTGCCCATCGTTCTCGTCATCACCTTCAGTAGCAACGTTGTTGGCGCGGGCGTGTTCACGCCGATTCCCTACCTACCGCAAGAAGTGGTCAAGCCGCTCATCGGTAAAGATCAGCCGGTGGAAGACGTTGCAGATATGGACGATCCGGCAAAGCTCGCCGAGCGGATTGCGGAGAACACCAAGACGGCGGGCGATCGGCTGAAGGATGAAGATACCAGCGAAACCACACGCCAAACGCAAGAACAGATTTTGAAGGACATCGACAAGTTGCTGAAACAACAAGGGCAGCAACCGCCGCCACCGATGGGTGGGGGGTCGCCTCCGCCGATGGGTGGTGGCTCACCCCCGCCGATGGGCGGTGGCGGTGGCAAGGGTGGTGGACAGCCGCCGAAAGGCCAGGGCAAATCGGGCGGGATGCCGCCAATGGGTGGGCAACAGAATCAAGAACCCCAACGGCAAACACGCCGTGAAAAGCGCGAGCAAGAACAGGGCGGTATGGCCCCGAGCAAACCAATGGGCATGAACCCGGAGCCAATGCCAAAAGCGGGGAAACAGCCGATGGGCATGGGGGAAGAGCCGATGCCGATGAACGCGGAGCCGAAGACCCCCAGCGAAAACGGCGGGACGGGTGGCAAGTCCAAGCCCGCACTGCCGTTCGATGACGCGGTGACGAAGCAAGTGTGGGGCCACCTGCCGGAACGCCTTCGACAAGAGATGAACCAGTATTACAAAGAGCAATTCATGCCGAAATATGGTGAAATGCTGAAGCAATACTACGGTTCACTGGCGGAGCGTGAGAAGGCCCCGAAGAAACCGTAATTACACACTTAAGAGAACCATGATGGCAACGCAATCCCGTCGTCAGTTCCTGCGGGCCGCAACGATCCTCGGCGGTGGCGGGGCGTTGGCCTTGGTCAGTCACGCCCAAGATACGGGTTCGACGACGCTGACATCCGATCTCGTCACGAGTGATGCCCAAGCCGTCATTGATAAGGGCTTGAATTTCTTGGCGGTCAATCAGGCAGCGGACGGCTCGTTCGCGGATTCACAGGCTGGCTTGGGTAACGTTGCCATCACGGGCTTAGCCGGTTTGGCACTGATGGCAGGCGGGCACCAACCCGGCCGTGGCCGGTACGGTTACGTGGTCAGCCGGGCTGCCGATTACATTGTCTCACGCGGCGGCATGAACCCCGGCTTCCCCGGTTATTTGAACAACACCAATACCACTCTCAGCACTGGCTCGATGTACCAACACGGGTTCGGCACGTTGTTCCTTGCCGAAGTTTACGGGATGTTACCGGACGCCGACAAACAAAAACGGTTGCGGAACATGTTGGAAAAGGCCATCGGCCTGACCCGCAACGCCCAAAACCGGGAAGGCGGATGGCGCTACACCCCGACACCCGACCAAGCGGACGTGTCCGTCACCGTCGCGCAACTGATGGCCTTGCGGGCCGCCAAAAACGCCGGGGTTACGGTTCCCAAAAGCGTCATCGACAGGTGCGTGACCTACATCAAAGCGTGTCAACTCGGTGACGGCGGGTTTTGCTACGTGAAAGGTCAAAGTGCGGTTGGCTCTGCATTCCCCCGGTCCGCCGCCGCGATTGTCGGGCTGTTTAGTGCTGGCATCTATGAGGGGCGTGAAATTGAAAACGGCCTCCGCTACTTGCTCCGGTTCACGCCCGGTCGTCGCGCAACCTTCAACGAAGCCCGTGGTCCGGATCACTACCACTACGCCCAGTATTATGCCGCGCTCGCCATGTGGACTGCCGGTGGAAATTACTGGAGCGAATGGTTCCCCGCAATCCGGGATGAACTGATCGTGAAAGCCCGTCAAGGCCCCAACAACAACGGTTGGAACGGCAACGACCACGGCCAAGCCTACACCACGGCCATGACCTGCATCATCCTGCAACTCCCCAACAACTACCTGCCGATCATGCAGAAGTAGCGACACCGTGTGATAGCGGCAGTAAACCGTTCGGGAGTTTTGGCATGGTGACACGCAGGTAGGCTTCCATTGTTAACCCTGCGCAGAAGATGCCGATGCTGATCCATTGCGACAACGTCAGGTCCAGCGCGTAGGTGGGTTCGATGCGGATGGCCTCGTTGAGGAACCGATGGGCGGCGTAGCCGAGCATCAGCAGTACCATCAGTTGCCCGTCGTGACGGCGGAAGGGTTGAAACGCGACGAGAACGCCGACGAGCAACGCCATGCTGATGGTTTCGTACAGTTGCGTCGGGAAGAAGGCGACCGTTTTCGGCGTGAACTTGACGGTGACGGTTTCCCCGGATCGGCTGACGCCCAGTGCCAATTCACTTTTGCCACGCGGCCAATCGCGCACCAACTCCCAGAGCGAATCCATCGCGTAGACGGACATCCCGCCGACCCGCAAGTCTTGCACCCGCGCCACGGCAAGTTTGTATTTTTCCGCATCATCGAACCCGATACGGGCGACACGGGAACCGTCACCCGCATCCACAGTTGGCAGTTCAGTTCCACCTGCGGCAGTCAGTCGCGGAATGCCCGTCGTGACCAAATCGCTGTCACCCAGAAGTTCAACGATGATGTAGTTCGGCTTCCCATTGACTTGAGTGATACGGTCACCGACTTTCAACCCGGCGCGCTCCGCCGGGGAGTTCGGTTCCAGTGCCACGACCAATGATCGCGGATCACCGATGCCCAGCGGTAGCCGGGGGGCGATGGCAAAGCCGGTGGAGGTTTGCAGCCCGCGAATTTGTGGCATTCGGTCGTCCGCGCGGGCTGGCAAAATCACTTGATCCCGAGCGTGGGCGGGCATCAGTGGGAATTCGCCAAGTGTGGCGGAGATCGGTACGGGTTGGCATTCTTCGCACACCGGCTGCCCCCAGCAACAACCGTTCAAGTAACACCCAATCCGCCCGACAGACATGCCGAACGCGATCAATGGGGCCACCGCATCGGCCAGTTTCCACCCCGACACGTTGAACTTCCGCAACACAATGCGGTAGAAAAAGAGGTACCCAATCAGCCCGCCGAACACCGCACCATAGACGACGATGCCGCCGTTCCAGATTTGGAAAAACGCCTTCACCAAGCCAATGAAGTCGTTCGGAAATTGATTGCGGTATTGCATCATGTACACGACCCGCGCCCCCGCGATGCCGGTGATGAAGAGCAGAATCGCAAAGTCTTGGAGGCGGTCTTTCGGCAAGCCGACTTTGACCGCGCGCAATGGCCCCCACAGCATCGCCGTCAGCACGAACGTGAGAAACAGCATCGCGCCGAAGCCATAAACCGGCAACCCGTCGGGTGGGAAGAACCCGGACGTGAACGGCAAATTCAAGAGCACCTGTTGCATCAACAACTCCGATCAGGAAAGTCATAAATTACCACGTCGAATCGGTCGATCACCAGCCCAACTCGCCCCATACTTTGGGTGCAGCTAAAATCTGCGGGCCTCTGAGAAGCGGATTCACCGCAGAGTCGCAGAGCACGCAGAGCCATCCAAAACGAATTCTAATGATTTTCTCTGCGTCCTCTGCGTCCTCTGCGGTGAACACTCTATTTCAGAGGCCCAGCGAAATGAGTGACACACAAAAGCGATTTGCTCCACTCCGATTGTTGAACTAGGTTTCAGCAATACTGCCGAACTCCGCCCCCGTCGTCGGCCTGTGGCGGCGAACGCTCGGGGATCAGGACACGGGATGGTCGGTCATGCGCATCACTGCTTTTTCGGACCCTGGCCTGATGGCATCGCTCCTGCCTCGCGTGGTGAGCGTTGTGTTGTTGGTGTTCCCCGCTGCGATGCTCGGCGTGGTCGCGGCGGACTACCATTCCCCGATGCTCGCCGTGGGCGCCGTCGCGGAACTCCTCGGCGGCCTGCTCTTCATTCGCTACCGCTGTGTTTGGCGGCCACCGGCCAGTGCATCGTTGGTTTTGCTGTATCTCATGGCGCTTGGTTGGCTTTGGGTGGTCACACGCAACAATCCGGATGCTTTGGCCCGGATTGTACGCGGCCTGTTCATCCTGATCGGCATTGGCTTAATCATCGGGCACGATTTGATCCGCACCGGACTTGAACCACGGCGGCGGGCAAACGACCTTTGCCGTAAGCTTCTCCATCGGACGCGGTGGCCGGACCACTTGGCGGGGTATGCCGACATTCCCGAGGTTCGCGCGCTGCAAGAAGCGTTGCTGGACGATCCCGGACCTGCGGTACGACTCTTCTACGACCACCGGGTCGAAGTGCGAACCGCCGCATTTATCGCGTTGCAATCGCGGACCTACTGGCGGCCGGGTGAAGCCGAAGCCGTTGTCGATGCCATTCGCCGCACGAGCAACCCCGGTGTGAAAGCCGCCGGTATCAGCGCGTTGAACGCGGTAACCCAGACCGACGTGATCGCGGACCTCGCGGAATATCTGCGCGATCGCGCCCCGGAAGTTCGTCAGGCAGCGCTCATCACGTTGTTGGCAGGCGATGGCGGTCGGTGGCCGCTGATCCGCGATGCCATCCGCGACACACTGGCCGACCCCCAGTTAGCAAATGACGGTAGCTTGACCGGCGCCGCCGGCCGACTGTCCCCGATGGCGGTCTGTGACCTGACAACTTGGGCTGCCGATTCGGAACCGTTGGCGTCTCGGAGCGGTCGGACTTTGGTTGCGCACTACGCCGCCGTGTTACAGCACGACACCAACCCCGAGTTGCCAGTCAATATTTCCCAGCAAATTATTGATCCACAAACACCACCGGCGTTGCGGGTCGAACTGGCGGCGTTGCTCCGAGGCATGGGGTTGATTACACCCGATTTACTCGACCGCATGACCGACATTGACCAACCCGGCCCGCTGCGGATCATGGCCGCCGAAATGTTGCTGGCCTGGAACCCAACCAACCCGGATGCCATTGATGTGCTGAAAGGCTTGGGACGACAATCGAACCGTGACACCGCGCTCGCCATTGCCCGATTGCTGCAAAAGTACCTCAAAATGGACATGGGTATTCCCGACGGCACGTTGACCGCGAACAGCAAACCCGCCGCCGAAGTCGCCAAGCGCGTCTTCCAGTGGGCCACCGGCAAGTCCGCCCCACCCCAGGAGGTCGCCCCAGACCTCGGCTCCGCATGGGTCGCCCGCCCCGTGACCGCGCCCGCGTTACCCGGCCTGAAGCAAACGGCCCTGCACAAACGACCAATGGTCCCCGAACGCGGTTCGTCCCAAGATTTTAAGCAACGACGGAAGGACTGAAGGCCATCAATCCAGCGGCACCGTTTCGCCACCGTTTGGGGTGACAGCGGCCCAGAACGCATCGGGAGAGATGTTGCGGCTCAACGACCGCGTGCTACCATCCGCCATGACGACAGTAAGGGCCGAATGCGGCGTTTGCGGGATGCGCGAATCACAGTCCGGAACCCGTGGCGCAATCTGGAACGGCGGCATCGTGGAGCGATTGGGATTTGTTGGGGTGATGTCCGAATACCAGTAATCGGCGAAGGTGGGCCGACGGTCCAGTGGCATCGGTAACGGCCAATCAACTGGTGTCATATTCACATTGATTCCAGACCAGTTTTCGTTAGTAAGAAAGCCAGCATACTTTCTACCACCACAATTGGTATAATGCTCGGTGTAGGCAATCGTTGAGGATGACCCATCCGACACACAACTTGGGTATTGCCTGTTGAGGACAAATAACAACGCATTCACTGCAAAACTTGTATAGCTACTACCAAGACTAGCACCTGACGGTAGCCCGATTACCATATCTGGATAGTTAGTTCTTTGATATTCAAGACTCGGATCGGATGGATTCACTACACATCGAAAGTTTTCACTACCAAGTATGACGACCAAGCCCTTATCGTCTATGTAAGGAATGATCGACCAGAGTGGGCACTTTGCAACTGTTCCGAACGGCACAAATGGTGGGAATGGTGGGCCGAGCGTCGCATATCCCGGCATCCGATCTTGGTTTGCCGCCAAGTACGAGTGCATTCCTAACCCGAGTTGCCGCATTTGATTGGTGGTGCGTGTCCTGGCGGCAGCTTCACGGACCTTTTGGATGGCTGGCAGTAGCAGACCGATCAGAACGGCGATGATCCCGATGACAACCAGCAATTCAATGAGAGTAAAGGCACGATGTGAACGAACTGAATTATAGCGTAGCGAAAGCATGCTTGCCCACTTTGCAGAATGTGCTACTGCGAAACGTCGATGTTGACACAAATGATCGAATACAGCGCAAATCGGCAAATGCACTGTATTCGTTAGCATGTTTTGTCTATGGTGCAACAAAAGAGGTAGATGCATTCAGATCTTGGTATGGTGGGGTCGCTTGGCGATTGGCAGGGAAATGCGCTTGCAATGCCACATCATAAGTTTTGCCAGTGATAAGACCGGTCAATGGTTTTGTAAACGGATTGGCACCCTGAATTCCAGATACATACACCTGTGTAACCGTAGTGATAAGATTGCCATTTTGATCAAAGCTATAGGTTTTATAGCTGACCGTCATAGTCATGTAAGAGTACTGGTAAATGGCACCGTTCGTTGCAATCCCCCCTACCGTTGCCGCCCCTGAGTTTGCAGCGCCGTAAACAGTAGTCGTCGGTAAAATACTCTGCGCACTCGCAGACCCCACGCCACCTGTCACCATTGCCGCGAAGGCAATCAAAATTCTCAACCGCATGTTTAACACTCCCAGTTGCAGGAATCAAGACTGAAATACAACTTGTATTCAGCTTGGTCATTCTAACGATTATTTTGGTTGTGGCGCATGTCAAGAGCAGTTTTGTAAATATTTCAAAACAGTTCCCAGACGCCGCATTTCTGCATTGGCCAACCGCGTCGCGGTTCCTGACCCATCACAGCGAACTGCTATAATCAGGGCATGAACACGGAACGAAAACTGCGCCAACGGCCGGAGTTGCTTTCCCCTGCCGGGGATTGGGAAGCGATGCGGGCGGCTGCCGCCAACGGTGCGGATGCCGTCTACTTTGGGTTGTCGCACTTCAATGCCCGCGCACGCGCGACCAACTTCACACTGGATGAACTGCCGGACGTGATGCGGTTTTTGCACGCCCGCAACGTGCGGGGCTTCGTCACGATGAACACGTTGGTGTTCAGCGACGAGTTGCCGGAAGCCCAGCATTTCTTGAAGACGATTGCCGAGGCCGGTGTCGATGCGATCATCGTCCAAGACCTGGGCATCGTCGAATTGATTCGCAAGCTGGCACCCACTTTAGCCGTCCATGCCTCCACGCAAATGACGCTGACCGAACCGCGTGGCATTGCCTTCGTGAAGAAGCTGGGTGTGCAGCGCGTCGTGTTGGCACGGGAACTGTCACTCGACGACATTCGCAAAGTCACTGCCCAAACTGACGTGCCGGTCGAGGTGTTCATCCACGGCGCGTTGTGTGTTGCCTACAGTGGTCAATGCCTGACCAGCGAGGCGCTGGGCGGTCGCAGTGCGAACCGGGGGCAGTGTGCGCAAGCGTGCCGGTTGCCGTATGAAATGATCGTCGATGGCCAACCGCGTGACCTCGGCGATAAAGCCTACCTCCTGAGTCCGCAAGACCTCGCCGCCTACGATCTCATTGATCCGCTCATCGAAGCCGGTGTGATCTCCTTCAAAATCGAAGGCCGCTTGAAGGGCGGCCCCTACGTCGCCTCCACCACCCAGACTTACCGCAAAGCCATTGATGCCGCGCTCGCCGACCTGGATTTTAAGCTGTCTCGCCGGGAAGAACTCGACCTCGCCCAAACCTTCAGCCGTGGACTGACCCCAGGTTTCCTGGACGGCATCAACCACCAAAAGTTGGTGCGGGGGCGGTTCCCCAAGAGCCGGGGCATTCACCTGGGAACGGTCACCGGCTTCACCAATCTCGGCGTGCGAATCCAACTCGCGGAGACAGTAGACGACCTCGTGAAACCGGGCGACGGCGTCCTGTTCGACCTGGGAACACCTGAAGTCCGGGAACCTGGTGGCCGCGTCTGGAGCGTTCACCCAGCGCCGCAATCGACATCGGGTGTAAATTGCGTTGAACTGCAATTTGAACCGGACGCCCTCGACTTTTCCAGCATCCCAATTGGGTGCGAGGTGTGGAAGACGGACGACCCAGCCCTGCGAAAACGACTCGAACACACCTATTCCCAAGACAAGCTCGCCCGGCGTGCCCGGATCACCGCCACCCTCACGGGCACCATCAACGGCCCCCTGACACTCGCGTTTCATGACGACCTGGACCACAACACCTCGGCGACCTGGGCAGGCCCCCTGGAACACGCCAAGAAACGCGCCACGATCTCCACCGAGATCCAGGAACAACTCAGCCGCCTCGGAGATACACCGTTCGAGTTAGGCGAGACGATTCTGCAACTACCGGACAACGTCATGGTGCCAAAGTCCGTGCTGAACGACCTCCGCCGCCAAGCCGCCACGGAGCTTGTGGAGCAACGCCAACAACTCCGCAAACACGCCGTGGTGCAACCCGACGCTCTCGACTCGCTTCGAGCAATTGGTTCACGATCGACTTCGCAATCTCCCCCGACTCTCACCGTCCTCACTCGCAACCTGGACCAACTCGAAGCGGTCCTCGCGTGGCAACCTCCGTCGAAGCGACCTCGCCCCAGTCTCGTCTATTGCGACTTTGAAGACCTGCGGCGGTACAAGGACGCGGTCCCGTTGGCACACGCCGCCGGGATGCCAATCGGCCTGGCCACACTTCGCATCTGGAAGCCGGGTGAAGAGGGGTTCCAATCGCCGATTGTCCGTGCCGCACCGGACGTGGTGTTGGTCCGGAACCTCGCCTCCATCGGTTACTTCCAAGAGCAGTTGCCGGGTGCGAAACTCATCGGCGACTTCAGCTTGAACGTGGCCAACGACATCACGGCGGGTGTGTTGATCCGCGAAGGGTTGGCGAGATTGGTGCCGAGTTTCGACCTGAACTGGGACCAATTTCAAGCGCTGATGCGGCACGCCAACCCGAGTTGGTTTGAACCCGTCATCCACCAGCACATGCCCATGTTTCATATGGAGCATTGCGTTTTTGCGGCGTTTCTCTCGACCGGCAAAGATCACCGCGATTGCGGTCGGCCGTGTGACGAACACCGGATCGAACTGAAAGACCGCGTCGGCGCCAACTTCCCCGTCCACCCCGACACCGGGTGCCGCAACACGGTGTTCAACAGCGTGCCGCAATCCGCTGCTGAGTACGTCGGACGGATGAAGGAACTCGGTATCCGCCGGTTCCGCGTCGATCTCCTTCGAGAGACGCCCGAACAAACCGTCAAGCTCTTGGAACACTACAGCCGCGTCATCGAAGGACTCGACGACGGCAAGCATTCGTGGAAGCAACTCAAGGCCCTCAACCAACTCGGCGTCACCCGCGGCACGCTGCAGACATGATTGCATTCCTCGTCGTTCGAGTCAGTGATGTTGATACCGGCGGCGTCTACTTTTGTTTTTTCCGCTGCGAACTCGCAACTCCCGCAAAGACTCTCGCGGAGTTTCACGGAGCGTTTTGAATCCCGATCGGGTGACTCAACGGTACACCGGGTCGGCGACGTGAGAAAAAAATCTGTGGCATTCCAGGCAACGAACACCCCAACGCCCGTCCGTTGGGGTGGAGCGCAAACCGAGACGAGTTGAAGCCCTAAGCGTGCCCGTTGGCTTCAGCGGGCTTGCTTGGCACCGCGTCGGCTTTGTGGCCGTGGATCGCTTCAAAAACTTCTTCCCGGTGAACGGGAACATCCTTGGGGGCCACGATCCCGAGTCGGACCTTGTCCCCGCGAATTTCCACGACCGTGATGACGATGTCATTGTTGATGACGATGTCATTGTTGATGACGATCGACTCGTTTTTTTTCCTGGACAGAACGAGCATGGGTGCCTATCTTTCGGAGCCGATAAAATTCCGGACGCTCTGGATCCGCCTTCTGAGGTTGGGAAATAGTTCGCAGACTTCAACCACCACATCCTGCGGTTAGTCCCACCCGTCACGGGTGGGCAACACTTTGCGCGACACACGTCCCTCTATAGACCACTGTAAAATCAGACAATCGGCGCCGTCAAGCGGAATCTCGACGATTGCAAGAGGATTTTCGGGAATCTCCCGGCTCAGCCGGAACATGATGTCACTCAGCTGTCTACTTTTTCATGATGCAGAACAGGTGGTCCGCGCCGCGGACGTAGAGTCGCCCGTTGGCCACGGCGGGTGACGAGAAGACGGCTTCGCCGAATTCGTTGTCCGCGACTTTGTCGTACCCTTGCGGAGACGCTTTGAACAGGACCGCTTTGCCGTCCTCGGAAATGGTGAGGATATTGTCACCCAACAGAATCGGAGAAGACGACACGGGTTTGGAGAAAGCCCGCTCGCTCCAGACAATTTTGCCGCTCTTCAATTCCGCACACGTCGCCATGCCCGCGTCCGTGATCCAGTAAAGGTGTTCGTCTTTCAGCAGTGGGCCGGGCACGTAGGGCGTGTCCTTCTTCTTTTCCCAGAGCATGTGCGAACCGGCACCGGCCGTCACGGCGACCGTGCAGCGGGAACCACCCCCATCGCCCGAAACCGCAACGACGGTATCGCCGGCTAAGATCGGTGACCCAACGGTTCGCAGCGCCATGCCGTCAAACTTCCAGTCCCAGTTCCAGTTCACAGTGCCGCTCTCGGGATCGTAGCCGGTGATGCCTGCCGTACTCGCGTTGATGATCTCTTTTTTGCCATCGGCGATGTCACGGATCAACGGGCTGGAGTAACACGCGCGAAAAGGTTTGCGTTCGGCGGACCACTTCTTCTTGCCAGACTTGCCGTCGAAGCAGACGAACTGCGCTTCGCCGTCTTGGTCGTAGTTCACATAAACATTGCCACCAAACGCAACCGGCGACATGCCGGGACCATGCTGGCTGATGTACCCCCCGAGAACGGCCGTCCAGAGTTCTTTGCCGTCGAAGTCGTAGGTCACAAGCGACACTTGGGAACCATCCCACATGATCGTGTAAACCCGGTCCCCGTCACTCGCGGGTGTGGAGGAAGCGAGCGAATTTTTGACGTGGGTGTGGGCCTTGTGGGCCTTGTTGGTCTTGGACCATTCGATCACGCCGGTGTTGGCGTTCAGGCAAAGTAACATCCGTTGCGTGCCGTCCTTGGTGGACGATTGGACGAACAGTTTGTCCTTGACGATAATCGGCGACGAGTTCCCGCTACCGGGAAGGGCGACCTTCCACGCCAGGTTCGACGACTGGGACCACTTCAGGGGAATCGTCGGATCGTCCACGATCCCGCTGCCGTTCACCCCACGAAAGCGGGGCCAATCGGCAGCCAGCGTGGTTGTGCCCACGGCAAGCAACGCGAGGAAAGCGAGGTAACGGAAACAGCGCATGGGTTCGGTCTCGGCGAAGGTGTCTGGGATAGCGTGCGGGCGATTATTACAGAATGTCCGGTACAATGCCACGGACTACTGGCAAAACGTTGCCAACAGCGGACCGAACTGCTAAACCCGACAATCAGGATAACCTCTCTGAATCACACTCACTTTCTGGAGGGCTTTCACCCATGCGGATGCTTGCGAAATTGAGCATGGCGACACTATTCGCCTGCGGTTTGGTGGCCACGACGATTAGCACGACTGGCGCCCAAGCGCCACCTGTTGTCACGAAAAAGTCTAAAGTGAAAGTCTTGTTGCCACAAGACGACGCGGAATTGAAGATTGAAGACAAGGCCACGAAAGCAACCGGCAAGGAACGGACCTTCGACACCCCGGCCCTCGACGTGGCGAAGACCTACGAGTACAAACTGACCGCCGAGTGGCGGCCGAACAATTACACGATCATGACGCGGAACAAGTCGGCGGTCTTCAAGGGCGGCGAGGACGTGACCATCGACCTGACCAAGGACGACGCCACCGATAAGGCCATGATCCGCTACGTGCCGACCCCCGACGACATTGTGACCGAAATGCTGAAACTTGCGGTTATCAAGAAAGACGACATCGTGTTTGAACCCGGCTGTGGCGATTCGCGCATGACCATCGCGGCGGTGAAAGCCGGTGCGAAGAAGGGCGTCGCCATCGACATCGACCCGGACCGCATCACCGAATCGAAGGCGACCATCAAGGCCGCGAAGCTCGAAGACAAGATCGACCTCCGCCTCGGCGACGCGCTCGACATCAAGGACTTCTCCGACGCCACCGTGGTGCTACTGTACATGGGCAACGAGTTCAACGCCCTGATCCGCCCGAACCTGTGGAAGCAACTCAAGCCCGGCACGCGGATCGTGTCCCACCGATTCACGATGGGCGATTGGAAGCCCGAGAAGACGTTGAACATCAAGGGCGAGGACGGCGACGACTACGAAGTCCACCTGTGGACCATCACCGAAGAAGACAAGAAGAAAGTGGAGAAGAAGTAGGCTACAATTCAGGTAACTCACAAAGCCCTCAAAGCCCACGGACGATCGTCCGTGGGCTTTCCGTCCGTGGGCTTTCTTCCCTCATGACTTTGAACACTGACGCTATGCGCAAACTACTCACACTGGCTCTCGTCCTTTTCGTCCCTGCCATGACCCGCGCTGGCAGCTCCAACAGTTTGCTCGACATCTCTCCGGACGGGCAGCGGTTACTGGTGGCGAACACGGACACGGGCAGTGTGACCGTCGTGGATTTGAAGACGCGCAAAGCTATCGGCGAAATCCCGGTGGGCGACCACCCGGAAGGCGTCGCGTGGGTCGGCAACAGTTCACTCGGCCTCGTGACGGTTTACGGTGACGATGTCGTGTTGTTCGTTGATGCCACGCAGAAGAAGGTCGTTCACACGCTGAAGGTCGATGACGAACCGTATGGAATTGTGACGACCAAGGACGGCCTGTTTGCCTACGTCACCCACGATTACTTGGGCACCGTCAGTGAAATCGACATCACAGCTAAGAAGGTATCACGCACGTTCAAAGTCGGCAAAGACTGCCGGGGTCTCGCGCTGGCCAACGATGAAAAAACGCTGTACGTCACGGAGTTCTTCACGGCCAATCTCATCGCGGTCAGTCGGGAAACCGGCCGGATCACCGATCGGTGGGACGGGTACTCCCAGGACAATCTCGCCCGCCATGTGACGTTGCACCCCAAACGCGGCAAAGCATACCTCAGTCACATTCGCAGCCGCGTGACGGGGTTTGACGCGCGGGGTTCGATCTTTCCGCAACTGTCGTTCTGCGATCTCGTTCCCGCAACAACAGGGGAAAAACGCCGTCGGTCGCTGGCCCTGGACACCTTCAACAATTTGCAGGTCGTCACCAACCCGTGGGAAGCCGCCGTGTCGCCGGACGGGTCGAAAATTTACACGATCTACGCCGGCACCGACGACATGAACCTGTCGAAGACCCTGGATGACGATTACCAGGAAATCGACCGCCTCGGTCGGCTGGTGACGGTCGGCAAACACCCGCGTGCGGTGCGAACATCTCCGGACGGCCAGGAAGTCTACATCTACAACACGCTGGACTACGCCGTCGTGGTCTTCGATGAATTGATGAAGAGCAAACTCGCCACGATCCCGGTTTGTACCCCTGCCCACACGCCCGAATGGCGGCGCGGCAAGGAACTGTTTCAAACGGCGTTGCAGCCGATGGGCAGTGCCCGCTGGATCGCGTGTAGTTCGTGCCACCCGGACGGCCTCCATGATGGTCGCGTGTGGCAGAATCCCGAGGGGCATCGCAAGTCGCCGAACCTGTTCGGGCTGGCCCACACGCACCCGCTTCACTGGTCCGCCGACCGCGACGAAGTGCAAGATTTCGAGTACACGATTCGCGGGAAGTTGATGCAAGGCCGCGGCTTGGCGAAACAGTCGGTTAAGAGCCGAACCGGGTTCACCGACTTCGCCGAACTCGACCAGAAAACCGCTGGCTTGTCCCACGACCTGGATGCGTTAGCGATCTACACGAACAGCTTCAACTTCCGCCTCTCGCCACACAATCCAGCCCCCGGCAAGCTCAGCGAACCCGCCCAACGTGGCCAGACAATCTTCAAGAGCAGTGAAACCAAGTGTGCGACGTGCCACAACGGGCCGTACTACACCGACGGCAAGCGCGAAAGGCCCTTCAACCTCCACGACATCGGCACCGGCGACGCGGCCACGGAAAAGATCGGGCCGAAGTACGACACGCCGACGCTGCTAGGCGTTTACCGGGTGAACAGCTACCTGCACGACGGCCGCGCGAAGACGTTGCACGGCGTGTTCACCGACCACAACAAGGCCGACAAGCACGGCAAAACCAGTCACCTGAAACGCGAGGAACTCGACGACCTCGTCGAGTTCCTCAAGGCGCTGCCCTTCGAGATGCCGCCCGACGAAACGCCCAACACCGTCGAGTATCGGTTGAAGAAATAGTCGTCTATTTAGACGCAGTTCTGGTAGGTCGTGGTCGAGTCTTCGTGGGCACCGACATTGCGACTCTGTCGGTGCCCACGAAGACTCGACCACGACCTACCAGAATGCAAATCTCACTCGCCGCGTTCCTTGCGGACTTCGGCGTAGCGGGCTTCGAGTTTGCGCGCGAGTTCGGGGATCTTGTCCATGTACCGTTTGTGTTCGCGCGGCTCCCGGCGGGTCAGGGCGTAGGCCGTCAGCATCGGCAGCGCGATGGTGGAATCGACGTAGCAGGTCACGGTGCCGGAGAGCTTGTCGGGATCGACCTTGCCCCACGTCATCGCCTCAGACGGGGTCGCCCCGCTCAGGCCGCCGGTGTCCGGACGGGCGTCGGTGAATTGCAGGAAGTAGTCGTGGCCGGCTTCGTGTAGGCCGAGCACTTCTTGAATCTGCGGTTCGGTTTGTAGCATGAAATTCTTCGGCGATCCCCCGCCGAGAATGAACACACCACTGGTGCCACCCGTCGCTTTCGCTTCCCACACGATCGACGCGGTTTGGTTGATGTCGCGCAACGGGTCGATGCGAAGCTTGCTGCCTTCCAACATGAGCGCGGCGAGGTTCATCCCGATCGAACTATCCCCCGGCGAACTGGTGTAAATCGGCACGCCACAGCGGTACGCGGCGGCAAGTAGGCTCTTGCCCTTCAAGCCGGTTTGCGTTTCGCGCTCGTCCAAATACTTGCCAACGAGGTTGTGAAACTCTGCCGTGCCGAACGTCTGTTGGAACGCTTCGCCCCGGCACAACGTGCGGTAAAACTTGTCCGTCCCGAGCAGGTTCTCGTAGTCGAAAATGATGTCGTAGATGCGGATGATCTGGTTTTCCCGCAACTCCAAATCGGGCAAGTTCGGCCCCGATTGGTAAAGGTCCATGCCGAGTGCGTAGTGGGTGTCGTGGTACAGGTTCGCACCCGTTGAAATGATCCAATCAATGAACCCCGCTTCGATCAGTGGTACCAAACACGACATGCCCAGACCTGCCGGCGTCAGCGCACCGGACAGCGCCAAGCCGACGGTGGCGTCCGGTTCCAACATGCGGTTGGCGAACAGTTGGCACCCCTCACGCATCCGCCCGGCGTTGTACGACAAGAACGCCGCGTCGATCAAATCGGCAGTGTTAATGCCCTTCGGGACCGCCGGGGGGTCAATGCGATGGCGGCTGATCTTTTTGATGAACTCTTTGCTATCGGCATTGCCGGCGTGCCGGTTGTGGTGCGATTTGTGCGGGTGCATAGTGGGAAGTTTGCTCAGGATTTCGGTTACGGTCGGTACTGTTCAATCCGAATTCACCACAGAGACACAGAGGCACAGAGAAATCCATTAGAACTTGTTTTGGATTTCTCTGTGCCTCTGTGGTGAACGCTTCTTGATTGATGCCCGTTAGCTGTGATTGTAGGAACGGGCTACGAAATCCCGCAGGGCGATTTCGTACTCCTCCGGGGTGTTGATATTCCGCAGCGATTGAAACGTCGGGTCGATGTCGATCAACTCCTCGGCTTGGACGATTCGCGTCGGCACGGCGTCGAACAGAAACACAGGCCGCATCCGGTTCGCGGCGAGAAGGGAATTGACCGCATCCAACACTGACACTCGATAGACACCCGCAAGCGGATGGTGATAATCGCCGATGTGGGGGACCGCGATACTACTGTCTTCTTTCAACAAACTCACCATCCGTCGCACGAAGGCCGCGTGTAAGAACGGGGCATCGCACGACGACAGATAGACCGCATCCACCTTCCCTGTCAACGCCGTTAACCCCGTTGCCAAGCCTTGCAACGGCCCACGACTTTCCACCGGATCGCGGACAATCTCGACGCCGACCGGCAATTCCGGAACGTTCTGCCCCGGTGCGGCAACGACTAACACAGGTTCGACGACTTCGCGCAAAACTCGGACGACCCGTTGCAACAAGACTTCGTCACCGATCGGCAACCACGCCTTCGGCTGCCCCATCCGCGATGACCGCCCGCCACAAAGTACAATGCCGCCAATCCGCACAGGTGATTCTCTCATGTATCGAACGATTTCTGTCACAACGCTAGAACTGCATCGGTTTGATGGCCCTGAAGGGGCCACGGACTGTAGCCACGGGTGGAGCGAAGCGGAACCCGTGGAACCGAGACCCCCCCCGAGGTCGCCCTGAAGGGGCGAAGGATTCCTCCGCCCCTTCAGAGCGGTCGAGTATTGAGTCAACTCTTCCACGGGTTACGCGAAGCGCTCCACCCGTGGCTACATTCCATGACCCCTACCGGGGTCAGCAAACCAGAATCGGGTTGTCAGTTACGCCGCTTTAGCCAAATCCATCCCGAACGTCGCGGCGACGGCTTCGTTGGTAACGCGGCCCGCCTTGATGTTCACGCCCAAAAGCAACGCATTGCTCTCCTGAATCGCGCGCTCTAAACCTTTGTTCGCCAGTTGCAGCACATACGGCAACGTCACGTTGGTCAGCGCGTAGGTGCTGGTGCGGCCCACGGCGCCGGGCATGTTCGTCACGCAATAGTGAACGATGTCATCGACGATGTACGTCGGCTTGGCGTGGGTCGTCGGCTTGCTCGTTTCAAAGCACCCGCCTTGGTCGATCGCCACGTCAATCACGACCGCGCGGGGTGGCATCCGTTTCAGGTCTTCGCGCATCACCAAGTGGGGTGCCTTGGCGCCGGGAATCAGGATCGAGCCGATCACGAGGTCGGCCCATTGCAGCGTGTCCAGGATGTTGTGGCGGTTGCTGAACAGCGTGGTCACGTTGCGTGGCATCACGTCGTCGAGGTAGCGGAGCCGGTCCAGGTTCACGTCCAGAATAAACACGTTCGCTCCCAGCCCCGCTGCAACTTTCGCCGCGTTCGCACCCACGATTCCACCGCCGATCACGGCCACGGTCGCCGGTGCCACACCGGGCACGCCACCGAGCAAAATCCCCCGGCCGTCGAAGGGCCGCTCTAGGTACTTGGCCCCTTCCTGAATGCTCATCCGCCCCGCCACTTCGCTCATCGGCGTCAGCAACGGCAGGCTGCCTTTGGCGTCCTTGATCGTCTCGTAAGCAATCGCGGTGATACCGGACTTCATCACGGCGCGGGTCAAAAGTTCGTCGGCGGCAAAGTGGAAAAACGTGAACACCGTTTGCCCGGCCCGCATGTGCGGCCATTCCTCGACGAGCGGTTCTTTCACCTTCACGATGAGGTCGGCCCGGCTCCACACATCAGCGGTGCTGGTGACAATCTCTGCCCCGCACGCCACGTACTGGTCATCGCTGATGCCGCTGCCAACCCCCGCGTTCGTTTGAATCAGCACCTTGTGTTTGGCCCGCGTGAGTTCTTCCACGCCGTTCGGCGTCATCGCCACGCGGTATTCGTCGCCTTTGACTTCTTTCGGCACGCCTACGATCATGACCGTCTCGCATCACAGTTTGAGTTGTCGGGAGGTGATTGACCTAGTATTGTCTCAAGCCACCCCGTCGATTCAAGGCGCAGGGTTATTGCGAAGTTGTTTCCCCAAGTGTCCTGGGGTAGGATGGAAATGTCGCCGGCGCCCGCCCGGCACATCATCTCTGTGGTTGCGGGTGAATTCACCCAGGTGATTTATGCCGTCGAGAATTGGCGTTGCTGCCATCGTCTTGTTCTGGCTCGCCACGACCGCTTACGTGGGCTACCACGAAGTCTGGCCGCGCTACTTCTCCGACGCCCCCCCGCCGATTCAAATCGACCTTGCTGACGAAGCCACAAAAGATCTCTCAACCAACTGGCAGATCTATCGCGGCGAACAACGGATTGGCAAGCTGACCACGCGGATGGAATACAACGCGATCGACGACACCTTTCGCTTCTTGAACACGTATACGCAACTCTCATTCGACCTCAGCAAAGGCTTTTCGCTCGACGTTCCCCGGCTCGAAACCAGCGTGCGTGTCAACCGGGCCGGGGAGTTGCGTGAACAAAAAATGAGCGGCGATCTGATCGCCAAGATCGGCCCACTCCCGATCGGCGATGCGTCCGCAGAAGTCTCTGGCTACGTGCTAAATGGCGAACTTCTGGGACGCTGTCAGGTCCGTTACCCGATCAAATCGACTGCCCCGGTAATCGACCGCGAACTGGAGCCGGTCCCCGTACCAGCCGGGCAAGTGCTGAACCCGATGATGCCGTTGAACCGCCTGCGGGACGTGCAACCCGGTCGCCGCTGGGTTATCCGCATTGTCGATCCGCTTCAAGATGCGATGAATGTGCTGTTACGAGAGATGGCGAAGGAATCGAAGTTCACTTTGAGCGCCCTACCGAACCCCGGCAACCGCGAGTTGCTGGCCGAAGTCAAAAGCACACCTGAAAAACTCGACCG
This sequence comes from Fimbriiglobus sp., assembly GCA_043785105.1. Lineage (GTDB taxonomy): Bacteria > Planctomycetota > Planctomycetia > Gemmatales > Gemmataceae > Fimbriiglobus. The sequence goes on from JAYVXO010000159.1 coordinate 30,571, forward strand.
CAAAAACGCCCCGCCCGTCGAGTGCTGGGTCATTGAATACCGGGGCGACGAAGTCCAAGCCCGCACCTGGGTCAGCACCGCCGACGGCCGCGTGATGCGCCAAGAAGCCAGCGGCCTGGGCGAGAAATTACGCTTCGAGCGCGAGGAGTAAGTGGGCAACAAGAGCCACACGGTTAATTAACCGTGGGCTTTTACGGAGGGTTCCTGAGATGATCGAAATCACCAACGTCACCAAGCGCTACGGGCCGAAGCTTGCGGTCGAAGCACTGAACCTTAGGGTGCCAGCCGGGGAACTCTTCGCGTTTCTCGGGCCGAACGGCGCTGGGAAAACCACGACGTTGAAGATGATTTGCGGCCTGTTGTTCCCCACCGAAGGGACCGTGCGCGTGGGGGGCTTTGACCTCGGGACGCACGGGGACCAAGCGCGGCAACTCATCAGCTACGTGCCCGATCAGCCGTTCCTGTACGAGAAGCTAACGGGGCGCGAGTTCTTGCAATTTACCTGCGACCTGTACCGCATGGACAAGGCGCACACGGCGGACCGCATCGCCCACGTCATCGAACTGTTTCACCTCGATGCGTTCGTGGACGACCTGACGGAACGCTACTCGCACGGGATGCGGCAACGCACGGTGTTCGCGGCGGCACTGGCCCACGAGCCGAGGTTGTTGATCGCCGACGAGCCGACGGTGGGTCTCGATCCGAAGTCGATCCGCGAGTTGAAAATCTTGCTCCGCAAGCAGACCGAAAGCGGCGTCACGGTGTTCCTCTCGACCCACACCCTGGACATTGCCCAAGAACTCGCGGACAGCATCGGCATCATCGACCACGGCAAATTGCTCGGCCTCGGCACCATGAGCGACCTCCGCAAACTCGCCTCGATGGACGGCTCCCTCGAAGACCTGTTCTTGAAGATTACCGAAGACGTGAACACCCCTGCTTTGACTTGAAACCACGAATAGCACGAATCAGACGAATGAAATCAGAAGCGAAATGATTGCCGAAAAGCGTGTCTGCAAGAGCGAAATGCTGTTCTTGGAAACTCTGAATTGATTTGTCTTCATTCGTCTGATTCGTGCTATTCGTGGTGAATCCGAGGGACATGCCCATGCCCAACAGCACCCTACTCCCGCACCTCGCGCCCCACGCCACGCGGTCGGCTTCGCCGACACCCCGTGTTGCGGACCATGCCGCCGTGTTCCGTTGGTTGCGAATGCGGTTGGTCCGCAACGGCCTGCGGGTGGCGATGGAGTCTAGCAAGATCAAGCTGTTCACGATGATCTCGACCAGTTTCATCGTCGCGGCGTTCGTGTTCGGCATCAGTTGGTACGGCCTCCACGAGATGTTCGCGTTCAACGTACCCGCCAAGGGGTTGATCGTCGGCGGCTTGTTCGACCTGATGTTTTTCACGCTCGGCGTCATGCTGATTTTCAGTACCGGGATCATCCTGTACGCCAGCCTGTTCACCGCGCCGGAAGCCCGCTTCTTGCTGTCCACGCCTGCACGCGCCGACCACATTTTTACCACGAAGTTCCAAGCGGCGGTGGCGTTTAGCTCGTGGGCGTTCCTGATCCTCGGGATGCCGATCCTGGTGGCGTATGGCATCGTCGCCGGGGTACCGTGGTTCTTTTACCCGCTGCTGCCGCTGTACCTTCTCGGGTTCGTGCTGTTGCCGGGTTCGGTCTCGGCGCTCATTTGCTTGCTACTGGTCCGCTACTTGCCACGCAACCGCAAGCAAGGGTTGGTCGTGATCGGGGTGGTGTTGATTGCCGTGACGGGCTTCTGGCTGTTCAAAATCGGCGCCGCGGCGCGCACGTCACTCAAGACGCAGAAGAAAAACGAAGTCGAAGGGTTAATCGGCCAGTTCGCCATCGTGCAACACCCGCTCACGCCCAGCCACTGGATGACCAACGGCATCATGGCCGCCGCACGCGGAGAAACACGGCACGCCCTGATGCCGCTGGCCATGCTGTGGAGCAACGGCTTGGTGGCCTTCCTGATCGCTGCGGGGACGGCGCGCCGGGTCTATCGGACGGCGTTCGATCGGGTGACCGGGGGGGGCACCAATGCGCGGGTTTATCGCGCCAACCTGCTCGATCGGGTCATGGAACTGCTGGTCTTTTACCTGGACAAACCGACGCGGATTCTGATCGTCAAAGACTTCCGCACCTTCCGCCGCGACCCGACGCAATGGGTGCTGCTCGCCATCTTTGGCGGGCTGCTGCTGATTAGCGCGACCAACCTCCGGCAGTTTTACAAGAACGATTTGCTGGCGCCGGACAAGTTCGTCATCAGCCTCGTGAACGTCGCGGCCACGTCGGTGTTGATGTGTGCGGCGCTCAGCCGGTTCATTTTCCCGATGATTAGTCTGGAAGGTCGCAAGTTCTGGATCCTCGGATTGCTGCCCATCAAGCGGGAACAAATCCTCCGTGGCAAGTTCGTCTTCGCCGCTACCGGCTCCGTCATCGGCGCTGAAACGCTCATTCTGGTCAGCGACGTGCTAATCGGGATGCCGTTCGACGCGATCGCCGTTCACGCCCTGACCGTGGCCGTGGTCGCCATCGGCCTCAGTGGGTTAAACGTCGGCCTCGGCGCGTACATGCCCAACTTCCGCGAGACCGACCCGTCGAAAATCGTGGTCGGGTTCGGCGGCACCGTGAACATGGTCATCGGCCTCATGTTCCTGGTCAGCGTCGTCGCAGTGATGGCCGGCCCCATCCACGCCGCCGGCCTAGCCAAAGGCTTCGGCGTCCAAGCCGAACTCCCCTGGTGGGCCTACGCCGGCGTCCCCATCGGCATAATCTTCGGCGTCATCGCCGTCGTGCTACCCATGCGCGCCGGCGAACGCGCGCTGCGAGAGACAGAGTTTTAGACGTGTCGGCAAAATTAGGCTGATTCGCTCGGAGCGGAGGGCAGTATTGCGTTGATGAGCTTGTAAACTTCGCTGCATGGGTTCTGTTCTTCGGGATTCTCTGCTGGTCTCCGAAGTTTTTTGGCTCGTTTACAAGCAGCGTGGACATGGGGAACAACGTCGTGAAAGTCACAAGTTCCCTTCGCATATTTCGGGATGTACTTTTTCGCTTTCAACGAACTAACGATCGCATCGCAGTTTGAAGTTGACGTGTCGTTCTCCTCGAAGTGAAGCAAAATCCAGTATTCAAAGCACATCGTCGAGACAGCAAGTTGGACTTGGTTAGCCTTCGCGCTGGCTCTAGCGTTAGTGATCTTGTTGCCGTAGTCGCCATCAATCACGCACCACACTTCATCATATTTGATGATATAACTTTCTGCATCTTGCTGCTTCTTTGGCTTGTTTGCTTTCTCTACTTGGTTCTTGATTTGAATCGCGCGATTTACAACTTGGATCGGTTGCGAGTTGCCGTCGCTTCCAACGACTCTGACAGATGTCGCCGAGAGTTTGAAGTGTCTCCTGAGTGCCAAAAAGTAGTTCGGCGCTGACTTTGCGTCCTCACAAACGATCAAGAATCGCTTTTTCAAATCCCGAACACCCTGCTTCCGTTTTTGCTGTTCGATGATCGAAGTTGTCGCTTTCGAGATCGGTTTCTTGCCTGGGTTCCTCTTGCTCATAACTTGAGCATCTCCACCAATGGAATGGCGCCGTACAGCCCAGACAAGTATCGCTTGCGAATGTTATGAACCGAACGAGCATCATCTTTGAATTCCACAAGGGCATACAACTCGGATGCACCGTAAGCATTCTTTTCTATCAGATAAACTTGATCCCTCCGGAGTGCGGGCGGTAGTCCATCTTGACCCTCAAGTAAGCCATTGTCATGTGTCGTGAAAATGAGTTGTGATTTAACGCTACTAGGAGCATCGTTTACAGCACGAATGAGTCGATCCAGCAATAGTGGGTGAAGGCTGGCACTGAGTTCATCGGCAAGGAGGGTGCCAGACTCATGTGCAAGCCGCCACCAATCACCGGCGATGTTAAACAACTTTCTAGTGCCCGCCGATTCATGCTCAAAATCGAGCTTCTGACTTGAACTCCCCTCGTGGACAAAGGATACGGATACTAATACGTGCGACTCCTGGACGCTCGTGTCTAGCCCCGCTTTTTGCTTTTGCTCCCATGATTGCTCTGGAGAATCCATCTTCTCAACACTGGTCTCGACATCGCAGATCCCAACATCCGCATTTTTCATCAAGTGGTTGATGATCCACTCACTATAAGCCTTGTCAGTTGCGAACCTGTGCAGGTGCTTAGCTGCGTGACTGCCTCGTGGATTGACTGAATGTGTGTAATCCCTGAATTGAGTAGCGCTTTGAATCGTATCGAAGTAGGGTTTGGCCGACTCTACCCCTTTAATTGGCCCAAATTGAGCCAATTTTGACAGTACCGATACATTCGGTTGCATCTCTTTGACATACAACTGATTCGCTTCACTACTCGTTATCAATTTTCCACGCACAACACCAGAAGGTTTCCGATCAATGAGTTTGATTGGGTTCTTTTCTGTTTGAAGTACTAGCGATTCAGTCAAAATCTGCTTTGCGTTGAACGAGATTTCGTAGCGAAGTAGTGATCCCTCATGAACCACATCACAGCCGAGTACACACGGAGATGTGCGTGATTTATCAGACAATTCAAATGGTTCATAACTGTCAATTCTCCAACCGGGTATCGACAGTCTACTTGAGTCGGTTCCGAGCCACTGCAACGCACGAGCCGCAAGCAAAACCGTTGATTTTCCTGATGCATTCGCCCCATAAATCGCGGCACAGCGTAACAGACGAAGCGGCTCCGTCATTCCCTTGATTGGCACTTCGATGATGCCTCGGTCGCGGTCTTCCTTGCGGGTCAGGTCGGCGGCGACCATTGATAGCTCGAAGTCGTCTTTCAGGGAGCGGAAATTTTTGCCGAAGAGCCGAACGAGCATGGTGCGCTCCGATTTGAATACTGGCGCAGGTTTCCTGCGCTCTGTTATCGTATCTTGTGGCAGGTGCCGCGTCGAGTCGGGAATCTCCGCGTTAAACACTTCCTACTAATCCTGCGCAATTGCGCCCGTTCTGCGGAGAATGCGGCGCAGGGAAGCGGGGCGATTTTGAAACTCTTCGCACAACCTGTTGCTCCGTGGCTCTGGTTCGGTAGGATACTGGCTAAATTCCGTCCGAGTTACATCTACCGCGCCCGGTTGGGAGGTGGCTGTGAGCACCCTAGTTGTCGGGAAAGGCTTGGCGATGGAAAAGTACATGTGCTACGGGGCGCTGGGCGTTGCCGGACTCATGTTGTTGCTGTTCGTCCTCGATGTCGCCGTCGGCTTCCCGTTCGGCGGGCGGTCGTTCATCGTCGCCGACGTGTTCGGCATCCTGGCCAGCGGCGTCGTCGGCTATCTGGGCTACAGCGCCATGAAAGAATTGAAGTAAACCACCGAATAGAACGAAAATCATTTCACCACAGAGGGCACGGAGAGCCACAGAGAAAGTCATAAAAATTGTTTTGGCTTTCTCTGTGGCTCTCCGTGCCCTCTGTGGTGAAATCTGCTTTGTTCACGTCGTTTGAGCTAATCGAATCACGGCGTCGATCAACCCGTCTGCGGTGTAGGTTGTGGCTTCACCGGCCACACGGTAGCCTAGCTCACGGACTATGCGGGCCGTCTCGGGGCTGATGGCCACGAGGCGGATTTCGCCGCGTTCAATCCTGCCACGGATCGTGTCGTCGAACAGGGCGAGTAGGGCACGGGCGACGTTGGAACTGCTCAGGGTCACGTAGCGAATTTCTCCCCGTCGCAGGGCAGCCAAGGCATCGGTATTTGGCAGGATTGCATCCACTTGTTCATAGACCGTCACTTGCTCGACGGTGCAAGTTTTAGCCAACTCGGTGCGAAGCAATTCCCGGCCTTTGTTGGCCCGCGCCAGCAACACTCGTTGCCCGACGACATGGGGTCGAAGAGCGTCTACGAGTCCTTCGGAGTTGAACGTGTTGGTCGCGACTAGGTCCGGGTTCAGGTGGTATTCCCGGAGTGCGTCTGCCGTCTTCGGGCCGATGGTGGCGAACTTCACGCGGCCAAAGTCACGCAGGTCGCGGCCCAGTGTTCGCAACCGGCGGATCAACGCATGAACGCCGTTGGCACTGCTGAACACGAGCCAATCCCACGCGCCGTTACGGACCGCATCCAGTGCAGCATCGACGGCGGTGAAGTCACTGGGTTCGCGGATTTCGACCGTGGGTAATAGCACCGGGACTGCGCCGAGGAGTTCCAACTTGTGCATCATCGGTTCGGCTTGGTGGCGGGGCCGCGTGACCAGAACCCGTTGGCCGAACAGCGGGCGTTGCTCGAACCACGAGACCGGGGCACGATGTTCGACCACATCGCCGATCAAGATTAGGCCCGGCGCTTCCAACCCGGCTTGGCGGCGGGCGCGTTCGAGATCGTGAAGGGGGGCGAACGCGGTCCGCATGTCGCCGGTGCTGGCCCGCTCGATGATCGCCGCCGGGGTGTGCGGGTCTTTGCCGTAGCGCAACAGTTCCGCGACGATGAGCGGCATCCGGGCGATGCCCATGTAAATGGCGAGCGTGCCGGGGAACTTCGCCAACGCTTCCCAATCGAGCTTGTTGCCGGGCTTCATCGGCAGTTCATGGCCGGTGACGAACGCCACGGCGCTGGCGTGTTGCCGATGCGTTAAGGGAATGTCCAAGTACGATGCTGCGGCGAGTGCTGCCGTGACGCCGGGGACAATCTCGTAAGCGACACCGGCTTGTCGCAACGCCTCCGCTTCTTCGCCACCGCGCCCGAAGATGAGCGGGTCGCCGCCCTTTAACCGCACCACGGTTTTGCCGGCGCGGGCCGAGTCGATCATGCGGTTGAAGATGTGCGGGTACTTGTCCGGATGGTTGCCGGGCAGGTCGCGGACGCAGACCAACTCCGCACCCGGTTTCACCCAATCCAGCAACCGCTTCGCCACGAGTTGATCGTAAAGAACCAGGTCCGCTTGCCCCAACAACTCCGCCCCGCGAAGCGTCAGCAACCCCGGATCGCCCGGACCGGCGCCGACGAGGAACACACTAGGAGAAGGCGGGTTGGTCATAGCAATCACACGGCCACTTGTTCGGCCAGTTCAGCCGCGTCGTCGATTTCGTGCTGGGGCGGGAAGATTCTACACACCGCGACGCCGATCATGTACAGGCCGAACATCGGGATGAACAGGTACATCATGGTAATGGCGTCGGGGGTGGGGGTGATGATGGCGGAGAACAGCGCGAGAATAATCACCGCGTACCGCCACTTGGCCCAGTAATCTTCCCACCCGAACAGCCCGATGCGGTTCATGAAGAACATGACGAGCGGCGTTTGGAAGGAGATGCCGAAGACGATCGGCAGCATCAGTGCGAACCCGAGCCATTCGTTCAACCGCAAATCCGGGTCGAGTTCAATCCAGTTGTTGAAAGCAATCAGCGCCTTCACCGCACCGGGCAGCACGACGAATTGGCAGAGCAACACGCCCGTCAGGAACAGGCCGATACTCGGCGCGAGGAACTTGTACACATACGCCCGCTCCTTGGGGTACAATCCCGCCGCGACGAACGCCCAAATCTGGTAAAAAATCCACGGGCTAGCCAGCACCGCCGAGCAAAGGATCGCCACTTTGAAGTAGACGACCATCGCCTCTTGCGGGCTTTGGGTGCGCATGAAGTTGCGGTTTTCGAGGAGCGTTTCGCCGCGGTTGCTCAGGAAATTGACGTGGGACGGGTAGACCTTCATCTTGACTTCGATGTCGGTCTGCGCCGGGTTCTTGGCCGTGATGCCGAAGGCGTCCTCGAACGCCTTCACCGGGATCAGCACCGGCATCTCAAGCGGGGCGCCCCGCATCGTGGCGAGTTCTTCACTGGTCAGCACGGAGGTGTCTTGCTCGTTCCGATCCAACTTGCGTTTAATCCGCTCGACTTCGGTCACGTCCGATTGAATCGCGGTCAGCTTCTTCAACGCCTTTTCGTTACGCCGAGCATAGAACGCCCGCACCTGGGATTCCGCCGGGTAGACGATAACTTGCAACATCGGCCGGCCCAAGCCGATGTAATCGGATTCCAGGTACTCCCCGACGGTATCCAGGACAAAGCCGCCGACCAGCACGACCAGTAGGCCGTAAATGGCGCGGAGCAGGTACTTCCGCAATTCTTCGATGTGGTCCCCGAACGACATCCGCGTTTCCGCGAAGATGTCGTCCGGTGATTCAACGGCGTCTCGACGAGACGAAAACAACATGGGAAACTCCGCGTCGGTTTGGGAAATCCCAACCACGCGGCGGAGATGCCTGGCAGGTTGGCGGAATCAAAAAGTTTTCGGTAACAGCATCTTATCGCTCCGCCGGGTGAGTCTCAAGTGTGCGCAGGGATTGTGTGGCGTGAGGCAAACCTTTCTGGCACTCTGTCTTCAACAGGGTTTTCGGCCCTGAAAGGGACG